>NZ_JAMYTP010000003.1:0-358220 GCF_040322515.1 Mesorhizobium sp. M0136
TAACTACGCTCGTAAGGACGACCTTAAGAGCGCAGCCTCGCTACCATGCCATGCTCCCGCAAGGCGGCCTTCGCCGGAGGCGTACGGATGATCTTCGCCGGCTTGATACATTCGTCGTGCGGGACCTTGTCGCGGCACGACGCCCGCCATGACCGCCGCACCGTTCGCAGATCTCTGCCGCCAGCGGAACCGACCTGCCACGCAGCCGGTTAACCCGGCATGAAGCTTCCACCAACCCCAAGGGCGCACCATGAGCATTCTGCAAACCACGAAGAAAGCCGTCGAGCAAGTCACTGGTATCGCTAGACCGGACAGGCGAGAGGTTGCCGACCTGCTGAGGCCGCGCAAACCAAACGCGTTTCGGTTCAGCGATGACGGCCTGGTGCCCAACCATCCGTTCTGGCCGCTTGTCGTCTATCGCGGCGCTGTGAAGCTGCCCGAAGACTTCGATCCGGCGGCCGTCATGGAGGCGCTTTTCGAAGCAAATGGCTGGGGCGATAGCTGGCGCAACGGCATCTACGGTTACGTCCACTACCATTCGCGGATACACGAGGTGCTGGGCGTTGCGCGCGGCACGGCCAAGGTCCGGTTTGGCGGCAGCAAGGGACGAACGCTGTCGCTGAAGGCCGGCGACGTCGCGGTGCTGCCGGCCGGCACCGGGCACCAGCGTCTTTCCGCATCCGACGATTTTCTGGTCGTCGGCGCCTATCCTCCATCCGGCACCTATGACCTGTGTACGACCGCTGCCGATCATGACAGGGCGGTCGTCACGATCCCCAGGGTCGGCTGGCCGCGCAAGGACCCTGTCTACGGAAGCAAAGGCCCGTTGCTCGCAGCCTGGGAAAAAGGTTGAAGTCGTTCCTTTCGAAGGGGACTTGCGGGTCCGCTTCGGAGCTAACCGGACCCAACATGCGCCGCTCTACGCCGCCAGCACCGCCGCATCCAGCCCGCGGATGACCTTGGCCAGTTCGACGCATTCGTCGTGGCGCACCTTATTGCGCCGCCAAGCGAGGCAGATCGTGCGCTGCGGCATCGGCTCCTGGAACGGCACGATCTTCAGGTCGGGGATAGTGCTGGCCGGCCCTGCCGCCATTTCCGGGATGAGCGTGACGCCGAGCCCGTGCGCCACCATCTGCAAGAGCGTCGTCAGGCTGGTCGCGCCGTAGCTTGCCATCGCCACCGGCCGCACGCTGCCGCAGACGGCGAGCGCCTGTTCGCGCAGGCAATGGCCTTCCTCCAGCAGCATCAGCCTTTCCAGCGCGGGGCTTTCCGGCGGCACCGGCGGTGAGGCGAAGGCGGGGTCGCCGGCCGGCACGGCCAGGAAGAACCGGTCCGAGAAAAGTTCTTCGGTGACCAGGCCCGGGTAATCGAGGGGCAGTGCCGCGACGAAGGCGTCGAGCTTTCCCGAGTTGGTGTCGTCGACCAGCGACGCGGTCACCGCCTCGCGCAATTCGAGCTGCAATGCCGGGAAATGCCGTTTCAGCTCCGGCAGCACATGCGGCAGCAGATAGGGCGCCACCGTCGGGATGATGCCGAGGCGGAAGCGGCCTTCCAGCGCCGGGCGGCCGCGCCGGGCCGTCGCCTCGACGTCGCGGACGTCGGCAAGGATGCGCTCGATGCGCGGCAGCAAGCCCTGCGCCTCGTCCGTCATCCGCACCGCCTTGCCGCCGCGCTCGAACAGACGGCAATTGAGCCTCAGCTCCATCTCGGCGATCTGCGCGGACAGCGCCGGCTGGCTGACGCCGGCGAGCTTGGCGGCGCGGCCGAAATGCAGCGTCTGCGCCAGCGCCTCGAAATAATGCATCTGCCGGACGGTCAAACCGATCATAAGGAAAACCTATCAGAATAAACAGCAAAGGCAATTTGTCTTTATCGGCCGAGCAGGCTAGTCTGGAACCGTTCCAGGATGGCGCGGCTCGCTGGCCCTGCCCGGAAAATCAACAAAATCCCGGAAAATCAACAAATCGGAGGCAAAGATGGACGCGAAAACCGACGACAACAGCGCCGGCAAATGCCCGGTCCCACATGGATCGGCTAGGAGGAGCAACCGTGATTGGTGGCCAAACCAGCTCGACCTTGGCGTCCTCCACCAGCAGTCCAGCCTCTCGGATCCGATGGACGAGGACTTCGATTACGCAAAGGAATTCAAGAGCCTCGATCTCGATGCGGTGATCAGGGATCTGCACCAGGTGATGACCGATTCGCAGGATTGGTGGCCGGCCGATTTCGGCCATTACGGCCCGCTCTTCATCCGCATGGCCTGGCACAGCGCCGGCACCTATCGCATCGGCGACGGCCGTGGCGGCGCCGGCGCCGGCCAGCAGCGTTTCGCGCCGCTCAACAGCTGGCCGGACAACGCCAATCTCGACAAGGCGCGCCGGCTGCTGTGGCCGGTCAAGCAGAAATACGGCAGGAAGATCTCCTGGGCCGACCTGTTGATCCTCACCGGCAACGTCGCGCTGGAATCGATGGGCTTCAAGACGTTCGGCTTCGCCGGCGGCCGCGCCGATGTCTGGGAGCCCGAGCAGGACGTGGACTGGGGATCGGAAACCAAGTGGCTCGCCGACGAGCGCTATTCCGGCGACCGCGAACTTCACGGCCATCTCGGCGCCGTGCAGATGGGGCTGATCTACGTCAACCCGGAAGGGCCGAACGGCACGCCCGATCCATTGGCCGCGGCGCGCGACATCCGCGAAACCTTCGCTCGCATGGCCATGAACGACGAGGAAACCGTGGCGCTCATCGCCGGCGGTCACACCTTCGGCAAGACCCACGGCGCCGGTGATGCATCGCTGGTCGGCCCGGAGCCGGAAGGCGCCGGCATCGAGGCGCAGGGCCTCGGCTGGTCGAGCAAGCACGCCACCGGCATTGCCGGCGACGCCATCACCTCGGGCCTCGAGGTGACCTGGACCACGACGCCGACCAAATGGAGCAACAACTTCTTCGACAATCTGTTCAACTACGAATGGGAGCTGACCAAGAGCCCGGCCGGCGCCCATCAGTGGACCCCGAAGGGCGGCGCCGGTGCAGGCACCGTGCCGGACGCGCACGATCCGTCGAAGCGTCGCGCCCCGGCGATGCTGACCACCGACCTCGCTTTGCGCGTCGACCCGGCCTATGAGAAGATCTCGCGGCGCTTCCATCAGAATCCTGATCAGTTCGCCGATGCCTTCGCCCGCGCCTGGTTCAAGCTGACCCATCGCGACATGGGTCCGGCCGTCCGCTATCTCGGCCCGCTCGTGCCGAAGGAAGAGCTGATCTGGCAGGATCCGATACCGGCAGTCGACCACGAACTGGTCACCGAGCAGGATATCGCCTCGCTGAAGGCGAAGATCCTGGCCTCCGGCCTGTCCGTCTCAGAACTGGTCTCGACCGCCTGGGCCTCGGCCTCGACTTTCCGCGGCTCCGACAAGCGTGGCGGCGCCAACGGCGCCCGCATCCGCCTGGCGCCGCAGAAGGATTGGGAGGTCAACCAGCCGGCGCAACTGGCCAAGGTGCTCGAAAAGCTCGAAAGCATCCAGAGCGAGTTCAACGCAGCGCAGTTCGGCGGCAAGAAGATTTCGCTTGCCGACCTCATCGTTCTCGGCGGCGTAGCCGCGGTCGAGAAGGCGGCGAAAGACGGCGGCCATGACGTGGGGGTGCCGTTCACGCCAGGCCGCATGGACGCCTCGCAGGAACAGACGGATGTCCAGTCCTTCGCCGCGCTCGAGCCGAAAGTCGATGGCTTCCGCAATTATGTCAGGGGCAAGCCGCCGATGTCGGTCGAAGCGATGCTGGTCGATCGGGCGCAGCTGCTGACCTTGACGGCGCCGGAGATGACGGTGCTCGTTGGCGGGTTGCGGGTGCTCGGCGCCAACACCGGTCAGTCGAAGCACGGGGTGTTCACCGACAGGCCGGGCACGTTGACCAACGATTTCTTCGTCAACCTGCTCTCCATGAACACTGTCTGGGATCCGGCGGCCGGCTCCGATGAAGTCTACGAAGCGCGCGACCGCAAGACCAGGGCGGTCAAGTGGACCGGCACCCGCGCGGACCTGATCTTCGGCTCGCATGCGCAGCTGCGGGCGCTGGCCGAGGTCTACGGGTCGGCGGACGCCGGGCAGAAGTTCGTCAGGGATTTCGTCGCGGCGTGGACCAAGGTGATGAACGCCGACCGTTTTGACCTCGCGGCCTGATCCGGGCATACGAATTTCTCGACGCAACAAAAAAAGGCGCGGGCCTCGACCCGCGCCTTTTTCGTTGGGCTTCCGAAAAGTCAGTCCTTCTCGAAGATGCCGGCCTTGGCAACCACGCCGGCAATGGCGCCGCCGATCAGCGGCGCTACGATGAACAGCCACAGCTGGCCGATTGCCGCAGTTCCCGAAAACAGCGCCGGTCCGATCGAACGGGCCGGGTTGAGCGATGTGCCGGTCACCGGGATGATGGCGAAGTGCAGGCCGGCCAGCGTCAGGCCGATTACGAGGCCGGCGAAGGCCGTGGTGTGCTTGGCGTTGGTAACGCCGAGGATCACCGTGACAAAGGTGAAGGTGCCGATCAGCTCCCACAGCAAGGCCGAGCTGACGCCCCATTTCGTCACATCCCAGCCATTGGCGCCGAAGCCGCCGGTGTGGCCGCCCACCTGTCCGGAGACGATGATCCACAGTGCCAGCGACGCGATGATGGCGCCGATGACCTGCGCGATCCAATAGGGAATGACATCCCTGGCCGGCATCCGCCCGGCGAGGAACACACCGAGCGTCACCGCCGGATTGAGGTGCGCGCCCGAAATAGGGCCGATCGCATAGGCCGCCGCGATCAGGCCGATGCCGAACGCCAGACCGATACCTTCCTGGCCAAGCGGCAGCGCGCCGCCGAAGCCGCCCGTCACCACCGAAGCCGTGCCGATGAACACCAATAGAAACGTGCCTAGAACTTCCGCCAGATAAGTCTTCATTGCCCTCTCCTCGTATCGACCCGCGGCTCCGCCTTTTCTGCGACGCGAATCACCGCGCAAAGAGTATTCGCAACCGGAAAACTTGGAAAGCAGAGCAGTTTCGCAAGCCGCTATGCTTGCGAGCGCCAGACATGCACATTAGAGACTTGTAATGTATTAATGAATTGTTTGGTTACGCATGCCGGCGCCCGCTTGGTGGCGGCGGCTCGCGATGCACCAACCCACCCTCGTCACCCCTTGCATGGATTGTCTCGCCGTCGGGGAAACAGAACTGTTTCAATCAGGACACGAAAAGCTCTAAGAGCAGGGCCGGATTTTGTTTTGCTGAGTAATGGAAGACGACAATGAGACTGGGCGGGCGGCTGGCGGCAGCCATTGAAGTGCTTGACGACATTGGCCGGCGCCACCGGCCGGTGGCTGATGCGCTGAAGGACTGGGGCCTGTCGCACCGCTTCGCCGGTGGCGGCGACCGCGCCGCGATCGGCAACATCGTCTATGACGCGCTGCGCCGCAAGCGCTCGGCCGGCTGGCTGCTCGGCGAGGACACGCCGCGCGCCATCGGCTTCGGCGCGCTGCTGCTCGAATGGGGCCAGACGGCGCAGTCGCTGAACGAGGTGCTCGAGGGCGACAAGTTCGCGCCGCCGCTGCTTACCGCCGACGAACTGACAACGCTCGGCGGTCGCCGGCTCGCCGATGCGCCGCCGGCTGTCAGAGCAGATATCCCCGACTGGTGCATGCCGCTGTTCGAACGGGCGTTCAGCACGGCCTGGGTGGAAGAGGGTGCCGCGCTGGCGACACGCCCGCCGCTCGACCTCAGGGTCAATACGCTCAAGGCCGATCGCGGCAAGGTGCTGGCCGAGTTGGCGGAGACCGGCGCCAAGCCTGCGCGGATCGCGCCGCACGGCATCCGCATCCCGCCGATAGAAGGCGATGGCAGGCATCCGAACGTGCAGGCCGAACCGGCCTTCCAGAAAGGCTGGTTCGAGGTTCAGGACGAGGGTTCGCAGATTGCGGCCGAACTGGCCGGCGCCGAACCTGGAATGCAGGTGCTCGATTTTTGCGCCGGCGCCGGCGGCAAGACGCTGGCGCTGTCCGCGGCGATGGACAATCGCGGCCAGATCTTCGCCCACGACGCCGAGAAGGCCAGGCTGGCGCCGATCTTCGACCGCATCCGCCGCTCGGAAAACCGCAATGTGCAGATCGTCACCAGGCCGGCCGAACTCGCGCCGCTCGGCAGGCATATGGACATCGTCCTGATCGATGCGCCCTGCACCGGCAGCGGCACGTGGCGGCGCCGGCCGGATGCCAAATGGCGGCTGACACAGAGGCAACTCGACGCGCGCAAGGGCGAGCAGGAGACGATACTCGATGCCGCCAGCGACTTCGTCAAACCCGGCGGCCTGCTGGTCTACATCACCTGTTCGGTGTTCGACGAGGAAAATGGCGACCAGGTTTCGGCGTTCCGGGACCGCCATCCCGGTTTTGTCCCTGTCGATCACCGCCAGCTTTGGGACAGCCGTTTTGCGGGCCGCGAAGCGGCCATGCGGATAGGCGCTGCGGGCGGCATTTCGCTGTCACCGTTGCTGAGCGGCACCGACGGTTTCTATTTCTGTGCGCTGCGCCGCGCCGGCTGAGCCATTGCCATGGACACAGAGCCGGGGCCGAATGCTGCAGTGCAGCATTTGCGATTGCCTGCCGCCCACCCCTCTGCGATAAATGACTTTGCAATAAGATTTGCCGAGAAATGAAGGGCGACGGCCATGGCAGCAAAGATCGTTCCTGCTCCCGATTATGAGGACCGCGTCAGGACGTCCTTTGCGCGCCAGAACGCGATGATGACGATTGGCGCCGAGCTGACGCTGGTGACGCCCGGCATCATCGAGATCGAAATGCCCTATTCGGCGGCTCTGACGCAGCAGCACGGCTTTCTCCATGCTGGCGTCATTTCGACGGCTCTCGACTCGGCCTGCGGCTATGCGGCATTCTCGCTGATGCCGGAAAATTCCGGCGTGCTGACCATCGAGTTCAAGGTCAATCTGCTGGCGCCGGGCCGGGGCGAGCGTTTCCTGTTCCGCGGCTCGGTGACCAAGCCCGGCCGCACCATTATCGTCGCCGATGGCCAGGCCTATGCGTTCGCCGTCGATGGCGAGGCCAAGCTGGTTGCCACAATGACCGGAACGATGATGACAGTGCTCGGCCGCGACGGCATCGAGGGGTGAGGAGCGGTCCGCGCAGCGGACGAAATGCCCCTAAATGGGCTTTTCGAGCGACGAACGCCCGGAGCCATAGCGAAGGGCCGGGGGTCGGTGAGGGCACGTCGCCCTTCTTACCTTCCGGCTCCGATGGTAGGGCCAGAAAGGAGTAGATCGTCGTGACCGGTAAAGTGTCTCGCCTGTCCGGCAAGTCCGTTCTCTTCGTCATGGCGGCCGAGGCCGAATACGGTCCACACCTGCAGCGGCTGTTCACGCCGCTGATGACAGGCGTCGGACCGGTCGAGGCCGGCGTCGGACTTACCGCCGAACTGTCCCGGCTGAAGACCGAAAAGGCGCTGCCCGATCTCGTCGTATCGCTCGGGTCGGCGGGCAGCCGGACGCTGGAGCAGACCGAAATCTACCAGGCCGTTTCAGTCGCCTACCGCGACATGGACGCCTCGCCCCTGGGGTTCGAGAAGGGCGCCACGCCGTTCCTCGATCTGCCTGTCAGCGTGCCGCTGCCGTTCAGAGTTCCTGGCATCAGGCAAGCGACGCTGTCGACCGGTGCGGCAATCGTCACCGGCTCCGCCTACGACGCGATCGCGGCCGACATGGTCGATATGGAGACCTTCGCCTGCCTGCGCGCCTGCCAACTGTTCGACGTGCCGCTTATCGGCCTGCGCGGCATTTCCGACGGGGCAGCCGATCTGAGGCATGTCGGCGACTGGACCGAATATCTGCACGTCATCGACGAGAAGCTGGCCGCGGCGGTGCAACTGCTGGAACAGGCGATCGCTTCCGGGGCGATCGAGTTTGATCTGTCGCGTGAAGATGCGGAATCGGAATGAGAGAGAGGCCTCGCAACCCATTGCGCCGACTCGTTTCTTTCTCTAAACGCTCGCCATGAAAACAGCCAATCATCCCGACACCGTCCTGATTGTCGATTTCGGCAGCCAGTTTACCCAGCTGATCGCCCGCCGCATCCGCGAGGCCGGCGTCTTTTCCGAGATCGTGCCCTTTCAGTCGGCCGAGGCGGCGTTCAAGCGCATCAATCCGAAGGCGGTGATCCTGTCCGGCGGCCCGGCCTCGACCGCCGACATCGGCAGTCCGCGCGCGCCGCAGATCGTCTTCGACGCCGGCGTGCCGGTGCTCGGCATCTGCTATGGCCAGATGGCGATGTGCGTGCAGATGGGCGGCGTCGCCGAAAGCTCCGATCACCGCGAATTCGGCCGCGCCTTCGTCGAGATCGCCAAGGACAGCCCGTTGTTCGAGGGCCTGTGGGCGCCCGGCCAGCGCCACCAGGTGTGGATGAGCCACGGCGACCGCGTCATCTCCCTGCCCAAGGGGTTCGAGGTCCTCGGAAAATCGGAGGGCTCGCCCTTCGCCATCTTCGGCAATGTCGAACGCAAGATGTACGGCCTCATGTTCCACCCCGAAGTGGTGCATACGCCGGACGGCGCCAGGCTGCTCCAAAACTTCGTCCACAACATCGCCGGTATTGAGGGCGACTGGACGATGCGCGCTTACCGCGAGCACGCGGTCGAGACGATCCGCAAGCAGGTCGGCAAGGGCAAGGTGATCTGCGCGCTTTCAGGCGGCGTCGATTCCTCTGTCGCAGCACTCCTGATCCACGAGGCGGTCGGCGACCAGCTTACCTGCATCCTCGTCGACCACGGGCTGATGCGCAAGGACGAGGCATCAGGCGTGGTGGAGATGTTTCGCCAGCATTACAATCTGCCGCTGATCCTGGTCGACGCTGCGGACCGTTTCATCGGCGCGCTCGAGGGCGAGTCGGACCCCGAGAAGAAGCGCAAGACCATCGGGCGGCTGTTCATCGAGGTGTTCGAGGAGGAGGCCGAGAAGCTCGGCGGCGCCGATTTCCTGGCGCAAGGCACCCTCTATCCCGACGTCATCGAAAGCGTCTCGTTCAGCGGCGGCCCGTCGGTGACGATCAAGTCGCACCATAATGTCGGCGGCTTGCCCGAACGCATGAACATGCAGCTGGTCGAGCCGCTGCGCGAATTGTTCAAGGACGAGGTGAGGGCGCTCGGCAAGGAGCTCGGCCTGCCCGACAGCTTCATCGGCCGGCATCCGTTCCCCGGTCCCGGTCTTGCCATCCGCTGCCCGGGCGGCATCACCCGCGAAAAGCTGGAGATCCTGCGCGAGGCCGACGCCATCTATCTCGACGAGATCCGCAAGGCCGGCCTCTACGACGCCATCTGGCAGGCTTTCGCCGTGCTGCTGCCGGTGCAGACCGTCGGCGTGATGGGCGACGGCCGCACCTACGAGTTCGTCTGCGCGCTGCGCGCCGTCACCTCGGTCGACGGCATGACAGCGGATTTCTACCACTACGACATGGCCTTCCTCGGTGCCGCCGCTACGCGCATCATCAACGAAGTGCGCGGCATCAACCGCGTCGTCTACGACGTGACGAGCAAGCCCCCAGGTACAATCGAGTGGGAGTGACGAGGAGTACTGCGGAGTAGAAGAGGATAGAGCAGCATGTTTAAAGCGATGTTGGCTCGGCGATAATAGTCAATAGTCCCAGCCCCCGGCCACCCGGCGACGGCATAGACGAAGCATCTGGCCGATCGGCGAATGTCTGGAACGAACGTCCCACAGAGAAGGGTGGAGCAGCCTAGCCTTGCTGGGTTTGACACCTGGGGTCCGCGGCAACTGCCACCGGCGAGGCGTTGCATCTGGAGGCCACGTATCCTTTCGCTGGGTTCATCCGTCTTAGCTGTTCATGGGCGCGGTCATCCTTGGCATCGCCCTCCTGGACGAATTGGAGCGTGACAAATGAACAGCAAGCAGAGCCTAGCGAACAAGATACACTACGAAACGCTCGCGGAGGCTTTCCGCAGCGGTCGAGAATCGCCACAGGAAGCATCCGAGTGGTCCGTTTTGACGGCAGAACCGGGCGGCGTCGATTACGTCGAGACGAACGTCGGCGACAAGACCGCGCTGTGGGTTCAGCCAAAAACGGCAGCCAAAGACCGGGTCATGCTTTACCTGCACGGCGGTGGCTATGTCGGCGGATCGATCTGGACCCATCGCAAGATGGTCGGACACCTTGCTAAGGCGATCGGCTGTTACGCTCTGCTCGCTACGTACGACTACGTTTTCCAGAGCAAGTTTCCGCGCCAAATCGAGCAGGCCGTGACCGCGTTCGAATGGCTCGCCGAGCAGGGTGTCGCGCCGAAGCACACCATAGCTGCAGGCGATTCCGCTGGTGCTGGCCTGATCGTTGCGGCGGCGATGAAACTCCGTGATGCGGGACGGCCGCTGCCGGCCGCGATCCTCAGCATCTCTGGCTGGTATGATCTGTCGGCGAGCGGGCACTCCTACGAAAGCAACCGCGAGAAGGACGCCTTCTTCCAGAAGGCGGTCGTGGATATGCTGGTATCGCAAGTCCTTGCAGGGACCGATCCCCGGCATCCACTCGCCAGCCCGATCTTTGCCGATCTGAAGGGCCTGCCGCCGATCTATCTGCAAGTGGGCGGAGACGAAACCCTGCTCGACGACAGCCGAGCGCTCGCCGACCGCGCGAAAGCCGCCGGCGTCGAGGTGCGCATAGACGTATTTCCGGGGATGCTGCACTCGTTCCAGATGATGGCCGGCCGCGCTCCCGAAGCCGACGACGCGATCGCGCGGTTGGCACAATGGGTTCGCCCCAAGCTTGGTCTGGCCGCAACCACGGAAACACGCGCGGAAGGTCAGGAGGTCGCATGACTGGCAAATTGAAGCCCAGATGTGGCAGCTGAAGGACATGCCCGAGCGACCGACCGGCCTGTTCGATGCGCGATATCGCGCCTTCCTCGAGACGGTGTCAGGCGTCCGCGCCCAACTGCATCGCTACTGCGCCCGCATGACGGCCTCACGCCTCGACGGTGAGGATCTCGTGCAGGAGACGCTGTTCGAGGCCTATACGAACATTGAGACCCTCGACGATGCCCGCCGGCTGAAGCCCTGGCTGTTTCGCATCGCTCACAATCGCTGCATCGACTTTCTGAGGCGACGCGATGTGCGCGAGCGCGCGGAGCACGCCTATTCGGACGACATCGGCGTTGTCTCTGCAGAGCCGGCAGCGACCGATGCACGCCGCGCCATAGAACGGCTGGTTGGCCGCTTGCCGCCCAAGGAGCGCGCCTGCATCCTCCTGAAGGACGTGTTCGATTATTCGCTGGAAGAGACCGCAGAACTCGTGGACTCGACGGTTGGGGGCGTCAAATCCGCGCTCTCCCGCGGACGGGCGAAGCTCGCCGACTTGCCCCCTGAACCTGCCGGTGAACCGAACCGTCCGCTTGATCCCGACACCGCGCGGCTCTTGCAGCGCTATGTTGACCTCTTCAACCGCCATGACTGGGATGGCGTGCGGAGCCTCACCAGCGCCGATGCTCGGTTGCGGGTCGCCGACTGCTTCGACGGCCTGCTTAGAAGTTCTGCTTATTTCGTCGAATACGAGCGAAACCCGGAGACGTGGACCATGGAGTTGGGGGCGATAGACGGAGAGCCTGTCCTGATCGTGCTCTTCCAGCGAGGCGACCGGTGGCAGGTCGCGTGGCCGGTTCGTGTCCATGTCGCCGGTCGCGTCATCGATCGCATCGAAGATTATTATGCCTGTCCATGGATGTTGGAAAACGCCGCGGAATCCGACCTGAAACTCATGACTGGGCCAGCCATTTTGGGAAGAGCATAAGGCGACGATTTCTCACTTCTGGCCTGGCGGAGTTACGATGGTGCGTCCTCAACGAAAAATCGTGGCGTGCCTCGGATCGAGCAGCACGGCGGGCAAGGGCCAGGCATTCGATTGGATGGCGGAGCTCCGCCGGCGGCCGGGCAACGGGCAATTTGAGTTCCGGAATTTTGGCGTCGGCGGCGACTTGGCCTACAACGCTCTGCAGCGGTTGCCGGATGTGCTCGCCTGTCGTCCCGACAAGGTCATCGTCTGGGTCGGCGGGAATGATGTTCTCACGCTCGTGTCACGCAAAGTGCGGCGGTTCTTTACGTTTTGGAAGCGTCTGCCCCGCACGCCTTCGCCCGATTGGTTCCACGAGGATCTGGCCGAGATAGCACGCAGGCTGAAGCGCGAGACGGCGGCGGACATCGGCCTTTGCTCGCTCCCTCCGATAGGAGAAGCGCCGGATTCGGACGACCCGTTCCAGAGCGAGCTCAACCGGCGGATCAAAGAATATTCTGCGATCGTGGCGGCCATCGCGCACGAGGAACGCTGCGGCTATGTCCCCCTCCATGAGGCACTCACCGAGGCGGTTCGCGCCTCGCCTGGCCGGGCCTACACGGCGTTCAACTTTCTTCCATTCTATCGCGATGCTTTTCGCGTACTGGTGCTGCGGCAGAGCCCGGACGATGTCGCACGCCGAAATGGCTGGCAGTTTCACACCGACGGCGTGCACTTGAACAGCCGCGCAGGGCGGATCGTGGCGGAACGCATGCAGAAGTTCATTGACGCCTGAACCTGTGCGGCCGTGTCCGATTGTGCAGCTGTCTGAATTGTCTTATCGCGCAGGCTGTCGGCATTTTTCACAGGTTCGGCCCAACTGATCTCGCGTAGTGACGGTACTTCTCTCGCTCACGCCAAACTACGCTATGGGCTCGATGAGACGAGAAATCGACCGATTCATGCCGGTAGTCGCTGGAACCGACTAGATTTCGACCATCGAAGTTCCCCTGCAAATTTTTGACGGATCGCGGAGTCGATCTTTTGGCGAAGGGCGAAAAGCTTTGTGCTTCTGAAACAGCACATTACAATACGTCGCGAGGATCGAGTGGGAGGGCCGCTCGGAGCTTTTGGCGGTGCTTTTCGTATCCGACAGAGCATTCTAAAAAGTACCGTCATTCGTTCTTAGGGTTTGACGGTACTTTCTGTGTGTCAACGCTTTGAAATATAACGGAAATTGCCCGTAGCATGACATTTTCCGCGCTGACGGTACTTTAGTTATCAAAATACATAGTTCAGCTGTGGCTGCAGTACCGATCGATGTTCCGGACCCGATCGCATATCGTCGGATGGCACGGTCGCATCACCTATCAAATGTTGTCCCGACTGCTGCCGGATCTGCGATGGAGAGAAGCGTCGACCGCATCCAGCCGGGAGCTTGGACCGCGGTAGATGCGAGCGTCTTTTAATCGTTTGAGAGAAAGATGAGGTGCCGCGATCTGTGCAAGGTCGGCTGCGCGCGCCGGCCCAATATGACGAAGCGCCTGGACGACGGTCCCGGCCAAGCTGCCCGGAGCAATCAAATGCTTATCCGGCCGCGTGGTCGTTGCCACCGTGCGCGGCGATGAACATGGCGACGGCCGACCGGCAATAGGATTCGATTTCGTTGTCGTCCTCTGCTCTCGCCTCATCGAAGCGTGCGACAATCAGGAGATCAGATCCTTTGAAAAGCGCGGCAAACAAGCGGGCGGACCGGAGAGGATCGGGCACGTTCAGAACCGCCTTCGCGTGCAACTGACGCAACAGGGCCTCGATTTGGGCGATGACATGGGCGGGGCCGGCTTCGTAATGGAGCTTGCTTAACGACTTTTGATTCGTCTTGTCGGCCATGATCATGGCTTCGACACTGCGGACGTCCGGGCTCAACAGCGTGCGAAGCAGGGATGATCCCACCGCCATGAGCTGATCTTCGGCCGAACCGTCGACGCCTTCAAAAAGGGCCTGTGGTGCAAACTGATGGCAGCGGGTCGCGATGGCCGCGCTGAACAGCGCCTCCTTGTTCTCGAAGTGCCGATAGATGCTGAGCTTGGATATCTTCGCCCGCTGGGCGACCTTGTCCAATGTCGTCGCTTGAAAACCCAATTCCACAAAGAGTTCGCACGCGGCGTCGGCTATCGTTTGGCCAAGCGCCTCGTTGGCGGGCCGGCCGCGCCGGCCCTGGCTGTTTTCGGTCACGACAATTCCAGTACTTGACAGTATCCTAATTCTTGCATTACGATACCATGTAGTATCTGAAATGTGCAAGCCAATGGGTAGGTTTCAACCTGTCCCCCAAATCAAGTTTCCCCGGGCCGCCCGGCGATATCGAATGCGGCATTGTCCGGCCGGTCAACACAGTGATGGGCGACTTGCTCGTCGATGCCGAAGCCCTGCTCGCTGCCCGTCTCGAGCGCGTATCGCTGGACGATATTTTGCGCCAGGCCCAGCCCAACCCCCTCCATCCACAACACGGAGTTTATCACCATGGATGACGTCATCATCATCGGCGGCAGCTTTGCCGGTCTCGCCGGCGCCCTGCAGCTCGGCCGTGCCCGCCGCAAGGCCACCGTTCTCGATACCGGCCTGCCGCGCAATCGCTTCGCCGGCCACTCGCATGGCCTGCTCGGTCACGATCACAAGCCACCGCTGGACATCCTGGCAGAGGCGCGACAGCAGCTGGCGCGTTATCCCACGATCAGGCTGGTCAGTGCCCGTGCCGACAGCGTCTCCGGCGCCATCGACGATTTCTCCGTCCTCACTGGCGATGGCGAAAGCCTTGCGGCGCGCCGCCTGATCCTGAGCTATGGCGTCGCCGACCAGATGCCTGATGTTCGGGGCTTTGCCGAAGGCTGGGGCACGTCCATCGTGCCCTGTCCCTATTGCGACGGCTTTGAAGTCGCCGGCCAGCATTGGGGCCTTGTCTGGTCCGGCCCGCAGTCGCACAATTATGTCAGGCTGTACCACGATTGGACCGACACGTTGACGCTCTTCGCCGATGGTCACGACATTCCACCCGATATCCGGGCCGATCTGGCGCGCCGCAACATACCTGTCGTCGACGGCCGGATCACCGAGATCGCCCATCACGGGGGCCATATCGCCACCGTCAATCTCGATACTGGCCGCAATGTCGCGGTCGACATCCTGTTCGCCCATCCGCGCAACAAGCCGTCCGCAAGCCTGCATGAATCACTGGGCCTCGCCACGGTCGATACGCCCCTCGGCATCGCCCTCAAGGTCGACGAGCGCCGCGAAACCAGCATTCCCGGCATCTACGCCGCCGGCGACCTCGCCAACCCCCTCATGGCCTCGGTCACCACGGCATCATCGCACGGCGCGATGGCGGGCATCTTCGCCCAGCAGTCGATGCTGGTTTGAGAGCACAGATTCCCTTCTCCGGTTGCCGCGGGCCATCACATTATGAAGGTTGCGGGCCGGTGTCACGGAACGCGGGGCCCCTCTCCCCTGAGGGGCGTCTTTGGCCGGTCAGCCGTCTCGAAGGGGCAGTTGAGCAAAACGATTCCTAGGCCCGGTCCGCAAACGGTCCCAAAAGACCCACAGGCTTTCCCCCAGGTTATTCAACCTCCCCCGGCCCCCTCCGGGAAGAAGTTCAGCAAGCGAGGGCGCGGCATTGAACCTTGAACCGTGCTGTCGCGCCCTCGGAGCGGGTGGGTCTTGAGGTGTCCAGTTTATGCTGCCGGGAGTGTCCAGTTTGCACTGCCAGCGGTATCCAGTTCACCTACAAAACGGAGAGGGGATGGCGCCTGGATGACGCTGCCGCGGCGGGTCGCGTTGTGGCGCGCTGTGCTATGAAAGTTAGTGACGGGTACTTTCTTCGTTCGCTGTGAAACCACCTGAGTTGCCCAAAGTGGGTCCGGAAAGGCGATCGACTTCGATAGATGCCGAAACCGCACAAAAAATTTTCGTGCTATTTTTCCCTCGGAAATCAAGACTGTAACGTTTTGACGGCCCATAGGTCGGCTTCTTGCGCGGCAACGAATAAAAATCTAGCTATATCAATGGCCTAACTAGATTTGGAACAATCGAGTGGGAGTGAGGAGAGAGTAGCGGGATACGATAGGTTAGCGTGTCGAATTCGATGCGACCTTGTCTCTGCCATAGCAGTCGATAGGTCTCGCATCATGGTTTGTAGCACATAGTGACTTCAATTCTATTCCGGTCCGCGCTTCCCACGTCAGCGCACTTTCACGTCGCGTGTTCGCTTGTTATCGATGTGAACTGGATTTTTGTTGGCAGCGTCCGATCCGCTCTTTACGTGATCGATAAAGGCTCGCAGTTTCGGCATCATTTGATGGCGGCTGGGATAGTAGAGAAACACGCCCGGCGCCATCGGCGCGAACCGCTCCAGAACGCGCACGAGTTTTCCGGCTTTCACTGGCCCAACTGAGATCGGCGCAGGCACTTGCGCGAGCCCCATGCCCTCCACTGCCGCGCCAAGTACGGTGGGAAAGTCGTGGGCGACGAGCGGTCCCGAGATGAGCGCCTCGACCGGCTTGTTGCCGTTGACAAAGGACCAAGGCGCGATCGACCCGTTCGAACGGCGCATGCGCAGGCAGGCATGCTCACGCAGATCTTCGATACGCTCCGGCCGCCCCTGCCGGCGTAGATACTCGGGGCTGCCCACGACGACGAGCGGAAACGGCGGCGTGAGCCGCACCGCGATCATGTCCGCTGCGATGAACTGACCGAGCCGGATGCCTGCGTCAAATCCTCCGGCCGCGATATCGACCAGTTCCTCACTCGCGGCGATCTCCACCTCGACCTCAGGATTGGCTTGGCAGAAGGATGCGATCAGCGGCTCCAGCAGGATCGGCACCACCGCGCGCGGTACCGAGAGACGCAATAGTCCAGCCGGCCGCTGCCCGAGGTCACGCGCGGCCTCGCTTGCAGCGACGAGCTCCTCGAAGGCGGGCTTTGCGCGCGACAAGAAACGTTCGCCGGCCTCGGTCAGACCGACGCTGCGTGTTGTGCGGATGAAGAGTGCTGCGCCGACGCGCGCCTCGAGCGCGCGTACCGCCTGGCTGATCGCCGATGGAGTCACCCCGAGTTCCGCGGCTGCTCTGCTAAAGCTGCGGTGCTGAGCAACGCTCAGGAAGGCCTCGACGCCGTCGAGCGCGCCTTGCCTCACGGTGAAGTTCTGCTTCATGGCCCATCAATATTATCGCGGATAGTCGCTTACCGGAAGCGATCCTAGATTTGATGGGCAAATCCTGAATGGAGATTTCCCGATGGCCGAGCCGTCACCCACCCAATCCCAGACCTCCACCGCAACGACCACTGGCGTGTTTGCCCTGTTGACGGCAAAGCCCGGCGTGAAGCGCGAGCAGGTTATGGCCGCTATACCCGCTGAGATACGCGCGACGGTCCAACTCTATCTTGAAGGCAAAATCCGCGAATGGCACTCGCGGGACGACGGCAGAGGCGCCGTCTTCCTTCTGAACGTCAAAGACGTGGCGGAAGCGAGTTCGATCATGGAGGCCCTGCCGCTCGCTCAAGAGAATCTGATGGATCACGAGTACATTCCCGTCGGTCCGCTGATGCCATTGCGCCTGCTATTGGGAGCCAGTCAGCCAAGCAATAACTCGGCAGACGGTGAACCCAGCGTTTAGTGCATGAATCTCGGCGCTGGGGCGAAGTCTCATGGAAGGCCAGCTCGGCATTCTGACTCCGGTGTTCGAGGCCGCGTCAATCAACATCTGATTTGAGAAAGCATATGGAAGGACCGCTGATGCCCGTCGCCGCTGTTCCCGCTGGTATCGTGTTCCGAATGTGGTGAACAGCGCAGGCGCCGGCGCTTATCCCGATGTGCTGACCCCGGCTTTCATGGTGCCATGCTCGATCCTGCTGCACACGCTGTCACTGCGCCAGTTGATCCGGCGCAGCCGGGCGGAAACGGCGCGGCATTCTGATAGCGGTGCTTGAGGCGGCATGAATCAAGGCGCGATAGGAGATTTCATGTCACCGGCAACGATCTTCGACATTCAACTTGTTCTGGGCTACGTGCCGTGGCTCATCTGCTTCGGTGTGTATTTCTGGCCCAGGCTCAAGCCGATGGACCGCGTTGAGGCGCAGCGCGCCATCGCGATCCTGCACGCTTTCCGCTTTTTTGGGCTGGTCTTTATCCTTCCGGGCGTTGTCGGCCCCGATCTGCCCGCTGGCTTTGCAGAGTTCGCCGCATATGGCGACTTCGCAACAGGACTGCTGGCCATCCTGGCGCTTCTCACGATCAGGGCGCGCTTCTTCTTCTGGCCACTCGTGCTTGCTTACAACATTGTGGGGATAGTCGATCTCTTCGTCGATTATTATCACGGCACCGTGTTCAATCTTGCGGCGCTTTCGGGACAGTTGGCCGCCACTTATGTAATCCCGATTGTCTATGTGCCCTTGCTCATGATCACACACTTCGCCGCGCTCTATCTGCTAGTGCGTCCGCAGTCCAATCCGGCTCCGGCCCACGGCAGCGATTCGGCCGTTGTTGACGGTATTCCGGCAGCTGAGCAAACGATGCTTCGCCAAGGCGCAAATCGAAATTCGATCGATCGATGCCGGTAGTCTCTGAAACCGAGCAAGTTTCGACTTGGCGAATTTTTCCTTTATATTCAAGATCGAAAATGTCTGACGAAGGGGCGAATGCATCGAATTTTTCGCCGCCTGCGCGATGCCAGCTTTGCAATCAGCATGGCGGTCAGGCTTCTGGCGCTACCACCGTTCCGACTGAGCGGCCGAACTATCCTCGACGAGGACATTTGATTGCGGCCCACCGCGCACGTCGGCCTCAGAATGCGTTTCCGAATGCGGTAGTGCTCCAGCGTAGAATGGCGCGCAAAAAGGTGGTTGAGGCGGACGCGCACGACGAGACCACCTCGGTTGGTCGTGTTGCCAATGAGGTTGATGATGGTCTCGTAGGTCCGCAGAGGGCGGCGACGACCTCGTCGGGGTTCTCTTCCGCGTAGTGAAGAGCCAAGCGGCCGACCGCGAGATCGACGACTTCATGACCGTCCCACGCGCGCGCCCAGGGTGATAAGAAGCTCGTCCAGTTGCTCGAACGTCTCGACCATTGCATCCGCCGCCCCGGTGCCGGCAGCCTCGAGAACTTCCTTCGAGGGATAGAGCTCGTGCAGGACCAGCAGCGTCTTGCCACCTTTTTCCTCGAAGGTCACCGTGGTCACGGGCCCACCCTCACCATCTTCCTCATTGGTCCAGACGAGGCGCGAGTGCGCTGTCACTTCGAGGTACGTGCCGAAGAACGCCATAGCATCGGGTTCGAACTCGAGACGGTACTTGCCCCCGACACGAACATCCATTTCGCAGGAACGCAGGAGCATGCCCATCGACTTCGGCACCCACCACTGCTGGAACAGCTCGGGCTTGGTCCACGCCTCGAACACGATGCGCGCCGGGGCGTCAAAGGTTCGCGTAACGACTAGCTCACGCTCGGACTTCCGTTCCACCGTCGTGCGGTTCTTCATGGGGGTAGGCTCACTCTCACTTCCTGCGTCCATCGACCTTCTCCTTCTGTTTCAGTTCCTCGATAACCTTATCCAACTCGTCGAAGCGTGCGTCCCAGAGCTGGTTGTACCTCTCGATCCATGCCGCCTCTTCCTCTAGTCGGCGCAGGCCGAGCTTGCAGGTCCGCACGCGTCCGACCTTCTCCGTGGTCACGAGCCCCGCCTGCTCCAAGACGCCGACATGCTTTTTCATGCCCGTGAGGGTCATGTGGAACTTCTCGGCAAGGTCCGTGATCGAAGCGTCTGCACGTCCGAGATGCTCCAGAACGCCGCGTCGGGTGGCGTCCGAGAGCGCGGCGAACGAGGCATCGAAGCGGATCCGAGCATACTGAACCATGTGGTTCAGTATGTAACACACGGATTAGCGGCATTCAAGGGGAGACCGAGCGCGCTCTGCGTTCGTTCTCCATTGAGTGTAGAAAAAATTGCGCCGTTAGATCAGTGCGTTGCCATACTCAAGAAACAATCGAGTGGGAGTGAGGGGCGTGCTGTGGAGTAAAGTAGGATAGGATATCGCGCTGTAGGCGATACCAGCACAGCAAAAGTAGCCGAGAGTTCTCAATTCGCGATGACTGGGATCAGCCGGCATTAGCGTCGGCTCCGATGATACAAACCCTCGACTGCAGAGGTCACGTTCCGAGGGTTTGTATCAAATCCGGCTGTGCCTGGTGTGGGGCGGTCGCGACCAGCATTCCTTGTCGAGCGCCTTCGACTATGGCTAGTTCCGCGATGCCTTCTTTGGTTTCGCGGCCAAGTCCGGGACGCTTCGTGAAAGAGATCGCCGATGTCGTGTCGCCCTAACGCAGCAATAACCGAGCACAGCGCACCGCACCCGGCCAGAGTTCTTTGGAGCTGCCCTTGTCGCCGTGGGCGGGACTCTCGCCACGGTCAATCAGAAGGCATATGCAATGACAACAACATCTCAAGCTAGTCGTTATTCGCGCGGTCTTGAAATCTTACGGCAGATTGGCGGAGAGAATTTCGACGCGCCGATTAATAGTCTTGCCGAGACATCCGTCGACCTTTCTCGTTTCACCGTAGAATACCCATACGGAGACGTTCTATCGCGGCCAGGTCTCGACCTCCCATTGCGTCAGCTGTGCACTATTTCAATGCTGCTTGCCGACGGAAGCGCCCAGCCGCAGTTGAAGTTTCATATGGCGGGCTTCCTCAACGCCGGCGGCGAGCCGAAGGCGCTCATCGAACTCATGTTTATATCTGTAGCGCTCCTCGGCTTCCCGCCAACGGTAAATGCGATCGGCTTTATTCGTGCGGTGTTCGCTGAGCGCAAGCTCGCTTTTGAACCCATCGAGCCCTTCGCGGGCGATGGATCGACACGCCGACAGGCCGGGTTGGAGGCGCTCGACCGGCTCTCTGGAGGCGATGTGCAGGCATATTTCGATGGCTTTGCTGCCGGTTCGTCTGACCTCGCGCAACTCTCCATCGAGTTCGCCTTTGGTGAAATGCTGGCGCGCGACGGCCTCGACCAAAAAGCCAAACTGTTAGCAATCATCTCGATGCTTGCTGCCAGCGGCAATCGTGCGGCGGCGCTCCGTCTTCATCTCGCCGGCGCGCTTGCCCATGGCGTGACGCGAGAGGAAATCATCGAGGTGCTGATCCAGCTCAGCGTCTATCGGGGTTTTCCGGCAGCGCTCAACGCCTTCGCCGTCGCCAAGGATATCTTCGCTGCCGGGTCGCCAACGATTGCGGCAAACGTGCCCCCACCCGCCGTGGTCGCGAGCCGCGCAGACCGGTTGGAACGCGGGCGTGCTACGCTTGCAAAAACGTCCGGTTCATCGGGCGATGCCGTGGTCCGCAGTTTCGATGATGTCGCACCTGATCTCGGTCGAATGATCGTCGAGCATTCTTATGGTGAGGTGTTTTCGCGGAGCGGAATCGACATGAAGTCTCGGGAACTCAGCGCCTGCGCTGCTCTGGCAGCCGTTGGTTCTGCCACGACAGAGATTCCGCTTCGCGTGCACATCAACGCCGCGTTGAACGTTGGCGCGACGCGGGAAGAAATCCTGGAAACGCTCGTAAACCTCACTCCTTACAGCGGCTATCCCGCGACACAGCAGGCGGTTCGTATCGCAGCCGAGGAATTCTCTAAGCGTGGTTAGTCCCAAAAGGGCAGATCACCTCAGGGGTTTTCAAAACGGCAGACGACGGCCGATAACGGTGGAGCGGACGTAGGAGAGGCCGTCGCGAAACGGTCTCTCTCGCCCATGCGCTTTACTGCTGACGGTCTTTTATCAGGCGCTATGCCGAATGTGCGCGTGCCTGCGAAGCGAAAAATCGACTAATTGATGTCGATAGTCACTCCTTCTTGAACAAATCCTGGAAGATAAGCTGGCCCCAAGTACGGCCGCGTGCGTGCACCAGCGCGCCACCCTCGTTGAGCTTTCCCAGCTTGACGGGTGCGAACCCGAGTTGTTTGGCCAAGGCCGCCACGGGAGCGGTCGCGTCCTCGTCGTCGCTCGACAGAAAGACGACCCGGTGGCCGCCCTCGACGATCGGATCGGCAGCCAGGGTGGCCGCAATCAGGTGATTGAACCCTTTCACGAACTTGGCGCCGGTGAACGCCTTCGCGACGAAAGCGGAGGACGGGAGACCGTCCAGCTCTTCAGGGACCGGAAAGAGGTTCATCGCGTCGATGACCGTCTTGCCTTCCCAGCTCGGCAGGGCTTTCGCAACCTCGCGGTGCTCCCCGAACGGGACCGCCAGGATGATCGTGTCGGCCTCGAGTGCATCCCGCAACGACTTGGTGACGATCGTGGGTCCAATCGCCCGAGCCTGCGGCGCCAACGCCTCGGGCGGACGGCGGCTCGCGACGGTCACGTCGATGTTTTTACGGGCAAAGGCGTGGGCGAGGGCCTGGCCTATCTTACCGAATCCTACAATTGCGTAGCTCATAATCTTCTCCGATTTGTGTTGGTATTGATTCCCCGGCCTTCAACGGCGCTGGGTTAGCGCGTCAGAGTTGCGCAAGACCGCCGTCAACGGCGACCTCGCTGGCAGTCATGAAGCTGCTGTCCGACGACGCGAGAAAGGCCGCCGCCGCCCCGATCTCCGCCGGATCGGCCATGCGCTGGAGCGGAGTCATCGAGGCGAAGACCTTCTGGCCCTCCTCGCCCAGCGCTTCCTTCGCTAGCTCGGTCGCAGTGGCCCCGGGCGACAGCACGTTTACCCGGATGCCGGTGCCCTTTAGGTCCTCCGCCCAGGTCCGCGCGAGGTTGCGCACTGCCGCCTTGCTCGCGCTGTAGGCGCTCATCCCCGGGGCGCCAGTGGTGCCAGCGCTCGATCCGGTCAGGATTATCGAACCGCCCTCGCTCATCAGCGGCAGCGCCTTCTGGATCGTGAAGATCGTACCCTTCACATTGGTGTCGAAGGTTTCGTCAATGTGCTCGGCGGTGATCTCGCCGAGCCGAAGTTGGCTTCCCGCCCCGGCATTGGCAAAGACGATGTCGAGGGTTCCACGCTCGGCCTTCACCGCAGCGTAAAGTCGGTCGAGGTCGGTCAGATCGGAGACCGAGCCCTTCACCGCGCGGGCATTGGGCCCGAGGTCGGCCACAGCGGCGTCGAGCGCTTCCTGCCGGCGGCCGAAGATGAAAACGAAGGCGCCCTCCTCGATGAAGCGCTTTGCTGCGGCGCGGCCGATGCCGGTAGCGCCGCCGGTGATGACTGCAACCTTCCCTTCAAGCTTTCCCATGACTTATCCTTCCAGGCCTTCGCCTTTGGTTGTGCGGGGACACCCCCGAGAACCTCGAAATGGGTCCGCCGGCGTCAGTTGTTGAGTGCGGAAGCGCGCACATCGGTGGTGCGAAATCGATCCGGCCGGACGACTGGCGCTATGACCGGTGTCCGCCGTTCGGAATTGGGCCGCGCTCGCCGACATAGGCTATGATCGCCGCCCGTATTGCTGTTCGATGTGTTAGATACGGGCTTTGGAAGGCGCACCCCGCGGTGCGGGATTGCACCATGATCGACTGGGACGACGTTCGCTACTTTCTTGCCGTCGCGCGGGGAGGCTCGGTCCGGGCTGCCGCCGAGCGCCTCGGGGTTAACCACACCACAGTGCTGCGGCGCCTTGCCCAACTGGAGGAGCGGCTGGGGACGCAGATGTTCGAGAAGCTGCCCTCGGGCTACCGCCTGACGGCTGCGGGCGAGGAGGTCCTCGAGTTCGCGGAGCAGATGGAGGCGTCGTCGAACCGGCTGGAGACGCGAATCTTCGGGCGCGACCAGGGCGTACGCGGACTCTTGCGGGTGACGCTGGCACCGCCCCTCGCGACACACCTGCTCATGCCGGACTTCGCCGATTTCGCGCGTCTGCATCCGGACATCGAGATGGAAATCTTGTCGTCCGGCGAGCTGGCAAATCTGACCAACCGAGAGGCCGATGTCGCGATCCGCGTCGTTTACGACCGCAAAACCCTGCCGCTCAATCTTCACGGCCTGAAGGGACCGGAGCTGTTCGGCGGCGTCTACATGTCTCGCGATCGACTAACCGCATGGCGTGCGGGTTCGTCTGATCCCATCCGGTGGATCGTCATAAGCATTCATGGCATCCCGGACTGGGCCCGCGAGGGTGAGGTTCGCACCACGGGGGTTCCGTTCAGGACCACGGACGGCGAGGCGCAGATCGTTGCAGTACGGCAAGGGCTGGGGATGACGACACTGCCGTGCTTCGTCGGGGATGCCGACCCCCTCCTGGTGAGGGTGCCGGGCGCCGACCTGCACATGCATGGAACGCTCTGGCTTCTCACACACGGCGAAACGCGTAAGACCAAGCGCGTGCGGCTCTTCACGGAGTTCGTATCCCGCAGGCTCGCCGCGTACGCGCCGCTTCTCGCGGGGCTGTCCATATCGCGCGACTGACGTCCGGCAGGTAGTCGATGGCGCGGTCTCAAGCGTACCGCAGCCCGATGTAAATCTCGCGACGGTCTTTTTGGGAACTGCCGGTACGGCTCGGTCGGCGGTCGTCAGAAAGAAATGGACCGATTACTACCGATAGTCGCTGAAACCGAGCAATCGTGGACCGTCGAAATTGGTGTTTGAAATCAAGAGCGCAAATTTCTGACGGATCGGCAAGACGTTCTTCGTCGTGAAAGCAGCGCTGTGACCGGCAGGTGTCACAGCTTCCCTATTCCGTTGTGCTAGCTTTTTTTCTGCGCCGATTGGTATGCGACTGCGCGACGGCCATTTTCAACTCGGGTGTGAGCTCCAACGGCGCATTCTCTGCCCCATGTGGGTTCTGTAGTCCCTGGACCTGGACGGTCGGAAATGGGAGTTCGATGCCCTGCTCCTTGAAGACCTGGCGGAGGCGTACATAGAACTTGCGTTTCATACCGAAGGCGCCTCCCGGTCTGGTTGTGGCCTTGACCCTCAACACGATGCCGTATTCGCCGAACTCCTGTACGC
The DNA here is from genome assembly GCF_040322515.1 of Mesorhizobium sp. M0136. Lineage (NCBI taxonomy): Bacteria > Pseudomonadati > Pseudomonadota > Alphaproteobacteria > Hyphomicrobiales > Phyllobacteriaceae > Mesorhizobium > Mesorhizobium sp. M0136. The sequence goes on from NZ_JAMYTP010000003.1 coordinate 24,790, forward strand.
CCTGCATCTTGATCGGGTCGAGCACCCAGTTTTTGAACTCTGGATCTTCCGCCAGTTCGAGGCCGATCCGCTTGATCAGCTTGCGAGCGAAGTCGATATCGGTGTCATAACCAACGGTGATGTTGAATTTGTCGATAACCCAGTCACGGCTCTGGTTTTGGACTGCCCCGAGTTCACCGAAAGGTATCGTGAACAGCGGACCACGATGGTGACGCAGCTTCACCGAGCGCAGCGAAAAGCTTTCCACAGTACCCTTGTAATTGCCCGATGAAATGTATTCGCCAACACGAAACGCATCATCGAGCAGAAAAAACACGCCTGAAATGACGTCCTTGACGATGGTTTGTGCCCCAAAGCCCACGGCGACACCGACGACGCCGGCGCCGGCGATCAATGGGCCGATCTGGATTCCCAGCGAGGCGAGCATCATAAGCACCGCCATCACGATGATCGATGCGAGCAGAATGTTCTGGAGGATCGGCAAGAGCGTGTGCAGCCGCGCCTGCTGCGGATCGAGGACCGGAACGTCCTCGTCGCTGATCACAGGGTGCGGTGTTTCGATGCCGAGCTTTCGTTCAATCAAAGCTTTGATGATCGACCAGCCGAAGTCGGCGGCGAGGGCAATCACCACGACATTGATCAAGCCGCGCAATATGAACGTCGTCGTCGTATCGCTGTCCCGCATGGATTGCATGTCCAGACCCCAGACACGTGCGAGAAGGTAAGCCGCCGCCAGAATGAAAATCATTCGGATTCCGCGATCGATGACAGCGATCGTCACCGCCGGGATCGTGGGCCGGCCGACATCTTCCGAACCTGGCCGCAGAACGAAATTAACCCCGCGCTGCGTCACCACGATCGCCAAAGGCAGGAAGAATGCGGCGAAGGTGAACCAGAAGTATGTATTAAGGCCGGCGATACGCTGCAGGAACAGGACGACGAAATAAGCAGTCAATAGCCATGTCGCTTCCGTGTGACCGATGTGGCTCGCACCGTCTCGCTGCGTTCTTGGCCGACGCCAAATGGCAAGCAGCAGGAGCAACAGCAGCACGAAATCGGCGCCCAGTGACAGGACCATCATTCCGTCCTGATCGATGCCGAGACCTGGCAAGAGGATAAACGCGGCGCCGAAGAAGGCGAAGACGCCGACGATCCGGGGTAGCCAATAGGACCAATGGTCAGCCGCCTCGTTGGTGATCGGCAAAGCACGAACCTCGACGGCGTTCTCGACGTTCATGAAGGAAGGGACGAGCATGGCCATGACGTACATGCGCACACCCCATGTAACGACTGCCGCCATCAGAAATGTCAGTACAATCTCGCGGATAAGCATCGGCCAGTCGAACAACATGAATGCGCCGGCGCTGCCCAGTGCGAAAGAGGCTATCAGCATGCTGGAATAAAGCAGGCGGCCACCAATCTTCTTGGCTCGCCCAACGGGCGTATCCTTCGGTTGCGCGATAATCCAAAGACGAAATGGGCGGGTGAACTTGTACGTTGCCCAAGTGAGCGCCAGGCCGGCAGCGATGAACATTGCAATCAGCGCAAATACGCCGGCAGGCCCCTTGCTGGACATATCCTCCATTGTCTCTGCCCGAACGCGCGCGAACTGGCTTGGCAGCAAGGGCAAAGTTCGCACGATTCTTTCGATATGATGCCTGATCCCATCGAGCGTCGAGGATGCCATCGTATTCATCGGGCCTGGTGCGGCCACGGCGCTGGACGATGCGTCGGTCGGCGAAGCCCCTGGCTCGGCAGGCGCTCCCGTTGACCCGGCGTCCTGATTTCGCTGTTCGGCCACCCAGGCCTTCACTGACGGATCGTCGAGAAGCTCGAACAGCTGTTTGACCCTTTCAGGCGGGACCGTCGCCGGCGCCTGCGCCTGTGCCTGACCAGCCAACAAAAGGGCGATCCCAAAGACGAGCGGCCTGGCAATCAAGGCAAACATCGCAGTCAGGTCTCCGAGACGCCGTGCCGGACGCGCCAGATCCCTGGCCCCCAATCGTCGAGTGATGCGTGGCATCGTGCTGTAACCTTCCGGTCAAATCGGCAAGCAACGACATCTATGTCGGTTGTTGCCCTACCTTGAAGAAACCGATGTTGCGGTGCAAGACGTCATCGTTCCGAGCCGGACCTTGCGCCGGGTACTTGGCGGTGTTTATTTGGCCGCGGGGACAGGGCATTCCGACCTCGGCCCAGGTCTCCGGCCGTTCTATGAACTGGGCATCGATGTTAAACCTCAGGAACTGATTTCCTGAGCTGACCAGGACAGACCTTTGGCGGACGTTCGGTGGTCAACTGCTTCGCGCACCGCTGCGGACATTGGAAACCATGTGTTGCTAGAGATGCAATGCGCTTCCGAGTCGGCGCTGCCATGCCGCAAATCAGGCCGGGAGCCGCCACATTCGCACACGACCTGTACCACGCAATTCCGTTTCCTCGAGTGGGTCGCAAGCAAAATTTGGTCCAAGCAGTTGATGAGTTGCATCCGAAATACGGATTTCATCGGGCTCCGCGGACGTTTGGATACGTGCGGCGAGATTAACGGTGTCGCCCCATAGATCATAGGCAAACCGCCTTTTGCCTATGACGCCCGCCACGATTGGTCCTGAGTGAATTCCAATTCTGAGTCTTATCGGTTCTCCTGCGAAGCGTTCGCGCTTGACCTCATTCCGCAGTTCAAGTGCATAGTGCGCAAGGGCTTCCGCATGATCGGATCGCGCGGCGGGCAGGCCAGCGACCACCATTACACAATCGCCGATTGTCTTGATCTTTTCGCAGCCGTATTGCTCCGAGAGCAGATCCGCCGCCTTGAAGAAGTAATTTAAAATAGCGAGCGTCGTTACGGCTCCGACGCTCCGCGCTCTTTCCGTAAAACCGACGATGTCGGCAAAAAGCACACTCACGTCAGCATGGTTGTCTGCAATTTGTTCGTCCGCTTTTAAGCGCTCCGCGATCGACGCCGGAAGAATGTTGAGGAGTAGGGCTTCGGCGCGTTGGTATTCACGCGACAATCCCTCTTGGCTCGCCCTCAACGCCTCGTTCATCGATTGTAATTTCTCGTTGAGTTGACGCTCCCTCTCTTGCAGAAGCGTCATTTCATAAGCCTTCTGTTGAAGCCGCTGCCTATTGTCGCGTTCGGCAGCGGCGTCAAGAAAGAGCAGCCACACGCAGGCATTGTCAGCAAAAAGATGGAGGTCCGCGACACGCCCGCCGGCCAGTTCGACCATGGCCATATCAAATGGAAGCTCCGGGCAGGGCAACAAACCTTCCATGAATTCAAGCTGCTCGGCAACAGGCTTACCTATGCGAACTGACGAGAGTCCGTAATGTTTAACGTTACCGCCCTTCGCAGCTACGCAAAGTTGGGCGTCGATTTTCAGATATGCGACCGAGCGCTCGTTGTAGAAGAAATCGTAAATCCAGCTTCTAATTTCTCTTGGCAAGACACGCATGGTTTATTTGCTGACCATCGAAGCAAGTTGACGAAACGCATCATCAACATGTTCACCCGAAAGCGCACTTGTCAGATAGATTTGCCATCCAAGTTGCCTCAGTTCGTCAATTTCACTATCCGATATTTCCCACCGGTCGGCCAGATCTGATTTATTGAACAGCAATACAAACGGCATAGCGCCGAATTCAGCCTCGGCCCGTTCGCGCAATGTGAGCGCCACGGCAAGAGTAGCAGCGCGTGTTCCATCGACGACAAGCACGAGGCCGCTCGCACCTCGCACATAGCTGACGCGGAATGAGCCGATATCGTCTTCGCCGGCCAAATCCCACAAAATCAGATCCACGGTTTTGTCCGGGAATGCGACACTCTTCTTGTCGATTTTCACTCCCACCGTGGTCAAGTAGGTTTCTGAAAAAATGCTTTGCACAAACCTGCGAACCAGACTCGTCTTTCCGACAGCGAACCCGCCCAACATGCAGATCTTCTTTTGCAATATCCCGGGCTCCGCCCTAGTGGAAGTTTACCGTAACCGAAACTCTGCGGTTCGCGGAGCTCCCGGTTCGGCTATTTTCAGTCTCCGCTGGCTCAAAGGTGCCCGCGCCGCGAACCAAGAGCAATTCCGGATCGACGCCGCGCTTCTTGAGAAGCGCACGAACTGTTTCCGCGCGCGCGGCGCTGATCGACAACTTGGCCGTTTCACGGCCCGTCTCGTCCGAATGGCCGGTCAACATGAACTGTGCTGTTACCCCTGCCTTGCGGGCGTCCGTGGCCAATTCCTTCAACTGATTCGCCAATTTGTCGAGAACCGGCAGTTGCTCTGGTCCCGGTACAGCCTTGCCAGAATCGAAGAAAATGCTGACCGCTTGAATAGCCTCCCTCAAATGAGTCAGTTCCGGAGGGGTCAACTCACGCAGCTCGGAGAGTTCTAGAGAGAGTCCGTCCGCGGACAGCTGTTGGGCGGCGACCCGCGCCCGATCTATCCAGGCGGCAGGAGCCTCGCCCTGGGCAACGATGCGATCCTTGATGATCGAAAGCCGTACTGAATCCGGCGGAGTCAGCGACGCCATCAGCCGCTTCACCACGAACTTCGGATGAAGGCTTTGATAGAATTGCCACTGCGAATGAACGCGGGCAGGATCGACCCCTGTTCCGGACAGCAGAACCTGCGGGTCGGCGGCCTGCGGGTCTCTCAGGCCGGAAATATAGAAATGTCCGCCCTTCGCCGTTTGCTGGGCGACGATGATTCCCGCTTGGGCCTCCAGTCGTGACACATAAGTCTGCCAGTGCTCCGCCGCGCGTGCTTCGGGGCTCACATCACGAACTTTGGAGATGTCGAATTCCGGTCCGCCTGCCGAAAGCCGTCGGGCCGCTGCGCGCGCCCGATCTATCCAGGTGTCGGGAGCCTCACCCTCGGCAACGATGCGATCCTCGACGATCGAAAGCCGAACCGATTTCGGCGGGTTGAGCGACGCTGTCAGCCGCTTCAGCACGAACTCCGGCTCAAGGCTCTGATAGAATTGCCACTGCGAATGAACGCGGGCGGGATCGACCTGCGTTCCGGCCAACAGCGACTGCGGGTCGGCGGCAAGAGGGTCTCTCAGGCCGGCAATATAGAATTGGCCATCGCGCACCTTTTGTTCGGCAACGATAATACCCGGCTGGGCCTCCAGTCGCGACACATAAGTCTGCCAGCGCTCCGCCGCGCGTGCTTCGGGGCTCACATCACGAACCCTGGAGATATCGAATTCCGGTCCGCCTGCCGAAAGTTGCTGGGCTGCTGCGCGCGCCCGATCTATCCAGGTGTCGGGAGCCTCCCCCTCGGCAACGATGCGATCATTGACGATCGAAAGTCGTACTGAATCCGGCGGAACCAGCGACGCCGTCAGCCGCTTCAACACGAACTCCGGCTCAAGACTCAGATAGAATTGCCAGTGTGAATGAACGCGGGCGGGATCGACCTGCGTTCCGGCCAACAGCGACTGCGGGTCGGCGGCAAGAGGGTCTCTCAGGCCGGTAATATAGAATTGGCCATCGCGCACCTTTTGGTCGGCAACGATGATGCCCGGCTGGATCCCCAGTCGCGACACATACGCCTGCCAGCGCTGCCCGGATTGCCAGGAAAGAAAGAACCAACCGCCTGCGGGAATCAAAACCAGCAGGACTGCAGCCAGGACCAGCCACGGAAATCCCTGGTTTGATTCTTCCTGCTTCAGATCAACGCAGGTCTGCAACTGCGTCTCGACGCCGGCCAACTGCGAACTGTCGCCGTCAAACTGCTCCAGGGCCTGTGAGCATTCATCATGGATGCGAAGCAATACATCGCGAATTATTTCATGTAATTCCTCCGGCGGATTTCCCCGGATCACCGCAACCAAGGTTGCAAACGGCCCAACTTCCGACCAGAGACGAAGCTCCCCGAAACGGATAGTGTCCAGGCCGCTCTGTTCTTTCTCGTTAAATGAGTCTTTTACAAAATCCTGAATTGCACTAAGCATCGAGGAAATCAGTTGAGGATCTTCGCTGGTTGCGTTTTCGGCAGTTACATGCTTGATCAAAAGCCCGGAATTGCGGTGAATGAGAAAGGCATGCTCTACACGATAGACAAGAGAATGCCTAAGGACAACTTCTGAGAAGCTTGCCCCCGTTCTCCAAGCTTCAAATCTCCACTTGAGCCCATGCCAAGTAAATATATGTCTTAAGGTTTCATTCAGCGACTGAAAGGTTTGGTCGATCTTTTCGCCGATCGACTTGCGAATAGCCGGCAGAAACACCGGGTATAATATATCCGTCAGCGTGCGCGGGCTTTTCTGGATGGACCGTTGCACAGCCCTCTCGACAACTGGCGCAAGGGCCTCGCCGAGTTGCGCATGAGACGCGCGTGCGGCTGCACCGGGGAGGACGCCCCCCACTGCCGCCGCAAGCTGCTCAGGTTCGTCGAGCAGGTGGGTAACTCGTGAAAGCTCCGAAATTTCGCGGCCGACCAGCAACTGGCGAAGCGTTTCCATGCGAGGATCGGCGGTTGGGATTCCGTCGAGACGCGCACGATAGTCCGGATCAACGTTCCGGGCAATTTCGATCAACAGGCGGGCCAGAGCCTCGCGATCAATCTCTGTATCGTTCGAAGCCGCTCTTTTAGGGAGGCTGATTGGGTCGACAGTCGACGTCAAGTTCCCATCAACTCACTTTCCAGGTACGCTCCGAGTTGTTCTTGCTGCCGACCGGATCCTGATTTAGACATTTTGCAACCTCGACAAACAGGCCAGCCAAAAGATTTCGGTCGGTCTTGACATTGCCGAGATCGGAAAACATTTTCTCCATCAGCATCTGAATGCTTTCATTCTTTTGCTTGATTTCCTCACGCAGCAAATGATCGTTTCGATTTATCCGGTCCGCAACTTCCCGCTCAAGCTCGCTCAACTGATCCGACAACGCGCGCACCTGCTTTTCGAGCGCCTGATTTTGCTCGCGAAGATTCCGATCAATCTCCTTATCGGCGTCGGCTCGCGCGTCTTTTTCGTTCCGCAATTGCGCCGCAAGCGAGTCGACCTGCTTCTTTGCATTTGACTCGTACATTTCAAGATTGCGCTTGGCCTCGGATTCGACATCCTTGAAGCGCTGCAAGACCCGTTCTTCAAGCTTGGAAAAGCGGCGGTCATAGTCCTGCATCTGGTTGCCGAACAGCAGATCACGTATCTTGTCGACACCTACAGCGTCGCCGGGAGGCCCGCTCTCGCGAGCCTGGCCCGCCATGAAGTTCAGCCCGCTTCCGTCTGCATTACTTGTCAGATTTGCGTCCGCTTTATTTGCCGAAGAAGCGGTACTCGAAGATTCCTTGGCCATCCCATGCCCCTTCTTTTGACATTGCCACAGCGCTAATTTAGAAACTGATAAACATGTCAGCAAAATAGCCGACCCGCAAGCCGGAATTTTCTCGGCTCAAGTCGGTTCGTGCGTCCCCATTCGGATAGATTTCGACATGCGGCTCGATCCGGATCAGCTTGCGCTCGTGTCTTCGCCCGCGATCATCTCTTTGCAGATGAAATGCGCGAAAGGAAATGCCCAGGCACATCGACCTCAGCTCCAAGCCGTCGGGCATGCGCGCTTGCTATTCGGCCTGTCTTCAAGTCTTTTGCCTGTCTCTAATTCGCCCCGATCTTGACAGGGCAGTGCTGCCATCCGATGCCGTCATCCGGTTTTGACATTCGCCGACTCTTGCCGAAGAAAACGAAAGCTCGATGATCCAGGACAATGCTACCGCAAGGCGGTATGGTACCGATTTTCAATGCCGAGCAAACCGTCGGCGCAACGCTTGCCGGCACGCCAAGAAAGATCAACGCATCTTGTTGTGCCTTTGGACCGGGCGCGGGTAAGACGGCGTGGCGCATGATCCCTTGGTTTCAATCGTGATTCCTGCGCACAACGCGGAGGTAACGCTCGCGCGCGCACTCGATTGCCTTCTCGATCAGGAAATAGTGGATTGGGAGGCGATCATCGTCGACGACGCCTCCATGGACCGCACCCCCGCGATCATCGCCGGTTATGTAGAGCACGATGCTCGATTTCGGACGTTGAGGTCTTGCGCCTATAGCGCCGCCGGCGCGCGCAATAGCGGGATTTCGACAGCGCGCGGCCGCTGGCTCATGTTTCTGGATGCCGACGATTGGGTGGATGCCAGCTTCCTCGCAAAAATGCTGGCCGCACTGAAATCCGTTCCCGATGCAGTGGCCGCCTATTGCGGTTCCCGGCGCGAGATGCCCGATGGCGAACTCACCCTGTCGAGCATCGCAACGGAGGTTGCGATCCAGCCCTTCGAGACATTCGCCCGCAGACGTGCCATCGCCATTCACGCGCTGCTGGTCGACCGCGAGACAATTGTCGAGTTGGGCGGTTTCGATGTGTCGCTGCGCACCTGCGAGGACTGGGACCTGTGGCAGCGCCTCGCACGTCTGGGCAAAAATTGGGTGATGGTCGATGAGCCGCTCGCTTTCTATCGGACCAGCCCCAACGCGCTCAGCCGCAATTCGACGCAGATGCTGGCAGATGCTGAAATCGTGATCGCCCGCGGCTTTTCCGCCGATCCTAGGGTCAAACACCCGGCGTCGGCTCACGCCAATGGAGCGATCGAGGCGAACGGCGGCACCGCCTCCGAAGCACTCGCGTGGTTCGCGTTGTGGAACGCCGCGTCGGATTGCGGCAGCGGCTCGCGCTCGATCAACCCGCAGTCTCTGCGCCCGCTGCCGCCAGGACGCAAATGGGCGCGAGAGATCGCCAAGGTGATCTTCGATGGCCTAGCGGTCGGAAGCCTGTCGGTGCCAGCGCAATTGGCTGCCAGGTGGGACAGGTTCGGCGGCTCCCTCACCGAGTTGATCATCGAACTCGGCAAGGTCTGGAACAATCCCGACGCGGCTCGCCGCGTCCAGTATCATCTTGAGCAAATGCTGCTCGACGTCGACGATCTCGCCGCGCCGCGCAGGCTGGCGCGGACACTTGGAATTCGTGTCGACGCGCGAAATCCGACCACGGTCGAACTTCCGCAAGGAATCGATCAAATCTATGCCTATCTGATGATGGATGGCCAGATCGAGGCTGTCGTGCAATTCGGCGTACTTGGGACAGTGACAAGGGATTATTGGATCGAATTGATCCTGAATGTCGTGTCCCCCGAGCGGCTTGAAGGCCGGTCCGATCCGGACGGTCACTTCGGCAAACTCGCCCAACTGGCCGAGGAAGCGCGGGAGCTGGTTCGGTCGAGCGCCGAACCTGCGGAGCCTCCCCCGGCGCTGCGCCGCGCACGGGCCGGGCACGACAAGGATCGCACGTCGTTCTGGAATGGCTATTTCGCGACCGAGGATCCCTGGAATTACGGTTCGTCCTATGAGCAGGAGAAATATGAGCGGCAGCTCGAAATTCTGCCTGCCGGTCCCATTGGACGGGCGCTTGAGCTGGCCTGTGCGGAAGGCCACTTCACGCGGCAACTGGCGCCGCGCGTGAGCCATTTGACCGCAACTGACATCTCCGCCATAGCCATCGACCGGGCGCGCGCGCGATGCGGCGATCAGCCGAATGTTGAGTTCGGCGTACTGGATTTCATGGCCGATACGCTGCCGGGCGAGATGGATCTGATCTTCTGTTCGGAAGTGCTCTACTACCTGGATGATCTCGCCGAGTTGCAACGCTTCGCCAAGAAAGTCGTTGAGGCATTGGCGCCTGGCGGCAGCTTCATCAGCGCACACGCATTCGTGCTACGTGACAATCCTGAGAGGACGGGCTTCGACTGGAACACATTCGGTGCACAAGCGATCTCGGAGACGCTGGCAGGGACCGCAGGTCTTGTCCTCGAGCAATCGATCCAGACCGAGCTCTATCGCATAGACCGCTTCCGCCGCCTGTCACCAGGTGACGTGGCGACGGAACCAGTCATTGATCATGTGCCAATCCGCGCGCGCATCGATATGGGGGTCGCGCGAAAAATCGTCTGGGGCGGGGCGCGGGCCTTGCGCCGCGACGTCGCACGTAGCGAGCGGCGGCAGCGTATCCCTGTCCTCATGTATCACAGCGTCTCCGATGAAGGTCCGGCCGCGCTCGCCCGTTTTCGGCTCACGCCCGCCGCATTCGCCAGCCAAATGACATGGCTGCGCGCCAATGGCTTTCACGCGATTAGCTCCGAGCAGCTGGAATGGTTCATCGCCAACCGTCAGCCTTTCGTTGGCCGCCCAGTGCTCATCACCTTCGATGACGGCTTCCAGAACTTTGCCGACCATGCCTGGCCGACCCTGCGCGCGAACGACCTCACCGCGGAAGTGTTCCTGGTGACGGACTTGGTGGGTAAAAGTGCACAGTGGGACGCCTACAGCGGCCCGCCGACGCAGCTTATGAACGCCGGGACGGTGCGACGCCTCGCCGGCGAAGGCGCCTTCTTCGGAAGCCATCTGGCGACGCATCGCGCGATCGATGGTCTGTCGAGCTCTGACTTGGCCGCCGAGCTTCTGCGCTCTCGTATGTTCATCGAACGGTGGACCGGTCGGCCAACCGCGGCGTTCGCGGCACCCTTCTCAGTCACCGACCGACGGCTTGGCAGGCTGGCCAAGGAGTGCGGCTATCGAATCGGCTTCGGCGGCAGACACGGGCCGGCGGACCTCGATTGCGATCCCATCGACCTACCCCGCATCGAGATTCGTGGGGATCGTTCGCTCGATGACTTTGTTGCGGTTGTCGAGGCCGTGCTCGCATGAACCGTGAACTTGTCAGTGTCTAGATTTGTAACAAGTTGGTTCCGCGTTTTGTTCAGCGTCCCGCTCCGCTTACCTCGTTCGCAAGTCTATTGGGCGACTTGGGACACGGCTGACATCAGCTCCTGCGGGCTTGGCGCCCCAAACATGTATCGCCCGCCCTCTGGAACCTCCGTGAAGCTCCAGCGGACGATCCCCTGCCGGTCCAGCAGGAACTGACCGATCAATTGCCCGTGTCCCGTTGCTATCATCTGCTCGTCGGCTTCGGTCAGTTCGTAATGGTCCTTCTTGTTGAGGATTTCGCTGGCCTCAAGAGGATCCATAGGACCGGGCAACTCGCCTGGTATGTCGACCCGCATATCCTTTGCCGCTGCCATCGAGACCTTGTACGGCCAGTTCGTCTCGTTTTGGGTGAATTCGAGATTGGGCAGTCCAAAAGCACGATGTGAAGCGCGTTCAGGGTCGGAGGCCGCAAGCAGATTCGGCATCGGATGGTAGCGGAAATAGAGACGCGCCCGTTCGATCGGCGTGTTGACAACCGTCAGGCTCTCCACGCCCTTTTCGCGCAGCTCCGGATCAAGCCGCGCCTGGGCGGCGATATGGCGCCGGCAAAACGCACAATGCAGACCTCGAAACAGGCCGACCAGCACCGGTTTTTGTCCGCGAAAGTCGGCAAGCGCGATCTTGCCTTCCTGGGTAATGGCGTCGAGTACCACGTTCGGCGCACGGTCGCCCGGTTGAAGCGGCACCAAGTCACTACGCGCGGACATTTCCAACCTCCAACCCCGGCTAGTCGAGAAAAGGCAGCACCACGAGCGCTTCCGGGTCGAGCCCGTGCTGGGCGCAAATACCCTGCGCCAGGGAAAAGTAGCGTTCGGCCTCGGCCAGATTGTCGAGGTCGAGATTAAGCGTTGCAAGACCATCATAGCACGGAAACAGCAGTTGGGGTTCGCCCGTTTCGCGGGCTACGTCCAGTGCTTCGTGGAACAAACCAACGGCCAGGTCCGGACGGCCGTTGCACTGATGGATCTGCCCAAGCACGATCAACGGCACCGGCAGGTGCTCGCGCTGGTCGAGCGCCCGGTCGATCTCGATGGCCTTCTCGGCAGCAGGCACGCCCTCCGTTGGACAGCGATCCGTGAAAGTACAACAAGCGACCGCCAGATTGGCGAGGAGGCGCGCCTGGAAACCCAAATCACCAATACGGCGCGCCACTTCAAGACCGCGCCGACAGACCTCCATCGCCTGTGCCGGATCGATGGTCGTGTATAGCACGCCGAGATTGGTGTAGCCGCGGCAAGCCGCGCCCAGCAGACCGGCGGCTTCGGCCAATTCAATGCTACGCTCAATCTGACGCACGGCCTCACGGTTTCGCCCGAGGCGAGCCAGCGCGACAGCCTTGGTATTGAGTGCCTCGGCGGTCACAAGAGTGGCATCACACCCAACCTCGGAGACATGCTCCGTTGTCAGATTGCGTACGCAATCCAGCGCCGCGTCTGCCCATTTTGCCGCGAGAGCGTGATCTCCGCTACGGAACGCCTGTCGGCCACGTTCTTGCCACAGATGCGCCTGCTCGATCGGGGCATCCGCCCCATCGAGGAGCGCTGCCGCCTCAGCATAGCAGGGTTCTGCCTTGTCCCGCTTGCCGACGTCCCAGAGCAGCCGACCGATCTTACGCAAAACTCGCGCCGAGGCGACGCGATTGGCCGATTCGCGGTATGCCTGCAACACCGTCTCGTAGTGGTGGTGCGCGACCTCGCGGCGGCCTGCCGGGCCGCTCAAATCGGCAATGCGCTCTGCAATTGCCAGTTTGAGCGGTGTTTGCCCGATCGCTTCCAATGCTGTCAGTGCTCGCTCGTAGAAACGAAGGGCGTCGTCGTTGGCGTATATCATGCGAGCGCGATCGCCTGCCGCCTGCAGGTAATGCGCGCCCTTCTCCCGCTCGGCGCTCTGTGCGAAATGATGACCGAGCACGGTCAAATCCTCGAGCCGTTCCGGCTTGTCGCCGCACAGTTGCTCCAAGGCAGCACCGACCCGCCCGTGGATGTCGGTCCGGCGTTGCAGGAGCAGATTCTGGTAGATCACGTCCTGCAGCAATGTTTGCGTAAAGCGGTAGCTTTGCGACGAGACCGAGCCTGATCCGGCAACTTCCTCGATGATTTCCGCATCGCAAAGCAGTTCGCAGCCGGCTTCAAGCCGGCCGGGGTCGGCTGTCACGGATTTCAGAAGTGTGGCGTCGAAGCGCGGGCCGATTACCGCAGCCTCCTGGGCCAACCGGCGCACCTCTGGGGGCAGCCGGTCGACGCGGGCAAGCAACATCGCCTGGATAGTGGCGGGGATGCCGGTTGCGACTTCGCCGGCCACAGTCCGCCATCGCTGGCCCTCTCGCATCAGTACACCGCGATCGATAAGGCCGCGAACGATCTCCTCTACAAAAAGGGGGTTGCCGCCCGCGCGCTCGAGGATCTGATCGAGAAGCCCTCCTGCGGAGTTTACCCAGCTCTCGCCGAAAAGCGCCGCGAGCAGCCTGCGTCCGTCATCACTATTGAGCGGCGGAAGCCTGAGCGCTGTGTGACTGACCCGACTTGAGTCGAGCTGGTCGTTGTCCGGCGCCGGACGATGCGTGACCAGCAACATCAACCGCGTGCGTTCTAACCTGTCCATCACGAAACGTAGTGCCTCGAGCGACACGGCGTCGGCCCAGTGCAGGTCTTCGACGACGATCAACAGCGGCGACAACGCAAGCCGCCGTTCGATGATTGTGCGGACTGCGTAGAGAATTTGCCGCCGCAACTGCTCAGGCTCGACATGCTGCAAGGTGGCGTCGGGGTCGCCAAGGCCGAGCACATGATAGAGCAAAGGCATCAGCCGCTTCGCCTCCTCGCCCTGCAGGCCGAGATCGGCAAGCAAGCCTGCGAGCTTCCCCCGCATTTCGTCCCCATTGTCGTTTTGCATCATCCCGGCAGCGCTGCGCACCACGGCGCCCAAGGCGCCAAAAGATTGTTCACCCAGCGGTGAGCACGTGGCCTGCCGCACGGCGACGTTGCGAAAACGATCCTCGTCGCCGACGCGGGCGACGAACTCCTTCACCAGCCGCGACTTCCCGATGCCGGCTTCTCCGACGAGGCGGACAAGTTGGGCCGAGCCGCCGCACGCCTGGTCAAGGCTCGCCAGCATTCTATTGAGCTCCGCACCACGACCAATTAGCGGCGCACTGAGGCCGAGCGCCTCGAGCCCGCGCGCTGCACGCGGCACCGCTAACGGTGCGTCCAGTCGATGGACGAGCACGCTGCCAGCTTTGCCGCGAAACACGACATCACCGAGCGACTCATAAGAGAAGGCATGCCGGGTCAGCCTGTGAGTGAGCTCGCCTACCAGCACCTCACCCGGTGCGGCCAGCGATTGCAGGCGTTGCGCCGTATTCACTGTGTCGCCGGTCACCGAATAGGATCTGGCGGTGCCGATGCCCAATCCGCCAGTAACGACCGGACCAGTGTTTATGCCGATGTGGAGTAACAGAGGCGAGCCGGAGTGGGGGGTGCTTTCGCCGAGCCGCGCCGTCCGGGCGATCATGTCGAGAGCGGCGCGAAGCGCACGTTCCGGATCGTCCTCATGCGCGACCGGCGCACCGAACAAAGCGAGCAGTGCATCGCCGATGAATTTGTCGACGAAACCACCAAAGTTTCGCACGGCCGCCGTCAGTTCCTTGAACAGTTTATTCTGCAGCGCTTGCATGACCTCGGGGTCGAGCTGCTCGCTGAGTGTCGTGAAGCCGCAAAGGTCGGCGAACAGGACCGTTACCGTCCGGCGATCGGCGTCGGAGACGGGATGCAGCCCTTCTTCGCTTTCGATGTTCGGAAGCAGCGACGGAGTTCGAGAAGGCGGCACAATGGTCCGGCTTGGTGCCGGAGCAGGCCGTTCGACGGCTTTTGCGGGCGCACCGACGCTTGCCCCACATTTCGGACAGAACTCGAAATCAGGTGCGCAGGCGTAGCCGCAACTGGCGCATGGCACGGGCTGGCGCCTGCCACACCTCGGACAGAAGGCGTAACCGCCCTCAATCTCGAAACCGCAGCCCGAGCAGTCCATCGAACAAGACCTCACTAGTGGCCGTGACGGCGTGATCTCGCCCGCACTGCACGGCCAGGCTATTCACAAGGATGCACCGATAGCCGTCGACGAGCAAGCGGCAGCGCAAATGGGCATCGAGCCATCCGTGTGGGTCCGGTGGCAGAGCGCTACGCATGACCTCTTGATGCAACGGCTGCCTCGCTGTCAGCTTGCGGTTGTGACTTAGGCTCAGGTCGGCTTGATCTCTGCCTGGCCGATCTTGCGCCATCTGGCGTTTTCGCGAACCAGTTTTAGGTCGTCGGTCGTCTCGGCAAATGTCCGCAATCGGTATTGCCGGAGCAGGTCCGGGAAGAGCGCTCCTTCCGGCAGGCCGGCAAGCTGCTCGCGGACTGAGATCTTTTCATCGATGACCCGCATGCCCCAGGCATTTTCCCGAACCTGCAGCTCCGCAGCCAGATCGCGCTCTTCCGGCGCGTTTTCGTCTAGCGCGGCCAGAAGGATCGAGTGGAAAAGCGCTACATAGCCAATCTGTCTCAGGCCCCCCACGACCCGCGCGCGCGGCAATATGGCAAGGACGAGGAACGTCAGGAACAAGTTCGGCAGCAGCACGCCGTCCAGCAGCGCCTGCCTGAGATACGGCCGCTCGAACGGGATGGAAAGACCTTGCGGCCTGTCGGGCTCGATCAGGTGCCCGTTCTCGAGAACGAGTTTGCGCACGCGCTCCTCGCGAATGCCCCAGAAATAGTCCGTGGCATTGGGCAGGAATCTGCCAAATGGGCTCGATGCGGCCTCTTGCCAGGCACGTTCGAGACGCTGGCGTCTTGCGGGTTCAATGAGCAGTCTGGAAAGAAGGCCGCCGTCATATTCCAGATGCCGCGCCATGGCAGCCGCGGCGGCCCGATCATCGATGAAAACCGGCAGGGCCATGCCGGCACGATCCCAATTGGCGACCAGATCCTGGTTCAGGGCAGTCAGCGCATCGGCGGCGGTTTCAAACACCTTGTCCTGGCTGGCAAGCAGTGTGCCCAGCCAGCGGCTGGCATCCGTTTCATCGCCCACCGCTTCGAGCGCGCGCTTGTTGAGGGAGACGGGACCGGCCACGCAGGCGCTTTTGCGGCACAGTTTGTGGCGCCCCATCCCAAACAGGTTGACCTTGTCGTCGCCGACATCGAGCCATCCCGGCCCCTCCCGGCCAACTGTCTCCATGGTCATCGTCGCTCCCATGAAGCCGACGAAGGCCGCCAGCCCGTTTTCGACCGCGCCGAGCCAGGCAAGCAGGAGGGCATCGAAGGTGATCCGGTCCATCAGAAGCAGGCAGTGCAGGCCGGACTGAATCACCGGTCTGTGCTCGAACTCGTCGAGGGCTTTGCCGATCTCCTCAGGCCGCATGATCCTATCGAGTCGCTGATGCAGGACTTCGCGCAGGATCGAGCGGGCAGCGATCGCCGGGCCCGATGCAGGCCTTGCCACCGGCCGCCACAGATGGCGGGCGTAATCGGAAACCGGTGCATTCCAGTTCTGCTCGATGTCGCGCACGACCTCCGGGCAGAGCAGCGACAGCACAGCCAGAATTTCCGGCGGAGGGGTAGGGGTTGGATCAAAGACGGCGGTCATTGGTCCCGTCTAGCCGCTTGCGGTGTAAACGCCAAGCGAGAGCAGACTTGGTGGATGCGGCCCTGTTCGCTGACTCGGCACGAATTGTCAGATTGGCTAAACAGCTAAGGCAAACGGCGGATCTTAGAACCGCAGCCGGGCCATGCTCAGGAGGTCGTGGTACTGCCCGTCAGTAAAGCCGGCCTTCACATGCCGGCCTTCGATCTCAAAGCCGTGGCTTTTGTAGAGACGGAGGGCCGGTTCGTTCTCGGCATAGACGGTCAATTCGACTCGCTTCAGGGCGCGCCAGTTGTCGGCCACGTCAAGCAGCGCGCCAAGTATGGCAGAGCCGATACCTTTGCCAACAAAGGCATCGTCAAGGCCGATATTGATCTCGCCGATGTGCGAACGGCGGGGTGAACCCTGCACGACCAGGCTGCCGTGGCCGACGACCTTGCCGTCCAGCTCGGCAACGATCCAGGTGGTTTCCGGGCCGGACTTGGCGATGCGCCGCGCCACCTGCTCCACCATCTCGAAAGGCATCCTGAGCGTGCCTCGGCGGAAGCCCGGCATGTTGAAAATAGCGCAAAGCGCCTCCGCATCGCTTGGCCGGACGGACCGGAGCAGCGGCTGGCTTTTCTCGGAGGGTGGCGACGTCGTGCTGGTCATGGCGTTCCCGGCGAAGGCAATCGGACCGGTACGATGCACCGGACGCCACCTGAAAATCCAGCCGTCTCTCAACCTATGATGCCGATTGCGAGCTGAAATACCGGGAGGCGGCGTAGAGTTTGAAGACGCCGCTGATGCCGATCCAGCCGAAAAGCGTGAGCCAGCACAATGTCCCGATCGCCGTCCAGTCGATCCGGTGCACCGCAGCGTCGGTGATTACGACGCCGAGGATGGCAAGCAGGCCAACCAGAAACTGTCCCAACCCGAGCACCAGCAGTTCCTCGCGCGGCGCGCTTCTCCAGACGAGATATATACCGCCCGCACCGGCGAGGAAGATTGCGCTGTAGACCTGAGCGTGGAAGGCATCGATCGGCCATGGCCAGATGCCACTGAATGTCAGGGGAAACAGCAACAGGCCGACGCCATAGAGCCCAAGGATCGCGGATTCCACCGGCATGTAGCCGCGCCATGCGGGATTTAAGGTCACGCCTTTTGAAGAAGGACGGGCCCTGGCCCGCCACAGGAACAGCCCGGATACCGCGACCGAAGCAAGATAGACCAAAAACCACAGCCAGGGCGCTTTGCGCTCGAAGTTGAAATAGTCGAGATTGATGAACGAAGCCACCGACACGATGACGGTGAAGATGAAGGCCATGAAGAGCACGAGCCTGCCGGGCGACCAGCGATTCCAGACCAGCAGCGCCGCCATCACGACCATTTCGGCGGTGTAGAAGCCGCCGAGAAAGCGCGCATTGAACGGCGTGACGGCCAAGGCCAGCCCGGTTTGACCAGAACAGGCACGAAAAACAGGCCGGCGCCTACGATCAGGACGATGATGACGACCGCAGAGAAAAGGCGCAGGGTCGCGGGAAATGGCGGATTGTCCGATGTCGGCATGGGAGAAAATCCCAAAGATGAAGGCTCCGTGGACCATCATAATGCTGCTTGCGGCCGGTTAAAATCGGCCTAAGTGAACGGTCACCAGGCTTATCCATTCGAATGGCCGCACGGTTCGTTTCGAAGTAAGATGGAGCATTCGGACCAAAGACCGGTCCGGTCAAAACGCCACGGGGTGCATTTTCCGGAGCCTGCACGATGAACGAAGCTCAGGATCTGTTCTCACTTCTGCGACAATCGGCCGATGTCGATCCACAGGCGATCGACGCGATCAAGCGAACCATCGCGGAGGGCGAGGACCGCGAACTTTGCCGCATCAATGCGCCAGCCTTCGCCAGCAAGCATGGCCTCGACGAGGAGCGCGCAATAGGCGCCTTTCTCCATGCCGCGCGGGTGGGCATCTTCGACATTTCCTGGAATGTTCTGTGCCCCGGCTGTGGCGGCGTGCTCGACACCAACGCCACGCTGAAAACCCTGCAAAAGGACGAATACACCTGCGCGCTGTGCTCCGAGGGCTATTCACCGACCCTCGACGAGATGGTCGAGGTGACATTCACCGTCAGTCCCCGCGTGCGCAGGATTGCCGCCCACAATCCACACGAACTGCCGGTGGCGGAATATTTCCGCCAGATCTACTGGGCGTCCGGCGTCGATCTGCCGGAAGAGCATTTCGCGGAAAAGATGGAAACGTTCTCGCTGGAGGATATCGAGCTTGCGCCCGGTGAAAAGGCGGTTCTGCCCATACAGCTTCCGTCCGAATTCATCATCGTCTTCGAGCCGGTCACCCACTCGGCGCAGTTCATCGACGGGAAGGGCGAACCAACAAAGGAGCGCCGGAGCCTCTCTTTGGTTTTCGACCGCGACCATGTCCAGAACCAGACGCTGGAGATGCAACCCGGCCCGTTGCGCATTTCGCTGGAAAACCGGACCGACACCCGCGTGCTGCCGACGGTCTTCATCGCCAGCCAGGCATTGCATGATTTCCTGGGAAAACGCCGGCCCTTCCTGACCGCCAAGCGCCTGCTCACCAACCAGACGTTCCGCGATCTCTATCGCACGGATACACTCGACATCAACCAGCGCCTGAAGATCACCAGCCTGACGTTCCTGTTCACCGACCTGCGCGGATCGACCGAGCTTTACGAGCGGGTGGGCGACCTTTCAGCCTTCGATCTCGTGCGCGAGCATTTCCAGGTTCTGCACGAGATCGTCACGGCGGAGGCAGGCGCGGTGGTGAAGACGATCGGTGATGCGGTGATGGCGACCTTCGCGACGCCCGATCGTGCGATCGCTGCAGCCCTCAGGATGCGCGATGCCATGCGTACGCTCAACGACAAGAGCGGGCGCGAGGATCTGCTGCTCAAGATCGGAGTCCATGCCGGCCCCTGCATCGCCGTGTCTATGAATGAGCGACAGGACTATTTCGGCCAGACGGTCAACATTGCTTCGCGGGTCCAGAACCTTGCCAACGCACAGGCGATCTTCGCCACTCGAGCGGTGGTCGACGACAATCTCACCGCTGATCTCTTGCACAGGAATGCGCTCACGCCCGTGCCCCACGAGGTCTCACTGCGCGGCATTGACCGGGAGATAGCAGTATACACGATCCCCTGAAGGTTTGGCTCCTGAAGGTTTGGCCCCTAAAGGCTTGACCCTGAAGATTTGGCTCGTCCCGGCCCCTCACACACGCCTACAGATAAAATAACGATCGGCGGGAACCGAAGGTGGCGGCGGGAGGCGTTGCAACTGCGGGTGATCGAGCGGCGTGCCGCTGACCGCGATGCCGCCGACGCGAAGTAGGCGCGCGGTCAGATCGGGAAGCCAGGTAGAGATCACTGCATCGCGATCTTCATAGCCGGTGCCGATGTCGGCATGAACAAGAGCGGCGTCGATGCCAATGAACCTGCTCGCCGTCTCGCGTATTTCGCCGAGCACGAGGTTTTCAGCTTCGGGAATTGAGCTGGCGTGTGCGGCAAGTGCGCGGTCGAACGCTATGATCCGGCGTCCGGGCAGGCGCTCGCGCAGATGGTGGAACGTCCGGCCATTACCGAGGCCGAGCTCGAGCACGGGCCCCTCCATCTTCGCCACCTCGGCGCAGACATAATCGAGTATGTCGCGCTGTGCGGTCATCCTCCGGATGAAACTGTCGAGGCGACTCATGCGCGATTGTATCTCCTGAACAAGTCCACGAAATCAACTGCCCCGACCAGAGCGTTTCGCGGCTGAAACCAGAGGCGACGTGTTAACCCCCGATCGAGTCTTGCCGCGTGTAGAGGCGAACGATGAACACTGCAACAAGCGAACAGGCTGCCGACAAGGATCATACCGGGTGGAGTCGGCGGCGCGGCGCGCGGCGGAATAGCGATGTCACTTGTAGGGGTCCGCGGCGTCCCGCAACCCGTCGCCGAGGAAGTTGAACGCCAAGATGACGAGAACGACGGGGAGCATCGGCAAAAGCAGCCATGGATAGAACGCGATCACGCTGACGCTGCGCGCCTCGGTGAGCAGGATGCCCCAGCTGGTTATCGGCGCCCTCAGGCCGAGCCCGAGGAAGCTCAGCGCCGTCTCGCCCAGGATCATGCCGGGTATGGAGATCGTTGCCGTCGCGATCAGATGCGACATAAAGCCGGGAATGAGGTGTCGGCGGATAATGCGGCTGCTTCTGGCGCCCATCAATTGCGCGGCCAGAACGTAATCCTCCTCGCGCAAGGCTAGAAGCTTCGAACGCACGGCCCGCGCCAGTCCGGTCCAGTCGAGCAGTCCGAGGATGACGGTGATGCCGAAATAGATAAGGATCGGACTCCAGGTTATCGGCATGATTGCCGCCAGAGCCAGCCATAGCGGAATGCTGGGGATCGATTGCAGAACTTCGATTATCCGTTGAACGATCAGATCGAAGATACCGCCGTGATAGCCGGCCAGTCCGCCGATGACAATGCCGAGCAGGAAGCTGAAACTGATGCCGACGAGGCCTATTGTCAGTGAAATGCGTGCGCCATAGATGATGCGCGAGAGCACATCGCGCCCCAGCCTGTCAGTGCCGGCCAGAAAGAGCTGGCCGTTTTCGGCGGGGCAGACAAAATGCCTGTCACCTTCGATCAGGCCCCAGAACCGGTACTTGTCGCCCTTGCAGAAGAAACGGATCCGCTGAACATCATCCTGTTGCTCGATGTAGTTCCGCTTGAGCGTGTCCATATCCAGCGTCATCTGGCGGCCATAGACGAACGGCCCGACGAACTGGCCGTTGTGGAACAGGTGCACCCGTTGCGGCGGCGAATAGATGTAGTCCATGTTGCGCGTGTGCAGATCGTAGGGCGCCAGGAACTCGCAGATCAGTATCCCGAAATAAAGCGCTGCCAGGAATATGCCGGATACAAGGGCAAGCCGGTGCCGACGGAATTTCCACCACATCAGCCGCAACTGCGACGCCTGAAAGACCTTCTCCTGCTCCGGCGTCATCGCCTCGACCGACTGCAGGTCAAAGGGCTCGATGGAAACATAGTGTTGCAGTGGGGTACCCGGAGCGGGCAGCGGCGATTGCGTGTTCATTTGGTGCTGCCGCCTTGCAAACGAATTCGCGGATCAAGTAGCGCCAGCGCCAGGTCGGAAATCAGGACGCCGATGACCGTCAGGAAGGCCAGGAACATCAGGAACGACCCTGCCAGATACATGTCCTGGCTTTGCAGCGCTTTGATCAGCATCGGCCCGGTCGTCTCCAAAGACAGCACGATTGCCGTGATTTCGGCGCCGGAGATGATGGCTGGCAAGATAGAGCCGATATCTGAAATGAAGAAATTGAGCGCCATGCGCAGCGGATATTTGACCAGCGCCCTGAAGGGATGAAGGCCTTTGGCGCGCGCGGTCACGACATATTGCTTATGTAGCTCATCGAGCAGATTGGCTCGCAGCCGCCGGATCATGCTTGCCGTGCCCCCGGTGCCGATGATCAAGACCGGAATCCAGAGATGGGCGAGGATCGACTTCGCCTTGGCCCAGCTCATCGGCTCGCCGAGATATTGCTGGTCCATGAGGTGGCCGATGGACGTGCCGAACCAGATGTTGGCGAAATACATCAGGATCAGCGCCAGCATGAAGTTCGGAATCGCAAGGCCGAGAAGGCCGAAGAAAGTCAGGCCGTAGTCGCCCCAGCTGTATTGATGTGTGGCGGAGTACATGCCGATCGGAAAGGCGATGAGCCAGGTGAAGATGATCGTGACGAAGGAAACCAGCACCGTCAGCCACATTCGGTCCCCCACGACGTCGCGAACCGGCAGCTCATATTCGAAGGAATAGCCGAAATCGCCGTGCAGCATCCCGCCGACCCAGTAGAAGTAGCGAATGACCGGTGGCTTATCGAAACCATATTCCTTGCGCATCATCTCGATGCGATCGGAATCCACCGCTTCGCCCTGAGCCCGAAGCTCGGCAACATAGCTGTCGAAATAGTCGCCTGGGGGAAGTTCGATGATCGTGAACACCAGTGCCGATATGACCAGCAGCGTTGGAACCATCACGGCGATGCGCCAGACCAAATATCGAAGCACGCTCAGGACTCTCCAAGCCAGAATGTATCCGGCATATAGACACCGAAATAGGCGGTCGGGTCGTAGCCGTAAAGCGCCTTGTCGGGCAGATTGCGCAGCCGCGAGGATGCCAGAACCGGCTGATGCGTTCCGTTCACCGTGCCGATCGAAAACACCTGATCGGTATAGATCGACAGCATCGAATTCCAGATCTCGGCGCGCTCCGTGGCTTCGGTCGATGCGTTCCAGCGCTTGAGTAAATCCATCAACTCGACCACGGGCGGAAGATCGGGCGCTTCGCCGACCTTGCCACGGGACAAGTAGTGAGCACCCCAGAGCGGCCATTGCAGCTGGTCGTCGACGGTGGGGGCCAGTTGGTAGGGGTTCATGTCGGCGGTCGGCACGCCATTGTCGATGCCCGACCACATCGACATCATGATCTGGCCACCAAGCGCGCGGCTGCGGAAGATGTCGCGCTGCGAAGTCCGGATGAACAGAGCGATGCCGATCTTGCGCCAGTGATCGGTGATGAGCTCGAGCGCGTCGGTTTCCAGCGTGCTTTCGCCGGCCGTTTCCACTACGAGCTGCGCCGAGCGTCCGTCGGGAAGTATCCGCAGGCCGTCATCGTCACGCGCCTGAAGCCCGACCTCGTCGAGCAGGGCATTGGCCTGGTCGGGATCATGGGCGACCCAGGCTTTCGCGAATTCCGGCCGGTAGAGCGGGCTCTCCGGCAGGACCGTATCGGCACTTTCCTGCGCCAACCCGTAGAACACGGCCAAATTGATCTCGCGCCTGTCCACAGCGAGCGAAAGTGCGCGGCGCACGCGCACGTCACGAAAAAGGCCGCGCCACACCTGGTCGGCACAATTCAGATTGGGCAGCAGCGCCAGCCGCGAACCTTGTGTGCGTTTCCAGAGATGCATCTTCACCGGGTAGCGCTTCTCCGCATCCTTCAGGAAGGCGTAATCGGTGAAGTCAATTCCCATGCCTTGCAGGTCGCTCTCGCCCGCACCGGTCTTAGCGGAAATGATCGCCGACGAGCTGACGTTCATGACTATCCGGTCGACATAGGGCAGTTGCCGGCCATTCTCGTCTATTCGATGAAAGAACGGGTTCCGCTCGAAGACGAACTGCTCAGCCGGCGGCTTGGTCCGGTTCTGCCAGGGATCGAGCGTCGGCAGTTCCGGGTTCTCCGGGCGATATTGCCGCGACATGCGGATATGTAAGAGCGTCCATTTCTTGGCCCGGTTCTCCTTCATTAGGCCGGCGAGCCGGAATGGATCCTGGTATTTCTTGTGGAACTGCTTGAGATAGGCGGCCGGCAGAACAAGCGATAGGGGCGAAGCAGCGGCGAGCTTGGGCAGGAAGTCGGGATTGGGCGCATCCCAACTGTAGCGGACCGTCAACGGATCGACGATCTCGAAGCGTGGCGCCTTGCCGTCCGCCAGCAGGGCCGGGGCGAGCCCGCCTTGCGAAAGCTCATCGTTCAGCCAGACATCTTCCCAGCAATAGCGAAAATCCTCCGACGTCAGCAGGCTACCGTCAGACCATTTATGTCCTTCTCGTATCTTGAAAGTGAAGACACGATCATCCGCTACATCGAAACTTTCGAGAATGTCGGCTTGCAGGTTAAGCTTTTCGTCATAGCCGACCAGGCGAGCGTACCCGTAGATCGTCATCATCCGGATATCTTTCTGGCTGCCAATGATCGTGCGCAGCGTGCCGCCATATTGGCCGGGCTGCCGGCCCATCGCAGCGAGATTCAACGCGCGCGGGCGCTTGGGCAGGCGTTCGGCGAGTGCCGGCAGCGCCCTGGCCTTCAACTGCGGCTGAAGAAATTCCGGCTCCAGATCGCCGGCGCGCAACGTGCCCGGCAGAAATGCCGAAGCCATGAGTCCAAGGACGGTGCGCCGGCTGATCAATGGCGTAGCTCGCTGACATCGGCCGAACGTCGCGCCAGCACGAGGTGGCCGCCGCCAAGATCGAGCGGCGACAGCATGTCCTCGTCGCCCTGGTCGCGGAATTGCGGTCCCCATGCGCTGGTGTCGGAAGCGCCGCTGAGCTTCAGAGTCTTGAAATCCATCGGCCTGTCGAGATCGGGGAAAGGGACTGCGGCGACCAGTGAGCGCGTGTAGGGGTGGACCGGTTTCCTAAGCAGAATTTCGCGCGGCGCTAGCTCGACGATACGCCCGCCGCACATCACCGCGATGCGGTCTGCCATGTAGTCCACCACCGCCAAGTTGTGGGATATGAACAGGTAGGTCAGGCCCAGTTCCTTCTGCAGGTCCTTCAGAAGATTCAGGATCTGCGCCTGGACAGAGACATCGAGTGCCGAAACTGGCTCGTCGCAGATCAGGAGTTCAGGCCCCAGCGCCAACGCGCGCGCGATGCCGATACGCTGACGCTGTCCGCCGGAGAAACTGTGCGGATAACGCTTTATGAAGCGCGGGTCGAGTCCGATTGCCTGCATCAGGTTCTTGACCGTGGCGAGTCGGGACGCGGCATTGCCACGTTGATGGATTTCCAGCGGCTCGCTCAAAATGTTCTCCACCGTCATGCGAGGTGAAAGCGACGAAACCGGATCCTGGAAGACCATCTGGATTTTCGCGCGCAGCATGCGCAGAGCGTCTCCCTCGGCTTTCAAGACGTCGATCGGACCATCGCGGCCGTTGAAGATCACAGAGCCGCCGCTAGGGGTGACAGCCCGCATGAGGACCTTGCTGACGGTGGTTTTGCCGGAGCCGCTTTCGCCGACAAGACCCAGGCACTCGCCCCGCCTGATATCAAAGCTCACGCCGTCCACGGCGCGAACAGAGGTTTGATGACCTCCGCCGAACCATCCGGACTTGCGGATCGTGAAGGTCTTTGTCATATCCCTGACCGACAGCAGGAGGTCGTCCGGCCCCTTCGATGCCGGCGCCGTCTGCTTGCCGAGCAGGTTCCCGACATTCACCGGCACCTCGCGGAGCGCCTTTAGCCTTTCGCCGGGCTTCAGGTCGAAATGCGGAACGGCTGCCATCAGGCCCTTCAGGTAAGGGTGGCCCGGCCGGCGGAATATCGCCTCCACAGGTCCCGCTTCCATGATCTCGCCATGGTACATGACCACCACCTCGTCGGCGACATTGGCGACTACGCCAAGGTCGTGCGTGATCAGCAGCATCGCCATGTTCAGCTTCGTCTGAAGCTCGCGCAGCAATTGCAGGATTTGCGCCTGGATGGTGACGTCCAACGCCGTTGTCGGCTCGTCGGCGATCAACAGGGCGGGCCGGCAGATAAGCGCCATGGCGATCATGGCGCGTTGACGCAATCCTCCCGAAAGTTCAAAGGGATACATGTCATAGGCGCGCTTGGGGTTGGGAAAGCCGACAAGTCCGAGCATTTCCTCGGTCCGCGCCTTGCGCTCCACCCGAGCCGTGGGCGTATGAATCTGCAGGGATTCGCTGACCTGATTGCCGATCGTATGCAGCGGCGACAGTGATGTCATCGGCTCCTGAAATATTTTGCCGATTCGGCTGCCTCTCAACGCCCGGATTTCGGGTCCGTCACGCGGCATCTGCAGGATATCCTGCGTCGTGCCGGGCTTTTCAGGATCGGAAAACAGGATACGGCCGCGAACATGGGCTGTGTTCGGCAAAATGCCCATCACAGCCTGGCTGAGAACCGATTTTCCGGAACCGGACTCGCCCACAAGCGCGGTAACCTTGCCGGGCAAGACGCGAAGATTCGCACGCCTGACGGCATGCAACGGTCCCCCTATAATGGCAAAAGAGATGCCAACATCCTCGATCCGCAGCAGATCAACGCCCAAATTCATTCTCACACCAGCCCCCACTCTGGCCGCTCCAGAAGGCGAGACTAGCGCATTGCCAGCCTAGAGCAACTTGGATTCGAACAGTCGCCAGTTCCCTGGCGGAACCGGCGATCGGACTGCATACCACACGCGTTCGGATCAGATCGTGGCGGTTACTGGAGCTTCCTCGGGTCACCCGCGGACGGCCGCGCGGCATTGCGATGAAGCAGCATGACCTGCTCGGCGTCCGATATTCGGTCGTAAATCGGCTCCAGCGCACCGTCTTCGTCGAGCGAGAGAGCACCCGACAAATCGGGTGAAAGCACCGTTAGCTTCTGCCTGATGCCCGCCAGTTCCTCCATACCGAGCGCCAGCCAGTTGTTGGCGCCGCAATAGCTGGCGAAGTCTTTGCTGGCGAGAACGCTGTGCGGATATTTCTTGGTCAGAGTCTGGAGGCGCTGGACCTCGTTTACAGCCGAGCCGAAGACGGAGAATGTGAGCCGGTCGGTAAGCCCGACATTGCCGAACATCACATTGCCCACATGCAGGCCGATACCATAGTTTATGTCGCTCAATCCTTGCTGCTTTCTGCGCAGATTGAGATCCATCATGCGCGCGGTGGCCTTGTGCGCTGCTGCAAGAGCGGCCTGGCAGGCGATCTCGGACTGTGAACGGTGCCTTGCGCAAGGGTAAACTGCAATGAAGCCATCCCCTATGAAACTCATGATCTGCCCGCCCTTGCGGTTGAAAGGCGCAGCAGCGGCGTCGAAAAACTGGTTCAGCGTATCGATATAGACTTCGCGGCCGGAGGTTTCGGCAAGTCTTGACGACCCGCGCATGTCGCCCATGACCAGTGCCGCCCGGATTGTATCGCCCTCGCCGCGCTTGATCTGGCCGTCGAGCACGCGCCTGCCGGCGTCGCCGCCGAGATAAGTGGTCATCATGTTGTCGGCAAGCTTGGTGAGCACCGCCATCTTGGTTGCGATAGCGAGATGGTTCTGGATGCGCAGCAGCGCCGCAATCATGCTGTCGCTGAAGCCTGCGGCACTGTCGGTGGACCAAGACCCGATCATGCCCTGACTGGTGTTGCCGCTGAAGGGATGGACGAAAGCCATGTAATCTGTGACGCCCATCAGCTTGAGGTCGTCGAAAACAGGAAATTCCGACGGCACCGACGGGTCGAGCCGGCGCCGCAGATGGTCGAGCTTGTGGCTGAGCAGATGGTAGTATGGGCTGGTTAGGAATCTGTCGGAGTGAACGCCGTTCTCCTTGCGGAAGCCTTCCACTTCCAGGCCCTGGCCGCGGAGCCAGGTGAAGCCGAGCGCGTCATAAAGCGGATGAAGCATCGAAAAGCTCAAATGCACCCGCTTCAACGGCAGGCCGGCAGCAGCCAGCCGTTCACAAAAGCCCCTTACCAATGTTTCCAGGTCGTCGCCCGCCAACGCCGATTGCGTCAGCCAATCGGCAACCTTATCCATGAGAATGGCAGAAATTTCTGCTTGCGCTGTGCTCATGCTATCTCGAAATCTCCTTGATCCGCCACAAATTCGCCGGCTCGGACGCCGTCAGGCCTTCACCACCGTCTCTCGGGTTAGCCCGAGGCGGCCAAAAATATTGCGTGTGTCGACTATCAGTAGAGCGTGATCCGCGATCGCCTGATAGTCGATCGCGTCGTGGTCGGTTGCAACGACGACAGCGTCGAAATCCTTCAGGGCCACCTCGGTCAATTCGACCGAGCGACGCCCCTTGATCGCCATATGCTCCCGTGTGGTCGGGATTTCGGTAACATGCGGATCGTGGAATTCCGCCTTGCCGCCCCATTCCTCGATGAGTTCAATGAGCCGCAATGAGGGGCTTTCGCGGATGTCGGGCACATTCTTCTTATAGGCAAGCCCGATGATGAGAATGCGCGAGCGGCTGAGCGCCTTGCCGCAGCGCCGGTCCAGCGCCTTCGCCAGTTCATCGACCACATGACGCGGCATGGCCGTGTTGATCTCTGCCGCCAGCTCGATGAAGCGGGTCGGCAGTTCGTATTCGCGCGCCTTCCACGTCAGGTAGAAAGGATCGATCGGAACGCAGTGCCCGCCAAGTCCAGGGCCAGGATAGAAAGGCATGTAGCCGAACGGCTTGGTCTTTGCCGCCTCGATCACCTCCCAGATGTCGATTCCCATCGCACCGAGCACGACCTTCAACTCGTTGACGAGGGCTATGTTGACCGAGCGGAAGATGTTTTCCGTCAGCTTGACCGCCTCGGCGGTCGCCGTGGTGGAAACCGGAACGACGGTCTTGACCACGCCATGGTAGAAAGCCTGCACGAGCGTCGCCGCTTCAGTGCCGTCACCCGCCACGACCTTGGGGATCGTCGCGACTTCAAAGCTGCGGTTGCCGGGATCCTCGCGTTCGGGCGAGAAGCCGAGGAAGAAATCTCTCCTCGACTGCAAGCCGGTTTTTTCCAGGATGGGCTTGATCACGTCGTCGGTGGTGCCGGGATAGGTGGTCGATTCCAGCACGATCAGCTGGCCGAGACGCAGATGCTTCGCGATGATGCCTGCCGTGTTCCTGACAAAGGAGAGATCCGGCTCGCGGTGTTTCGTCAGTGGTGTCGGAACGCAGATGATGATGACATCGCAGACGGCCAGTTCGGCAAAATCCGCAGTGGCGCGGAACCGTCCGCTCGCCACCTGGCCGGCAAGGGCTGTCGACGTCACCGCCTCGATGTAGGATTGGCCGTTGTTCAGGCTCTCGACCTTTTGGGCTTCGATGTCGAAGCCGGAAACCGGGAAGCCGGCGCGTGCGATCGCAACCGCCAGCGGCAACCCGACATAGCCCAGTCCGATCACGCCGACTTGCGCGGCACGCGTCGAAATCCGGTTCAGAAGACGGTCATATGTCGATCGTGAGGCGTCCAAAAATGTGCTTCCCGTCAATTCGGACAGGCCGTCCGCTTCCATGGTGAGGCTCACCGCTCACAAGAGCCCCGAGGCATATTGCGGAAAATCGATGTCCGCAAGCCGTCAGACCGGCACCTTCGCCTTAAGGCTTGCGGCAGCCATCGCATAGCCGCCGGCGGCGCCATCGATGAAATGAACGTGATCGCGCTGCAGCGGCGATGCGACGAGGCATGTCATCAAGGCCGATTTCTGGCGGTGCAGGCCATAGTTGCAGATGCCCGCCTCTTCCGCCTGTTTCAGCCGGTTCTCGATCCGTTGCAACACATCCGCGTCAACGTCGATGGTCATCTTCAAGCCATCGTCGAACTTCCGGAAATCCGAATTGCTGGCCACTTCGCGTTTGTAGATCTTCGGATCGAATCTGCCGATCGTCCAGCCATATCTATCCGTAACAGCCGTAAGCGTCATCAGGAACACTATCCACAGCTTCGACAGCCACCGCCGTCCTGCCGGCGCCATGGCCCGCGCCTCGATATCGAGGCCGG
The DNA here is from genome assembly GCF_040322515.1 of Mesorhizobium sp. M0136. NCBI lineage: Bacteria > Pseudomonadati > Pseudomonadota > Alphaproteobacteria > Hyphomicrobiales > Phyllobacteriaceae > Mesorhizobium > Mesorhizobium sp. M0136. Next base: position 54,455 of record NZ_JAMYTP010000003.1, read on the forward strand.
CGGGCAGCACACTGTAGTCCGGCCCGTTCACTGGCACCGGGTGGCCATCGCGTTCCTGCCTGCCGGCAAGGGCGATGATGTCGGAAACCAGAAACTGAAAACCGCGCAAGTCGCGCGACGCCCCCGGTATGGCTATGATCGAGACAATTTCGCCATGCCGGGCTTCGATTGGGTTCCAGCGGCAGGAGAGGCCGGTCAGATCCGGCCGCGCGCCGGCCGGCGCAGGATCGATGCGGTAGCGCCCCGCTTTCATCTCGGCTTCCGCCCAACTGCCGCCACCTCCGGCGAACATGGCATAGAAGACTGCATCGGAGGCCTGGAACCTCGCCACGCGAACGTCGAGGCCTTGCGCTCTTATATCCTTTATCGGCACGATTGCGGCACGCAAGCTCAGATCCAGCTCGTCCGCCACCCATCTCTGGACAGCCGCCAGCGCGTTGCGGGTGATCTCCAGCGCCGAGCCGGGAAACGCCACGAGCGCGCCGTCGCCGCCGAAGACAAAGGGAAGATCTTGCCTACCCAGCGCATTGAGCAGCGCCGAAATGACGCTGGCACCGGCCATATTGACGGTTTTATAGCGCCCCGCCGCGATCGCCTTGGTCGAGCCGACGGTGTCTGCGGTAGCAAGCGCCCAGCCATCGGGGAGAGGCCGATAGTTATCGATATCGGCAACGCTTTCGAATTTTGCGAAGACCGGCAGAGAAGCAACAAACGGATCGGCAGCGGCAGCTGTTTCCATGAGCATCAGATAGCACATTCCAGTGCTTGAGGGTGAAGTCGATCATGCTTCGAAATTGACTTGCGCAGGCTTTCCGATGATAGGGTCCGGCGATGCGAATTGCCTTCTACGCGCCGCTGAAGTCGCCCAATCATCCCGTTGCCTCCGGCGACCGTCAAATGGCACGGATGCTGGTCAAGGCGCTGGAGCATGGAGGGCACAGCGTCGAACTGGCATCCGAATTGCGCTTCTATCTACGCGAACCGGATTCGAAAAGTTTCGATGCGCTCAAGATCGAGGCCCGGGAGGAAGCCGCGCGGCTGGCAGGGCTTTGGGATCGTGACGGCAAGCCCAATCTGTGGTTCACCTATCATCCCTATTACAAGGCGCCCGACCTGATCGGGCCCGAACTGGCGTTGGCCTTTGGCGTTCCCTATGTGACAGCGGAAGCCTCCTATTCGAGGCGGCGCAACACCGGTTTGTGGGCCGATACGCAAGCGTTGGTGGCGCGAGCCGTCGAACAGGCGGCGCTGAACATCTGCTTCACGCAAAGGGATCGTCAGGGACTGGCAGATGCGATACCCGAAGCCGCTTTCGGCATGCTTTCGCCCTTCATCGACACATCGCTATTCCGGGAAACACCGGCACGGGCTTGTCCGACGCGCCTCGTTACCGTCGCCATGATGCGCCCGGGCGACAAAGTCGAAAGCTATCGCATGCTGGCGCAGGCGCTCGGTTTGATCGGTCATCTGCCCTGGACCATGTCGGTCGTCGGGGACGGACCTGCCCGCGAGGAGATTAAAGCGCAATTCGCCGGCTTGCCCGCCGAGCGTATCGAATGGCTTGGCGCGCTTGAGCCAGCCGCAGTGCCGGATGTCCTCTACAGTGGGGGAATTTACGTCTGGCCGGGTTTCGGCGAGGCCTATGGCGTTGCCTATCTTGAAGCACAGGCCGCCGGCCTTCCGGTTGTGGCTCAGGACGTCGCCGGCGTGCCGGAGGTCGTGCGGGATGGCCAGGCCGGGTTTCTCACCCCGCCGGGCGATGTGGCGGCGTTCGCTTCTGCCATCGAAAGGCTTCTGGCCCGTAACGACGAAAGATCCATCATGGCCGCAGAAGCCAGACGTTTCATCCTCGAAGAACGTTCTCTCGGTGCTGCGGCGGCGCGTCTGGCCGAACTTCTTGCGAAGATCCCGGTCTCATGACATCCGATCAAATCTGGCAACCCTTGATGGAGGAACTGGCGAGCCGGCAATGGGCGGACCGTAAGGCAGAGTTCTGGCTGCGCGACGATGACGCCGTGGATCCGACGCCTGCGCTTGATCGGTTGCTCGAGCTCACCGGTGAATTCGCGGTTCCGGTGACTCTGGCCGTCATTCCCGCCCTGACTGACGAAAAGCTCGTCGTTTGGCTTGACGAGGCGCCGCATGCCACGGTCGCCATCCATGGCTGGGCGCACCGAAATCATGCTCCCGAGGGCCAGAAGAAGCAGGAGCTCGGCGCGCATCGGCCACGCGAGGTGGTGCTCGATGATCTGGCTCGCGGGCTGTCGCACATAACCGGCCTGCACGGCGCACGTGCCGTTCCGATGCTGGTGCCACCCTGGAACAGGATCGACGCCGGCTTGGTATCCGACCTTGGATCGATAGGATTTTCGGCATTGTCGGTCTATGGGCCGCCAAGACCGGCTTCACTTGCGGTCATCAACAGCAATGTCGACATCATGGATTGGCATGGCACGGGCGGCTGCCGCGATCATGGCCTATTGGTTCGGGCCATCATCGCGCAGTTGCAGCATGCATTCGATGGAGGCGAACCGGTCGGCCTGCTCACCCACCATCTCGTACATGATGAATCGGCCTGGCTCTTCCTCGAACGGCTGTTCACAGTCACCGCACAGACTGAAGCCTGCGTATGGCTTCCGATCAGGACATTGATCGGGCGCAGCGCCGGTAGAGCAATTCCAGGAAAGGTGTGAACGGTTTTCCGTCCGGAATTGCGTCAAAACAAAGAGATAGAGGAAAACAGCTCAGCGCTTTTTGCGCAATGAGACTGGAAATTTGAGCGTCTGGCCATCCCGCGCGGCAAAAGCGCCGGTAAACCTGTCTTTGGCCAGTTTCTCGATCTCGTCCAGTTCCTCGTCGATCCGTGTCGGATCGTGGTGAAACAGCGCAAGCCTCCGCGCACCGGCCGCCTCACAGAGCTTGACACCCTGTTGCCATGTCGAGTGCCCGTAACCGCGGCGGCGTTCCATTTCCTCCTCGGTGTAGGTGCAATCGTAAATGACGAGGTCGGCATCTTCGATCAGGCCGAGCACCGCCTGATCGAGTTTGTCCGGCTCGTGCTCAGTGTCTGTGATCATCGCCACGACGCGGCCGCCCCATTCGACCCGGTAACCTATGCAGCCGCCCGGATGGATAAGACTGCCGGTTCGGACCACCACCCCTTCGCGCGGGCGAAGCACGTCTCCGGATACGAAATCGCGATAGTCGAGGCTTGCCTTGCAGGCTTCCAGTTTCACCGGAAACCACGGCGGCTGCATGAACTCATCGACCATCTGCCGGGTCGTCATGTGTCCTGCAAGATGCCCGGACCAAAGCGTAACCTTGGCGCCCCGATCATAGATCGGCGCAAAAGACGGCAACCCGATGATGTGATCGTAATGGCAATGGGTGAAAAGCAGGTCGAAATCGGTCACGCCCAACGCCTGAAGTGCCGCGCCGGCAGGCCGTAGGCCAGAGCCTGCGTCGAACAGAAGCGTATGCTTACCGCATCGCATTTCGACGCAGATTGAGTTGCCGCCATAGCGAGAGAATTCTGGCCCTGATACCGAAATGCTGCCGCGGACACCCCAAAACCTGACCAGGAAAACGTTGTCGTCCATGCTACCCCTTCGCCCATCATATCCAAACAACTGCTGCTAGGCGAGACAGGCTTTCTCCGGGTGATCTTCTCAGCGAGAGGACAGTGCCGTCACGACGGCGAGGATCGGGCGCCCGTCCTTCGTTATTTGGCGCTTCGTGCGTCGATCAGATCCGCGGTCGTATGGCTTAGGCGATCGGCAAGAACCCGCAATATCTCGATGGTCATTTCCGGGAACTCCCTCATAAGCCTCAGGAAATGATCCTTGCGGATTCTCAAGGCTTCCAGCGGACTTGCCGCTCTGACGGTGGCAGTGCGGGAGCTGTTGCACAATATGGCGATCTCGCCAACGATCGAATTTGGCTCCAGTTCGGCAACTTTTATCGGTCCGCTATCGGAATCGACAAGAATATCCGCTCTGCCTGAAAGGATGACATAGGCGGCGTCTCCCTCGTCGCCCTGCCTGAAAAGGATCTGGCCCGCGCTGTAGCTCACACGATCGGATGTGAACGCAAGCAGCTTGAGCTTTGTCGGCTCGATGGCAGAGAACAAGGGAACGCGTTGCAGCATTCCAACTTCATCCTTGAGCAGCATTGTCGCAAACCTTCCAAAATTCGCGTTTGCCAGACTAGAGCAAGGGACGCCCAGATGGAATCAATTCTCTTTCCGGGATGGCGAGGCAAACCACGCGAAAGGTGGCGAGCCCGATGTCGTGCACCGGCAGAATGATCCATCTGAATGTCCGTTGCTCTATGACAACAGTTCCTTGAAGATACCGTTCCCCGCCAAGAGTGTCTCGTGTGTTCCGTCTTCCGCCAATTGACCCGAGTCGAAGACGACAACGCGATCGAACATCATCGCCATTGCCGGATTCGTCACGACCCACACAATTGCCGGCGAATGGCCGTCGCGCCTGGCTTCCTCGAGCACGTTTCGCAGCACCTTATCCTGCATGCGCTGGTCGAGCGCCGACAGCGGCCGGTTGAGAATGAGAAAATCGGGACGCTTGAGCAAGGCCCGGGCAACATCGAGCTTCTGTCGCTGTCCACCGGTCAGCCGCCTCCCGCCGGAGCCGACGTTGAAGTCCAGGCCGACATCCAGAAGTTCGCCATAAAGCCCGAGTTCGTCAAGAATGTCATAGACGATGGAGCGTATGCGGTCGGGCGCGTCGGGATGATTGTTGCCCACACGCCCGAACAGGACATTATCCATGACCGTGGCCGCGGCAATGTATTTGGCAGGATCATACCGTTCGATCGCATTGTGCAACTCGGGCGGCAGGTCTTCATAGAACCGGTTGCGTGCAGCGACGATCTTGCTCATCAGCTCGTCGCTCAGCAGGCCGAAGCGGTGCCGGGGCTCGATGTAGGCAAAGCTCAAGGTGACGATCATGGCGCGATCGTTCTCCGAAACCGCCTCGTAGGGACGGTTCTTGAGCCGTTGCAGCAAGGTTTCGTAGGCGGGTATCTCCTCCGCGCTCATGAAGGCGAGCTGCTGGAAGAACTGGTGATCGGGCGGCAGGTCGGCAAACAACTCTATCGCCTGTTTGGCGATCTCCAAGCCCATTTCGTAGAGCGTGCGGTCGAGGCCGGCTTGCCTCAGCACGGAAGCAAAATAGGGATTGGCCGCCAGGGCCCTGTCGGCCAGTTCGGGGCCGGCGGCAGCGCCGAAGAGCAGGTTTTGGCCGATCGTTGCTTCCTTGTTGTAGGCGCCCGGTTCGAAAGGAACCACCAGTCCGCTCAGCCCCTCTTGTTCCAGCCGGGTCCGCAGCGCCGCACGCAGTTCAACGATCCGCCTGGCAAGCTCCGTGTGACGCTTGAGGTCAGCTGAAGAGCGCAAGCCAAGATCCAGAATGTCACGCGACAGAACAACCGCGTCGAGCACCCGGCGCACGGCTTCAAAGAGGTCGTGCGGGCCGGTAGCGCCAGCGGAAGCATAGTTGATCCAGTCGCCGTGGATATCAAGATCCGGATTGCCCGACCGGCGCGCCTCGTGAATGTTCCAGCGGTGCTGATCTGCCGCAGCACCGTCATAAGGCACCGATGTCAGCGGCGCATGCTTCAACCCGTAGAGCAGGTTGTCGCGGAGGCTTGCCTGGAACAGGAAAACATCCGACGAGGCGTACGATATGCGCCGGCCGGTTACTGCTTCCGGGAGTTCAAGCAGGTCGTCGGTGCCCGAAGCGACCTTTCCGCTGTCCGGCCAGATCAGCCGCGCGAAGGCTTCTGCAAGCGCCTCCGCTCCACCTGTTGCGGTACTGACCAGTGCCACCGTCTCACCCGGCTTGACCTGGAGGGAGATACGGTTGAGGAGCATCGCACCGCCATCGTCTGCTATGGACAGATTGATCGCCGACAGCGGTTTGGTCATCGGATCGGGATCGTCGATCGTCAATGCCATGATACTCGGCGCGATGAGACCTTCGACGGTGAACTGTTCAACGACCTGTTGATATTTGACCTGGACATCCTGCCGATCCTGATCCCAGTCGATCAGTTCCTTCATCGGTCCGGGCAGGTCCTTGTAGGCGCCGATCACGGCCACGAGCTGGCCGACGTCCAGCCGCCCCTGGAGGACCAGATACCCGCCGATCATGTAGAACAGAAAGGGCGTGAGCTGCGCGAGAAAATTGTTGAGGAACTTCACCATGAATTTCCATTGGTAAAGATCGAAGCGGATCTTGAAGATGAGCCCGAGCCGGGCAGCTATGTCGGCGCGCTCGTAGTTTGATGTATCGTGGACGTGAACCGCGCCGATGCCGTCGACGATTTCGCCAACCCGGCCCGAAAGCGCGCGCGCCGTCAACTGCCGTTGGCGCCCGAGCACGATCAGCCGCCGCCGCATTCGCGGGATCAGCACGATCTGGATCGCCACGATCACGACCGCTATCATTCCGAGCCAGACGTTCTGGATCATGATGAACAGCATGGCCGTGAGCGCTTGGCCGCCGAGCAGTACCGGCTGCAGGAAGGCGTCGCCGATGAAGCCGCCCAGCGGCTCCACCTCGTCCTTCACCATGGTCGCCACTTCGGCGGATTTCACTCGCTTGAAGTAAACCGGCGGAAACCGCAGCACCCGGTCGACCAGATCGAAGCGGATACGCCGAAGCATGCGTTCGCCGAGGCGGCCCTTGTAGGTGTTGATGTAGAATTTGAACAGGCCGTTGATGACGACTAGCAAGAGGAACACAAGGCTCAGGGCAAACAGGGTCTCCTCGCGGTCGAGCTGAAAACCGGAGAAGAACTGGACCTCTCCAATGAACGGCAGGTTATAGTGTAGCCTCATGAATGGCTGGGTCGCGCCCGGTTGCTCGAAGCCGCGACCTTGGATCGGTCCGTTGACGATCAGCTTCGGCAGGTCGAAAGACATGAAATATGGGATCATCGAAAGCACGACGATCATCAATATCCAGAGCTGCTGCTTCTTGGTGTGCGTCCAGATATAGCGGGCTAGGCTGGCTTCCATATGCGACTGTGGACCCTTCAGTTGGAAGCATGCAGGATGTAAAAGCACCTGCTGGCGAATGGCGTATCGGCAATTTCTTCATCGCCAACGACAAGCTCGAAGCTGCTGTGCACGGACATTGCCCTGCGCTCAACTATGCAAGGAACCTGCGAGGCGGCGCGATCCAGTTCCGGCGCATGGTCGATGGCAACGACATGGGCATTGTCGATCGGCGAAGAAAGCAGCTGGCCAAACGATCCGCGGCTTTCGTAGGGCTTTGGCGAACAGCTGAGCAGCACGAGGCCGCAGCTGCGCGGCTGGTGCTGGCGGATGGACGCCGATGATCCGGACAGATGCAATAGGCTCTCTCCGGCACCGGGCAATAGCCAAGCGGCTTGCAGCATGATCACGTCCGCGGAATCAAACAGTCTTGCGGGAGGCAAGATTGCGTTGTGTCGCCCAGAATCCCAACATACAAGACGAATTATGATGGATGTCACGCAACCACGCAATGCCATGGACTGGCATGAGCAAGCCTTGGACCTCACACGGGGAATTGCTGCTTATGTCAACTGCCCTCTCGTGGCGGGGCTGGCGCGCGTCGTCGCCAAGCATCCGAAGGCCGATATTGCTAACGCCTTCAACCACAAGCAGGTCGCCTGCAAGATGTGGGCGCTCGACAGGCTGTTCGAAAGCGGCGGTGGCCGCTTCGGGCGCATATGGGTTCTGGGTGGATGGTACGGCGTATTGCCGGCAATGCTTTTCAACGATGCCCGCTTCGACATCGCGGCGATCGATAGCATCGACATCGATCCTGAAGTCGCGCCGGTCGCCCGGACCCTCAACCGGGAAGCCGGCGACCGGTTCCGGGCGCTGACGGCAGATATGTACGCACTCGACTATGCGGCCGGGCGGCCCGACCTGATGGTCAATACGAGCTGCGAACACATAGCCGATCTGCGCGCCTGGCTTGCTCTGCTTCCGCCGGGCACGAATGTACTGCTGCAATCGAACGATTATTTCAGCGAGCCGACGCACATCAACTGCGTGGCTTCGCTTGCAGCCTTCGAGGAAATGGCGGCGCTACGGGAGGTGCGGTTCGCCGGCGAACTGCCGACAAAAAATTATACGCGCTTCATGCTGATTGGAACTGTTTAATGCATTTCGCCCAAAAGTGCGTAGCGGTTTTGGGACAACGATACGCATAAGAACAGGACTTGAAGCGCGTCGCACGAATCTCACAGACGCTACGCGCGTTAGGATCTATCGTCTGTTTGATCATGAACTTTTCCGAAACCGGGCCCCACATTTAGGGACCATGTTCGATACCGCTCGCGCAGGATTTGCGCGGAGCGGCGCGCGCCTTCCAGATCGAGACGATGCGCGGATGGCGTCCGTTCCACAAGCGCCTGTTCGATAGCTTGCGCCAAACCTTCGGGCGTCAGGTCCTTTTCCGTCAGCACCGTTGCAAGACCGAGTTCTTCGAGCATCAGGGCGCGAACCGTCTGTTCGGTTTCCCCGCCGGCTGCAAATGGGACGAGCAGGGAGCGACAACCCGCGCGCAGTACATCGCAGACCGTGTTGTAACCCGCCTGCGAGACTGACAGGCGGGCGCCGGTCAGCAGGCTGGCGAAATCCTCGCGGAACCGGAAGATGGACAGGCCCGGCGTGGCATCGCCTGCGATCGCGTCAAACTCGTCTTTCGGCAGGTTCGGGCCGGTGATCAAACACCATTTCCAAGCGTTGTTGCCATCCCGCGCCGCTGCGATCGTGGAGCTGACAAGGCTCTTTCCGGCAGCCCCGCCGCCAACCGACACCAGAACGTCGAAGCGCTCGGAGGCCGCGGGCGATGGCGGCGCGGCAACGAGCCCTGTGTAGGTGACCTCGGCCCTGATCGACCCAGCCAATGGAAATGTCTTGTCGATGGTTGCGAAAGCCGGATCGCCGTGGACCATAACAAGGTCGAAATGCCTGTTGATGAGATCGACCGTTTCCTCGTTTCGGCCCGGCTTGACGCGCTCCTGGAGGATATCGCGGACGGACGTCACCAGCAGCGGTCTGGGCGACGTCGCGTCGATGGCCTCGATCAGCGGCAAGAGTTCGAAACGCATCTGCCGGCGTCCAAATGGAAACGCTTCGACAATGACGATATCAGGCCTGCAATCCCGGAATGCCTGCAGCAGCATCTCTGAACGCCATTTCTTGAAATCATCGTCGATCGGGTTGCCTTGCAGGTCGACAAGTCCCGAAAATCCTTCATCACCGGAGGTGACAGGTGGCAGGGTTACAGATTTTACCCCCAGTCCCGGAAACCCGGCGATCGGCGCTCCACCGGTCACGACGGTTACGTCAAACCCGTCATCGACCAGAGCCGCCGCAATGCGGCTGGCGCGCGCGAGATGGCCGATGCCGAGCAGGTGCTGGACATAGAAGAAAGCGCGCAGCCGCTTCATTCGGCGGCCCGCCACTCCCGCTCGAACAGTTCCTTGAGCTGTCCAATGCTTGCCATATGATCGAAATTGCCGCGCACGCGCCGCTCTGCCGCGTCGCCGAGGCGGTCGCGCAGCACGGGATCACGGATCAGGCGCTCCAGCGCCTGTGCCAGGGCAATCGAGTTTTCCGTCGGAACCAGCAACCCGGTTTCATCCGGCGATAAAAGCTCTGGCACGCCGGAAACATCGGTCGACACGCAGGCAAGGCGCTGGCTAGCCGCCTCCACCAGAACATTCGGCAGGCCGTCGCGGTCGCCATTTGCGGTGATCCTGCAGGCCAGGGCGAAGATGTCGGCACGGCGGTAGTGCTCAAGCACCTCCTCCTGCGCAAGCGCGCCTTTCCAAGAGACGCGACCATCCACGCCGAGTGTTTGCGCCAGCGCCTTGAACCGTTCCAGTTCTTCGCCGCCGCCGATATGCTCGAAACGCCACGCCAAATCGCCGGGCAACAGGGCAAGGGCCTCCAGCAACGTGTCGTAACCTTTCTTTTCAACGGCGCGCCCGACACTCAGAACGACGACCGGTTCGTCCGGAGCCGAGCCGTCATGCTGCTTTCGCGCCTCGCCGAAACTGCCGAAGCGATCAAGGTCGAGCCCATGATAGCTCAGATGCACAGACGAGTTGCCGTTAGCGAGTTTTTTCAGACGGTCGAAGCCGGTTTTCGTGCAAGTGACCGTCCAGCGCGCCGAGGAAAGCTTGCCGGCCAGATCCCAGTCCGCCGAAGTCCAGATGTCCTTGGCATGGGCCGAGCAGGTCCAGGGCAGGCCACGAAGCTGGCTGGCATAGCGCGTCACCGATGCAGGCGTGTGCGCGAAATGGGCATGCAGCCAGCCCGCGTTTTCCGGCCATTCGGCCGCCAGCACGAGCGCTTGCCCGAAGCGGCGCGCGCGATTGCGCGTAAAGTCGCGGGGCATATCGGCAGCCAGCGATCCGAGCGCGCGCCAGAAGCCCGGACGCAGCAGACAGGCAAACAGCGAGCGAAGCACGCGCAGCGGCGCTTCATGCAGATATTCCGGCAGATAATGGACGGGCGCTTTGATCTCGTCATGCACGGGATGGCGTTTTTCGTCGGTCGGCCGCCTGAGCGCGACAAGTATCAGGTCGAACCCCGCACGCTCAAGACCGAGCAGTTCCTGCGCGATGAAGGTTTCGGACAGCCGCGGATAACCCTTCAGAACCACGACGATCTTGCGATGTTGCAACTCAGGTCATTCCTTCAATGACTGAAAGGTGATGGCCGGCCCGCCGGTCGAGCAGTTCCGCGACGATTTCGGAAATATGAGGCAGCCCTTCCAGCGTCAGATGCGGATTGCTCTGCGATGGGCGGGGCCGGTCCGGCAGCGCCTTCAGTGCATCGGCAAACCGCCGGGAATCCTCGGCTTCTTCCGGCAAAAGCATCTCGATGAGGCCGAGTTCGGCCGCGCGCCGTGCGCGGATCAGTTGTTCCTTGCGGGGCTCGACGCGCGGCACGATCAGCGCCGGCTTGTCGAAAGACAGTATCTCGCAATAGGTGTTGTAGCCGCCCATCGCTACTACCGCCTTGGCGCCGGCAATCAGGTCTTCCATGCGGTTGTCGAACTCGATGATCCTGATATAGGGGATCTTGGACCCCTTCTTGAGCAGCTTGTTGCGCTTGCGCGCCGGCATGTAAGGCCCAAGCACGATCAGGGCCCTATGCTGCAATTGCGGATCCTGCTGATAGGCATCGATGACGTCGTGAATCAGATCGGCGCCGTCACCGCCGCCACCGGTGGTAACGAGGATATAGTCGCCCTCAGGCCGATGGCCGGGCAACTCGTTCCGCTGCAGGCTCCGTTGCAGGAAACCGACGAACCTCATCTTTGCCCTGACAGCCGGCGGCACATCCAAGCCGGTCAACGGATCGTAGAAATCCGGCGGGCCATAGGCCCAGACCTTGTCGTAGAACAGGCCTATCTTGCGCATCACGTCCCGGCGTGCCCACTCTGCTTCGAGCAGATGCGGCGCATCCATCACCTCGCGCAGGCCAAGCACCAGCGTGGTGCCCCGCGTCTTGAGGTAGGACAGCGTGTCCTCAATCTCACCGCGCAGGCCGAGCGGTTCCTTGTCGACGATGAAGATATCCGGCCGGAAGGTCTCGGCCGTGTGGCGGATGATCGACTGGCGCATCCTTAGCGTCTCATGCAGATCGATGTCCTTTTCCAGCGAGGTGTATTCGCCGTTGCGCAGCTTGATGACGCTGGGGATCTTCACGAAGTCGACACGGGCACGGTAGTCGAAGGCGCCAGCGATAGTCGCACCCGAAATGATAAGCACCTGAAGTCCGCGGAAATCCTCGACCAGCGAATGCGCGATAGTTCGGCAGCGCTGCAAGTGGCCCAGCCCGAACGTGTCGTGGCTGTACATGAGAATTCGAGCGTTTTCTGCGTGCTGGGTCATTGTTGAACGTCTCTTAGAATTCTCGCTTTGAGGACCGTGAGCGACCCGCCGGCTTCGAAACCATCCTGGTTCTGAAACATGAGGCCGCGATTTTGAATTTGCATTACTTCTGTGGAATAGGGCTTTCTGATTGCCTGAGTCCGAAACTAGATGGAGTGGCGAATATCGCCTCGGCGGGAGCGGGCCGAGGCTCCCCGTTGTTGTTTTGGGATGAATCGAAGGGGAAAGCGGTGTCCAAAAGATCGGCAGAAGTCATCCCTCTTGATTCCAATAAGCTCCAGTCTCTCCGAACTCGATGGTTTCGGAGCGATGAAAGCGAATTCCGCGATCCTGCCCATATAGTCAATTGCTTGATCGGTATACGAAAGGACAGGGTCGGCGGGCGTCGCACGGCACATGTTGTTGCAGAACTCGTTTCGCGCGCCATCGCTCTCGGTCTTGGGAGACCAAAGGTGCTGCCCATCAATATCTTGACGAGCGGTCTGATTATGATTCACCGACCAGAACTGAGCCATCTATCGCCCAAGCTAGCCTGAATTTCGCCAGGAATCGAGTGGATGCCAGCGCTCACAACACACCGCCCGCAGCGGGGTGTGTGCAACACCGGTTGCTTGTCGATCGCTATGGCCTCTGGCTAATGCCTTAGCTGGGGCGGTGACGGTACTTTTTGAGACGACCTGAGCGGGCCATCGAAACGTCGCGAGGTGCAAAAACCGCTCGATTGGTCCCGACAGTTGGCGAAACCTCAAAATATTGTTGCGGCGACTTTAGCCTTTAGAATCAGGAGCATAATTTTTTGACGGCGTTGAAGTCGCCGCGATCGGGGAAAAATGCGGCATTTCTCTCCCCGCAGTCCGCCCACTGCTGCAAGCCGACGGCATCAATCGCATCCTGCTCGGGCTTAGGCAGGCTGCGAAAGCGAGCGAGGTCTTCGGGCTTCATGGTGTAGACGGCAAGAAAGCGGGGTATGCAGCGGTTTTTCCTTCGTGCTGTCAGAAGCATGCTGGCTGCTTAGACTCTTGGAGGGCCCAAGTCACTGCGCAGTACCACTCTCTAATGCCCGCCCGCTATCGGGGACGCCGCGCTCCTCAAGGTCCCGCGGTCCGCTGGTCAGTACCTTCGCCGAAGGTTATTGATTTTCTCGGCCGGGTTCTCCTTTCGTGGTGCCGAGGCGGTTAAGCAGATTGAGCGTGATCCTGCCGACATCGTTCATGGCGCCTGCGGCTGGCAGCGCGCCGCACCAGGCAACCGAGCTTGCCGAAAAGATCAAGCCGCCTGCTGCGAGCTTTCGCAGGGTCATTTCGGCGCAGCGGCGGGCGGTGCGTTGCGTATCCCCGCCTTCATACCAGCGCGTCGGATCCTGGAAGAAGCTGTCCGGAAATCCCGTCGCCCGCGCGATCACGACGGTGTCAGCGGAAGTGCCGAGGGCTGGATCTGTCGCATCCACTTCGTAGCCCGCGGCACCGCCCAGCACGATGCCGTCCGTGCCGAAGGTCGCATTTTCAACGCCTTCGAACAGCCATGCGCATCCTGCTTCACGGCTTTCCTCAGTGCGCGTGAAGGGGCGCGCGCCTTCGAATCCCATCAGTGAGATCGCGCCACCGATCAGCGAGAATTCGCCTCGGCCGCGGGAGCGGAGATAGCCGCCTGGTTCGTTGGTGATCGACAGCGCCTGTTCGGCGACCGGGCCATCCCAGGTGCGGCCTGCCTCCAGCGGCGAGCGCCGCAGCTCCATCAGGTCGTCCTTGAAGGCCACAGTGGCAGCGAAGCCGTTTCCGCCGAGATAGGCGATGCTGCCGCCTTCGGCCACAAACTGCCGCAGCGCCTGCTCCATCTCGATCGACATATATTCGGGGTGACTGCCGGTGACGACGGCTTGATGTCGACGCAGACCGTCTATGCCGCATTCGTGCAAGTCGTGATCGGTCAGGACGTCAAACATGATTCCATTTCCGTGGCAGAATCGGAGGAAGTGCAGATCGACCGGCAAATTGTGTGGGCAGCCGCAGAGCGGATAATCGTAGTCGTCCCTAAGCGTCACTTTCGGCTTTTTGTAGGAACAGATGGAAACACCGCTGAGGTCGGAATGGTAGTCGTAAAGAGATTTCAGATTGTTGGCGATCGCGAAGCGATGTCCCCGGTCGTCGCCTTTCCATTCATAAAGATGATCCGGGAGATATTCGTCGGCATAAGCGAGATAGGTGGCCGTCGGCACGAGATACAACAGCGGCGACGAGACCTGTGACGAGGTGACGAAGAACACCACGCGTTCGTAGCCACCCTCCCATTCGACCTGGAACGCGTAGACGCCTGGGTGTGCGTTTTCAGGGATCGTCACGCGGTGCGATGCCGGCCACTCAAGCGGGCCGATGTCGTCGTCGTGGCAATGGATAGCGTCGTAGTGCGACGGCACCAAGCGAGGCTCGAAGCTCGATCCGTCCCAGCGTGCCGAAGTCACGCAGAAGGCTGGCTGATTGATCACATCCAGGAGCAGCGGATCTGCTCCGCCAGACGACAGGATCGGTTGCGTTGGTAACAGCGTCGGGAAATCCCAGGCAACAGTCCCCTGTGGCGTGTCGAACCGGATCGCAGCAAATTTCGCGTTGAGGGTAGGTTCGTGGTTGGTAGCACTTGCGCCGAAATGGATGCCGTGCCCTTGGAGATTCCGCGCAGGGCTGCCAAAACCTTCACAGAGTTCGTAAGGCGCGAGAAGATCATGGGATTTGATGCGCAGACGCGATTGTTCCTGCCGCAGATCCAACTCGACAGTGAGCCACACACCGGTTGGCGCCTTCTTCTCGACAAGGGTTTCGTCACCGATTTCCACGACGAATGCGCCGTCGCGGAGGCGCAGCCCGAGGGCGCCTGCCTCCAGGATCGTGCGCGCACCTTCGTTGCGCGTGAGGAACAGCTCAAAACGTATGCCGTGGAGGGCTTGTACTTTGGCCAGTTCGCCGGGCCGCACGAACAGGAACGACCCCTGGTCGAAATGCCGACGCCGTGCTTCACCTATTGTTTCGATGGCCCAGGTGAGAAATTCCGGAGCCGGCTTGTCGAGCCGGCAAATTCGTGTGGCCTTTATCGGCCGATCGCATGACAGGCTGAGCTTGATCCGCTGGCCTGCTTTGGCACTCCAGGGGGTGGTATAGCCAACCACGCTCATCGCGTCGTGGTCTACTGCGCGCTTCATATATCCCTCCCGATGAACTCCAGATGGGCTGGGGCGAACCGCGTAGACCGGTCCGATGTCGGCCAATGCGCTGCCGCTCTGACAAGCAGAGTTTCGCATGGCGCACTACAGCCATGATGTACATGCTTGTATAGATAAGCTGCATTCGGATAGTCTCGACGCGATCGGTCCAAGCGCGACATTACCAAGGAGGATGACATGCGCAACGCATCTCTCTTCGATCTGTCAGGCAGGAAGGCGCTTGTAACCGGCGCAAGCCGTGGCATCGGGCGCAGCATCGCCGAGGCGCTCAGCGCGGCCGGCGCCGACGTCGCCGTCACGGCGCGCAGTGTGGCCTCGCTCGAGAAGACGATAGCCGCCATCCGCACCGCCGGCGGGGTCGCGCACGCCGTCGCCCTGGACGTCACTGACGTCGACCGGTGCCGGACGGCGACAGCCGAGGCCGGCAGCCTGCTCGGAGGTCTCGATATTCTCGTCAACAATGCAGGTACGGAAGAGATCCGGCCTTCACTCGATGTCGACGAGGCCTTGTGGGACAGGATTGTCGATACGAATCTCAAAGGCGCCTTCTTCTGCGCCCAGGCCGCTGCGCGGCAGATGAGAGACGCCGGACGGCCCGGCGTCATTATCAATCTCTGTTCGTTGACCTCCGAGGTTGGGGTTCCCACGGCGGTGCCGTACGGCTCGTCGAAATCAGGCCTCCTCGGCATGACGCGGGCGCTTGCGGCGGAGTGGGCCGATCTTGGGATCCGGGTCAACGCCATTGCGCCTGGCTATTTCAGGACAGCGATGACAGACGTGTTCTACAGCAACCAGGCATGGCGGCAATCGATGCTCGCCAAGATTCCGCAGCGCCGTTTTGGTGATCTCTCGGACCTGCACGGAATCGCGGTGTTCCTCGCTTCGGATGCGGCAGCCTACATAACCGGCCAGTCCATTCCCGTAGATGGAGGCTTTCTCGCATCGATTTGAAGGCTTCAGGGGCTGGAGATGTGTCCCAGAAGTGATCGACAAGCGCTAACCGTAATTGCGTCCTAAGAAAAGGAGCCGCCATGTCTGACGTCAGCTTCCACCGCCTGTCATCCCTCAGTGTCGATCAGCGGTCCAGTTTACTGAAACGCGCAGAAGGAGATCTGTCTTCCTTCATCGAAAAGGTCCGTCCAATCATCCAGGCCGTCAAGGATGAAGGTGACGCGGCCTTGCTCCGGTTTGCGCGCGAACTCGACAAAGCCGATGTTGCCGACGGTGGG
This sequence comes from Mesorhizobium sp. M0136, assembly GCF_040322515.1. Taxonomy (NCBI): domain Bacteria; kingdom Pseudomonadati; phylum Pseudomonadota; class Alphaproteobacteria; order Hyphomicrobiales; family Phyllobacteriaceae; genus Mesorhizobium; species Mesorhizobium sp. M0136. The sequence continues at coordinate 70,826 of NZ_JAMYTP010000003.1, forward strand.
CTGAAAGTTTCGGAAGCGGAGTTCGACGCGGCATTCGACAAGGTCGACAAGGATGTCGTGGAGAGTATCCGGTTCGGAATTGAGAACATAAGGCATTTCCACGAGGAGCAGCGCCCGGAAACGATGTGGCTCAAGGAAGTTCGGCCGGGCGCCTATGCGGGTGACCGATACACACCGATTGCTTCCGTTGCGCTTTATGTTCCGCGCGGCAAAGGCGCCTTCCCCTCGGTGACGATGATGACCTCGGTTCCGGCGGTGATTGCCGGGGTTCCCCATATCGCGATCGTGACGCCTGCGACTTCGGATGGTTCCGTCGACGCCGCGACGCTGGTTGCTGCCCGCATTGCCGGCGTGGAGACCGTGTACAAGTGCGGCGGCGCCCATGCGGTCGCCGCCGTCGCCTATGGAACCGAGACCGTGAAGCCTGCCGTCAAGATCGTCGGGCCGGGGAGCCCGTGGGTGGTGGCGGCAAAGAGCGTGTTGTCCCCGATCATCAACACAGGCCTGCCTGCCGGCCCGTCCGAAGCGATCATCTTTGCTGATGACAGCGTCGACGGCGGCCTGGCCGCTCTTGACCTGTTGATAGAGGCCGAGCACGGCCCGGATTCGTCGGCCTATCTGGTGACGCATAGCCGCAAGGTCGCCGAAGCCGCGTTGATTGCGATACCGGAACACTGGTCCCGAATGAGCGAACAGCGTGTGGAGTTCTCGCGCGCGGTGCTGACTGGAAAGCGCGGCGGCATCGTGCTGACCGAGTCGCTGGAGGACAGCTACCGTTTCATCAACGATTATGCCCCGGAGCACCTCGAGATTCTGTCAACGGAGCCATTTGCGCATCTTGGACGTATCACAGAAGCCGCCGAGATCCTCATGGGACCGCACACGCCGGTGACCCTCGCTAACTTCGTCCTGGGACCCAATGCGGTGCTGCCGACCAGCCGGTGGGCGCGAACCTTTGGACCGCTTTCGGTGACGGATTTCGTCAAGAGATCGTCGGTCGGCTATGTGACCTCGGCGGCCTATCCGGAACTCGCGTTGCATGCCCGCAGGCTCGCCCGCTACGAAGGGTTTAGCTCGCATGAGAACGCGGTTTCGGAGATCCGCGATCGCTATCTCGCCGGCTGAGCGGAAACGATGACGATGAGGGCGGCGCGACTCCATGGACCCGGCGACCTGCGCGTCGAGGATATCGCCGCGCCAGGCGCTCCCGAGCCAGGCTGGGTGAAGCTGAGGGTCGATGCCGCAGGCATTTGCGGTTCCGATCTTCACAACTTTCGCACGGGCCAATGGATAAGCCGGGCGCCCTCGACGGCTGGCCATGAGCTCACAGGCACGGTGATCGCCATCGGCGAGGGCGTGGACATCATCGCTGTTGGCGACCGCGTGGTCGCCGATTCCCGTTTATGGTGTGGAGAATGCGCGCAATGCCATGCAGGCAGGCGGCATCTTTGCACGTCGCTGGGCTTTGTCGGCGAGATATGCGACGGCGGATTTGCCGAACAGGCGGTCCTGCCCGCACGCCTGCTGCACGTCGTCGATGCCGCGCTTGACGAACGGGTCGCTGCGATGGCCGAGCCGCTGGCTGTAGCGTTGCACGCAGTGCGGCGTCTGCCGAAAACGGCCGGCTCCGTTCTTGTGGTCGGCTGCGGGACTATTGGCGGGCTTGCCGCACTGCTGCTTTCCCGGACATTCGCAGGTACCGTGCTCGTCGCCGATCGCAACCCTGGCCGATGCGCCCGGGTGGCGCGGGTGACCGGCGCCAGCATCGTCGACTTGAACCGGGACGCCATTGCCGCCGCCACCGCGGATGCCCCCCTGCTTGCTGCCGTCGAAGCGACCGGCAGCATCGCAGCACTCAGCCAGTTGCTCGGCGTTCTCGATGCCGGTGGCACCGTTGCGATGGTCGGCATATTCCATGGGCGCCTCGACATCGATCCCAACATCCTGGTTGAACGCGAAATCGCATTGCTGGGATGCCACGCCTTTGCCGATGAGCTTCCCGACGCCATTCGGATGCTCGGCGAATTGACCGAGCCCATGGTCGAACTGATCGACCGCGAGATCGGCCTGGATGATGTTCCCGCAGCCTATGAGCGGCTGTTGGCGGGGCAGGGCGATGGTTTGAAAACAATCATCCGGATGCGGTCTTCCGGGCGCGTGTGATTTCCGAACGTTGCCGGAAAGGATTTTGAAATGATCACTTTGCCCGACACCGCCAGCCCTCTTTACGAGAAGGTCAAGGACTACATCCTGACGAACATCGGAATGGGCCAATGGAGCAGGGACCGGAAGCTGCCGTCCGAAAATGAATTCGTGGCGACACTCGGCGTGTCCCGGATGACGGTCCATCGTGCCTTGCGGGAGTTGACCTCTGCGGGTTTTCTGATCCGGCTCCAGGGCGTCGGCACATTCATCGCGCCACCTCGACCGCAATCAGCACTGATCGAGATCAACAACATCGCGGCGGAAATTGTCGCGCGGGGAAACAGGCATCGCTCCGAGGTTATCGTGCTCGAAAAGATCACGCCGACAAAGGAGCTCGCGCTTTCCTTCGAGTTCGCAAAACGCGCGCCGGTCTATCATTCCATCGTCGTCAACTTCGAGAACGACCTGCCTGTGCAACTGGAAGAGCGCTTCGTGAACCCGGGCCTGATACCCGACTACGACAAGCAGGACTTTTCCAAGACAGCAACCTACGACTACCTCATGCAGAAAACCCCGGTGACGGAGGTCGAGCACATCATCTCGGCGACCCCTGCCGATGCGGAGACGGCGCGGTATCTGGGCATCGATGTCGGCAGCTGCTGCCTGTTTCTGCATCGCCGGACATGGACGGGCGCCATCGTTGCCACGATCAGCAAGCTGACTTACGTTGGCAGCCGCTATTCGCTTGGCAGCCGGTATTCTCCGTCCAAAAAAACTTGATCGCAGTGAAGCGAATCAGACTCGGTAGGAGGGGTCTAACTTGTATATGCATGTATGTATTTAGCCTTGACATCCGCTATTGCTAACGTTGAAGTGTCGTCGCACTTTCGTTGAACGGGCAGCTAAGATGCCGAGGCACGGTGCCGCAAGAGCAGACGCCGGCATTCTCACCAGGCCGGAGTTTGGTTCAAAAAAGCGGCCTGATCATCAAGGGGAACAAGATGATGCGTAATCTAGCAGGACAATTTCGGGCACTCGCTATGGCTGCTGCTGTCGGGTTTGCCCCGGCGGCCTACGCGGCCGACACGACAATTCCGGCGGCGCCTGAGGCAGGAACGTTCAAGATCGGCATCGAGCCATGGCTGGGCTACGGCCAGTGGCATGTCGCCGAGGCCAAGGGCCTGTTCAAGGCAAGCGGGCTGTCCGACGTGCAGATCGTGAATTTCGCAGAGGACAAGGATATCAACGCCGCCCTGGCGAGCGGCCAGCTCGATGCCGCCAACATCGCGACGCACACGGCTATGGGCATGGTTGCGGCCGGCCTGCCGGTGAAGATCGTGCTTCTGCTCGACGTCAGCATGACGGCAGACGCCATGATCGCCGGCAAGGACATCGCCACCGTCGCCGACCTCAAGGGCAAACAGGTTGCTTTTGAGGAAGGCACGACGAGCGACATCCTGCTCAAATACGCGCTCGCCAAGAACGGCATGTCGATCGCCGATGTCCAGCCGGTTCCAATGCCGGCGGCGGATGCCGGCAGCGCCTTGATCGCCGGCCAGGTTCCAGTCGCAGTCACCTATGAGCCTTATCTCACCGCGGCAAGAATGCAGAACAAGGACCTCAAGCTGCTCTTCACCGCGGGCGAAGATCCCGGCCTGATCAGTGACGTATTCGTGGTGCGCGACGAGGTGATCAAGTCGCGTCCCGGCCAGGTGCTTGCCATGATCAAGACCTGGGATGCTGCCCTGAAGGCCTACAACGCCGACACGCCCGACGGCCGGGCGATCATCTCCAAGGCGGTCGGGTCGAGCGTCGAAGACCTCAACACCGCCTTTGATGGCGTGCGTTACTATACTCTCGCCGAAAACAAGGATGCCCTGACCGGGGAGTTCTCCACCAAGACATTTGCGGATGTAGAGGCGGCCGCCAAGAACGCCGGGCTGCTGCAGGCGGACGTGACGCCGGAACAGATGATCGACCCGTCATTCGTCAAGGCCGCGAAATGACGAGGGCCGGCTCGCGGTGGTGACGCAAATGTCCGAGCAGCGTGCGACCAAGCCAAGCCCGTCTCACGCAGCGCCGGGGCCGGTGATCAAACAGCCGATGCGCCGTCGCCTTTCCGCCGGGTTCGGCGCGCCCATCGCACGCTCGCGCTTCCTGATGATAGCAGTGGCCGTCTTTGCCGGCCTCGGCCTCGCCTGGTGGGCGGCAACGGGGCTGGGACTGGTAAAGCCAATTTTCCTGCCGTCGCCGGGAAGCGTGGTGACCCAGCTCGGCAAGCTCTCGGGTGACGGCACGCTATGGCTGGATCTCAGGGCCTCGATATACCGTATTTCTGTTGGCTTCCTCATCGCCTCGGCCTTGGCGATTCCGATTGGCGTGCTGATCGGCAGCTTCAGGACCTGGGAAGCGGCGATCGAGCCGCTTGTGGATTTCATCCGCTACATGCCGGTGGTCGCTTTCGTGCCTCTCTCCATCCTGTGGTCGGGGACGGGCGATGCCCAGAAATTCCTGATCATCTTCATAGGCACCTTCTTCCAGCAGGTGCTGATGATCATGGACAATGTGAAGCGGGTTCCCGCTGATTTCATCGGCCTTGGCAGGACGCTCGGCCTGCCGGATCGCAAGATCCTGACGCGCATCGTCGTTCCCAGCGCCTTGCCAGGCATTTGGGATACGCTGCGCATCAGTCTCGGCTGGGCATGGACCTGGCTGGTGTTGGCAGAACTTGTCGCGGCGACATCAGGCCTCGGCTACCGCATCACCGTGTCCCAGCGCTATTTCCAGACAAACACCATCATTGGCTACATCCTGCTGCTGGGCGTGCTTGGCCTCATTACCGACCAGGTCATGAAGGCACTGGGAAAAGTGCTGTTCCGGCAGGAGGGCCACGTGCAATGAGGCCGGGCCGATGAGTTTGCCCAAACTGCGGATCGAAGGCCTCCACAAAAGCTTCGGCACGGGCGCACGGCGCACGGAAGCACTGCGCGATATCAATCTCGATCTTGCCGACAACGAGTTCGTCTCGCTGGTGGGCACGTCGGGTTGCGGCAAGAGCACGCTGCTGTCGATCGTTGCCGGACTGCAGGATTTCGACGCGGGAGATCTTGCTATCGATGGTGCGCCGATCCTGCAGCCGGGCCTCGACCGCGGCGTCGTCTTTCAGTCCTACACCCTGCTTCCCTGGCTGACGGCGCAGCAGAACATCGAGTTCGCGCTCAAGGCCGCGGGTCATGACCGCGCGACCTGCCGCAGGATAGCGCGCGAGCATCTCGATCTGGTCAAGCTCCCTCATAGCGCCAATCGCTATCCATCTGAGCTTTCTGGCGGCATGAAGCAACGCGTGGCCATAGCGCGTGCCCTTTCCTATCGACCCAAAATGCTTCTGATGGACGAGCCCTTTGGCGCGCTCGATGCCTTGACCAGGCATCAGATGCAGGAACTCCTGACGCAGATCTGGGAGGAGCACAGGCTCACCGTGCTCTTCGTCACCCATGATGTGGAAGAAGCCGTCTACCTGTCGGACCGCATCGTCGTGATGGGGATCGGGCCGGGACGCATCATGCAGACCTTCAATGTCGATATCGAGCGCCCGCGCCGGGAAGAGATCATGGAAACTCCGGCCTTCATGGATTTGCAGCGCCGCGTGCACAAGGCGATCCGCGAGGCTTCTAAACGTCCCGAAATGGTTTAGGCAGGCCACTCATGCGTGTCGGGTCCAAGAGCGGAACCAACGCGGCTGGACGCGGAGGACTCCAGCGTAGAATTACTTACAATCGGCGACCAGCGTAGCGCCCAATCTCGATATCGCGCCATCGCGACCCCTGACCAGGGGAGCAGCCATCGGCATCTTTCTCTTCAAGCTCGAAAAAAATCTGCAGGACAATGTCGATTTCCTAAACTCCGTTCGTCGTTTCGCTGCCGGCCGGTGAGGCCGGCTCAAACAAGGAGACAAACGATGCGTGTGATGGTGCTCGTAAAGGCTACCGAGGACAGCGAAAAGGGCTTTCTCCCGACGCCCGAGGCGAAGGAGGCGATGGAGGCGATGGGCAGATTTAACGACGAGCTGCGCAATGCCGGCATCTTGCTCGACGCCGACGGACTCAAGCCCTCCTCGCAGGGCAAGCGCGTTGCGTTCGATGGTCCGCGCCGGACGGTCATCGACGGGCCTTTCGCCGAGACCCGCGAACTGGTCGCCGGCTTTTGGCTCTGGGAAGTCAAGGACATGGACGAGGCGGTCGCCTGGGTGAAGCGCTGCCCCAATCCCATGCCAGGACCGAGCGAGATCGAAATCCGGCCGCTGTACGAGATGGCTGATTGGCAATGGGAATCTGACGCCGGAGGTCACGGAAATCCGTGACCGGACGCGCGAGAAGCGCACCGGCAACTGAACCTGTCGGCCGCAACCTGCTTGCCTCCATTGTGGCTTTGGCCGACAAGGCGGCATGACCGCAGGCGAGACGCACCAGGCGATCGAGGCGATTTTTCGCATTGAACGGGCCCGGCTCATTGCGGGCCTGGCCCGCCTCGTGCGCAATGTCGACCTTGCAGAGGAACTGGTGCAGGACGCCCTGGTCATAGCCCTCTCCGAATGGTCCAGGACCGGCGTTCCGGCCAATCCCGGCGCTTGGCTGATGACGGTCGCCAAACGCCGCGCCATCGACGCGATCCGTCGCGACAAGATGCGCGAGCGCAAGCATGAGGAGATCGCCCGGGAGCTGGACGGCGAGTGCGACCGTACGGCCGAGGGAAACGAAATGGCCATGAACGACGATCTTGGCGACGAGCTGCTGGGCCTCATCTTCACAGCCTGCCACCCGATACTTTCGGCCGACGCTCGCGCAGCGCTCACGCTGCGTGTCATCGGCGGCCTGACGACGGACGAGATCGCCCGTGCTTTCCTGTCGAGCGAGGTGACGATCGCCCAGCGCATCGTCCGCGCGAAGAGGACGATCGGAAAGGCGGGGCTTAGCTTCGAGGTGCCGCGCGGTGCCGAGCGTGCAGTGCGTCTTTCCTCGGTGCTGGAGGTCATCTACCTCATCTTCAATGAAGGCTATGCTGCCACGGCCGGCGACGACCTTGTCCGGCCGGGCCTGTGCCTGGAGGCACAACGGCTGGGCCGCATGCTGGCGGGTCTGATGGCCGAGGATGCCGAGGTGTTCGGTCTGCTGGCTCTGATGGAAATCCAGGCATCGCGCCTGCCCGCACGCATCGGGCCGGACGGCGCCCTCTTGACCCTGACCGAGCAAAACCGCGCACGCTGGGACCAACTGCTGATCCGCCGGGGCCTTGACGCGCTGGCCCGTGCCGAAGCTCTCGGGGGCGATGGCCCCTATGTGTTGCAGGCCGCGCTTGCAGCCTGTCACGCGCGGGCGCGCAGTCCGGCCGATACCGACTGGCCCCGCATCGCAGCGCTCTACGACCGGCTGCGAGCAGTGATGCCCTCGCCGGTGGTCGATCTCAATCGAGCGGTCGCCCACAGCATGGCCTTCGGGCCTGAAGCGGGCCTGCGGCTGGTGGACGAGATTGCCGACGCCGCCGCCTTGCGCAATTATGCGCCATTGCCGGCGGCGAGGGGCGATTTTCTGTTTCGGGCCGGCCGGCTGGCCGAGGCCCGCGCCGAATTCGAGGCTGCGGCCAAGCTCACCCGCAACGCGCGCGAAGCGGCCTTTCTCCTCGCCCGTGCAGACGCTTGTGGTTGACAGCATCGCTCTGCGTGCCCGACGCGCCGCCAGGGCAACATCGAAAGCCGCCAGTTCGCTCCCGGCCGGCTCCCTTCAATGAGCGTGATCAACTCGCAACGCAGCTTGGGTATATTCATTTGGAGGAGAGCCCTTGATCATGCCAGCAACTGCGTCGGTATGCCGAGAATCGGTCCTGCCTCGGCGAGCCGCTGGTCGAGGGTCCACACTGTGGCGCCATGCTCCGATGCCGTCGCGAGGTGCAGGGCGTCGCCAGCACGAAGCCCGAGCATATGCTGATCGGCGAATTTCGCGGCGACCTGAAAATGCCCGCCCGCCACCGGCAGCACGGTGAAGCTCTCAGCGACCAGCTTATTGAACATCGCGAGCGCAGCCGCGCGCTGCTCCAAGTCGATCTGTCCGGTCCGAAGCTTGATCGCCATGGCGGAGGACATCTCGGTGATGGTCCAGTCGCTGATCACAAGTTGCGCTGGGTCCTGCTCCGCCAGCCAGCCCTGAACGCGCGCGGTCATGGCTTCGTTGGATAGCGCCGCGACGATCAGCGAAGTATCGAGATAGGACATCAATAGCGATCGCCATCTCGCATCGATCGCACCAGATCGGCGGCAGCCTGAGCCTGCAGAGGCATGGTTGCGGTCAGGGATTGGAGCAGGACGGCGTCGATCCGTTTGCGAGGACGGGCCACGGCCGTGAGCCTGGCGACCGGCTTGCCACGCCGGGTTATGTCGATCGAGTCTCCAGCCTCGACCCGGTCGATGAGCTCACTCAGATGTGCCTTGGCGTCCGCCAGATTGACCGCGTCCATCTCAGCTCCTGACCATGTAGATGGTCATATAGCGCATCACGTGTGACAATTCCAGTGCACGGCGAATAAGCAACTGGCTGCGTGAGCGAAGCAGGTGACCGCTCCTGCAACGAGAATTATGCCGCTTCCCGCTTGACTCACACATATCCCGGTGGTTATGCATCGATCAATAGCCGAAGGGTTATCTATCCCAATGCCAAACGCTCACGATGTGCTTTTTAGAACGCTTGCCGATCCGACTCGGCGCGCTATTTTTGAGCGACTGTGTCGCGAGGGAGAGCAGACAGTCGGCGCTCTGACGGCTCAGGCCGGGATCTCGCAACCGGCCGTGTCGAAACATCTCGGGATTTTGCGGCAGGCGGGGCTGGTGCGCGACCGCCATGCGGGACGGCAGACCCATTATAGCGCGCAGCTCGCCGCGCTTGCTCCCCTGATCGACTGGACAAGCCAGATGACCGGATTCTGGCAGAGCCGGTTCGACGACCTCGAGGACCTGCTCAAAAGGATGGACCAGTGAACGAAATAGCGACCGAAACGCTCTCCGTCATTGTCGAACGGGAAATCGCTTATCCGCCCGAGAAGATCTGGCGCGCGCTCACGCAACCACACTTGATCGAGGAGTGGCTTATGAAAAACGACTTCAAACCTGTCGCGGACCACCGTTTCAACCTTCACGCGGCCTGGGGCTCTGTCGAATGTCAGGTCCAGACGGTCGAGCCTAACAGAACGCTGACTTACACGTGGGATACCAAGGATCTCAAGAGTGTCGTCTCCTGGACGATTACCCCCACGAGCATCGGCGCCCGCTTGCGTATGGAACAGTCGGGCTTCCGGCCGGATCAGCAGCCTTACTTCCGGGGTGCCAAAGTCGGCTGGCCGAGGTTCTTTGACGATCTGGAGCAGGTTCTTGCGCGAACGGACTGAGATCCGCCTGCGCTATTCAAGCAAGGGCTCTGTTACAGGGCGGCAGATGGCGGAACGATAATGGAGGCAAGCCAATGAAGATCAAGTTGACCAAAGTATACGTGGATGACCAGGAAAAGGCTCTGGGTTTCTACACCGAAACGCTCGGCTTTACCAAGAAGGCCGATTTCAGCAATGGGCCGTTTCGCTGGCTGACCGTCGCATCACCCGACGAGCCGGACGGTGCCGAGCTGCAACTCGCGCTCAATGACAACCCCGCTGCAAAGACCTACCAGCAAGCTATTTTCCAGCAGGGCCAGCCCGCGGTCATGTTCTTCACCGATAACGTCAAGGGGGACTACGAGCGCATCAAAGCGCGCGGCGCCAAGTTCACCATGCTGCCGACCGAAGTAACCGGCTCGATCATAGCCCAGCTGAACGACAACTGCGGCAATCTCATTCAAATAACACAGCTGGCGCGCTGGTAAGGCACGCATTCAGTGGCGTGGCTGCCCGGCGGGAGCCGCCAAACGGGCCGCCCGATCCGCTCGGTTCGTCTTCAGAGGAGGTCTCAATGGATTGGAACAAATGGGTTCGGCAGATCCACCGCTGGCTGTCGATCATCTTTGCGGCGGTCGTCGCCGCCATCTTCATCAGCCTGGGAGTAGGCAAGGAACCCTCCTACTGGGTATACCTGTTGCCGCTGTTTCCACTCGGCTTGCTCCTGCTTACCGGACTGTACATGTTCGTTCTGCCTTACGCGCCCAAGCGGCGCAGCGCGGGGGGCACCGGCGCATTGGAGTGAATGCATGGCCAACAAGACGTCCATCAAGTCATCGGCGGTCGCGAAGAAGTCCGCCGCCAAGCCTGCAGCCGCCAAGCCGGTCCTCCTCGCAGGCGGCAACCCGCAGATCACGAAGGGTGATGGTGACGCTCCTGTGCAGGCCTACATCGCGGCCATGCCGGGCTGGAAACGCGACGTCGGGCGTCGCCTCGACGCGCTCATCGTGCGCAACGTCCCTGACGTGCGCAAGGCCGTCAAATGGAACTCGCCCTTCTATGGCGTAGAGGGTCAGGGGTGGTTCCTCAACTTCCATTGCTTCACAAAGTACATCAAGCTGGCTTTCTTCCGCGGCGCGTCGCTGCGTCCCGTCCCACCCGGTGAGTCCAAGCACAAGGACGTGCGCTACCTCGATATCTACGAGGACGACCTGCTCGACGAAGCTCAACTCGCCGACTGGATAAAGCAAGCCAGCCAATTGCCAGGCGAGCGAATGTGAGTGGAATGCCAGTCATCCCGGCAAATCCGGTGCCGACTAGCGGTATTCATGTGACGGGCGAGCGGCAACAACCAAGGGAAAGCGACAATGATGATGAAGAGTGACTCGATGGAAAGAAATGCAGGCAACTCTCCCGCTCAGCTGATCGATGCGAGGATCAGCGAGCTGGGCGATTGGCGAGGCAAGACGCTTTCCCATGTCCGCGCCCTCATCAAGCAGGCCGACCCGGAAGTGGTCGAGGAGTGGAAGTGGCGAGGCGTTCCGGTGTGGTCGCACGCCGGAATAATCTGCACTGGCGAGACCTACAAGAACGTCGTGAAAGTGACCTTCGCAAAGGGCGCCTCGCTGCAGGATCCTTCCGGCCTGTTCAACTCCAGCCTCGACGGCAACACCAGGCGCGCCATCGATATCCGTGAGGGCGAAGACATAGATGAGAATGCGTTCAAGGCGCTGATACGCGCTGCTGCCGCCCTGAACACGGCCCGATAGTCAGCTCCGGCCGATATGGTCGGCTAGCGGGCCGAGAGCGGCGAGCAAGGCTTCGCCGGTGGCTTGCGTCGCGTTCTCATGCGGTGCGCGCAGGTTCAGCCAGCGTCTGTCGCCGGACCGTACCGCCAGCACTGCCTTCATCGCAGTGATGAGGCCAGCGTCCTGGATGATTTTGCGGAACGCCCTGATGGCGGCATCCGCGTCGGTAGTGTCCTCTCCCGCCAGCACTGCGTCGTAGAGGGCCCGGATCGCTGCGGCATTCAGATTGACTGTCGCCGAGATGCAGCCGGCAGCACCGTTGGCGAGGCCTTTCGTCAGCTGTGCTTCCGAACTCGGGAACACCGCGACCCTTGGGGCTGCCGCAATGACCGCCGCGGTGTTGTTCCAGTCGCCGGCGCTGTCCTTGTAAGCCACCACGACATCGGGAAACGCTTCGCTCAATCGGGCGGTCAGCGCCGGGCTCACCGCTACGCCGGAATTTTGCGGGATGTGGTAGAGGATCATCCTCATCGCCGGGTTCGCCACCCGTTCGATCAGCTCGCCATAGTAGCGGGCCTGTCCGTTGTCACCGGCGGCCGTATAGAAGAACGACGGCAGCACCATCACCCCGGCACAGCCGAGCCCGACGGCATGCGCGGTCAGCTCGACAGTCTCGGCAAGTGCTGTGACACCGGTGCCGGGCATAAGCCGGCTTGGCGAAATGCCGGCCTCGACCAGCCACTCCAGCGCCTGCATGCGCTCGCGCAACGAGACGGACAACGCCTCGCCCGTGGTGCCGAACGGCGACAGGAAATGCGCTCCCTGATCCAGCACCCACTTGGCGTGTGATATCCAGAGGTCGCGGGCAATGCAGCCGTCGTTTTCGAACGGCGTCAGGATCGGTGCGATGGTTCCTTGTGGGCGGATCATGTGCGTCCTTCTACGGGTGAAAATCTGTGCTGTGCTCAAAGCCGGCATCAAAATGTCGAGCAAGCTACAGGAAGCAGTGTTGCTGAGTACCGGCCGTTCGACCTCGAAAGCAAGCGGCTCGCGCATAAGCGCGCGATTGTGATCGGGCGGCGGTTCTGAGGCTCTCGAGGTAAGCACTTGTCACGGGACAACCGCGTCCGGCCGAAAGGGGGGTGACAAACGAGTTCTGCTGTTTCATCAATGCCGCCTTTTGAGGAGAAGCCCATGCGGAGGATCGGTGTCGGCATTATCGGCTGCGGCAACATTTCGGATGCCTATCTGAAGGCATCGCCGCAATTCCCGGTGCTCGACATTATCGGCGTCGCCGACATCAACCGGGCGGCAGCCGAAGCCAAGGCAGCGGCCTACGGCCTGGCTGCGATGCCGGTCGACGCGCTGTTGGCCGATCCGCGCGTCGAGATCGTGCTCAATCTGACGACGCCGCAGCATCATGTGCCGGTCGGCCTGCAGGCTGTCGGGCAAGGCAAGCACGTCTATTCCGAGAAGCCGCTGGCAACGACGCTCAGCGACGCCGAGCGGCTCGTCGCGGCCGCGCGCGAAAAGGGCGTGCGTGTCGGCTGCGCACCCGACACCTTTCTTGGCGGCTCCCACCAGACGGCGCGGCGGCTGGTCGATGAGGATACGGTTGGGACCATTGTCTCCGGCTCTGCCTTCATGCAGGTGCCCGGCCACGAGCTCTGGCATCCCAATCCGGATTTCTACTATCAGCCCGGCGGTGGGCCAATGCTCGACATGGGACCGTACTATCTGACCTGCCTGGTCAATCTCCTGGGTCCGGTAAAATCCGTGACCGGACAGGCGAAGTCATCCTATCCCACCCGCACCATCGGTTCCGGAACGCGCCAGGGCGAAACCATCCGGGTCGAGGTGCCGACCCATATTTCCGGCCTGCTCGCATTCGAGAACGGCGCGGCGGTTTCGATCACCACCAGCTTCGACGTCTGGAAGCATGAACACAATCACATCGAACTTTACGGGACCACCGGCTCGATGATCGTCTCCGATCCCAATCAGTTCCAGGGCGACATCAGGACCAGCCAGCGCAAGGGCGACTGGACGGTGGCCGATCAGATCCATTCCTATGGCGACGGCAATTACCGGGGCCTCGGCCTCGCCGACATGGCGCAGGCGATCGTCTCAGGCAGGCAACACCGCGCCAGCCTCGATCTTTCCCTCCATGTCCTGGAAATCATGGAATCGATCATCTCTTCAGCAGAGACAGGGCGGCGTATCGACCTGAGATATGGCTGCGCGCGGCCGGCGCCAATGCACGCCGATCTGCCTTTCGGAATTCTGGAATAGGGGATGACACGATGAGCAAGACGGCACTGATTTTCTGGGGCGGCTGGGAAGGCCACACGCCGGCCCGTAGCGCCCACATCGTCAAGGAGATGCTGGCCGGCAACGGCTTCGACGTGCAGCTGGAGCAGGGGACTTCGGCGCTTGCCGATCCGCAACTGGGCAAGCTCGATCTCATTGTCCCGGTGATCACCATGTCGACGATCGAAAAGCCGGAACTGCAAAACCTGACCAACGCCGTCGGGGCCGGCACCGGCCTTGCGGGCTTTCACGGCACGATGTGCGACAGCTTCCGCAACGAGCCGGAATACCAGTTCATGACCGGCGGCCAGTGGGTCGCCCATCCCGGCAACATCATCGACTATCACGTCGATATCACCATGCCAGACGATCCGGTCATGCAGGGCATCGACGGCTTCGCGTACCGTTCAGAGCAGTATTACATGCATGTCGATCCGAGCAACGAGGTGCTGGCGACGACTACTTTCACCGGCGAGCATCTCGATTTCATCGCCGGCGTCGTCATGCCGGTTGTCTGGAAGCGCCGCTACGGCAAGGGCCGCGTCTTCTACAGCGCACTCGGCCACACCGCCGACGAGTTCGCAGTGCCGCAAATGCGTACGATGTTCGAGCGCGGCATGCTTTGGGCCAGCCGAAACCCGGATCTTGCGTAGCCGTTCAATCTGAACGCCACGTATCGTTGTAATCTCTCATAGGGCGGCCGCCCGAACGCGGACACAGCACTGGGCTGCGGCAAGCAATTGACTGCCATGGTAGCATCCAATAGACAGCAGTCTCGTCGGGGAGCCGTAGCTGGAGGTCGAATGGAGCAGACGTGGCGATGGTTTGGCCCGAGCGACGCGGCAACGCTTGCCCATGCCAGGCAGGCCGGCGCGACCGGCATCGTGACGGCATTGCACGACATTCCTTACGGCGAAGTCTGGCCGATCCACGCCATCAGGCAGCGCCAGGCGCTTATCGAGGCGGATCAGGCGATGGGCCTCAAATGGAGCGTCGTCGAGAGCGTGCCCGTGCACGAGGACATCAAGCTCGGCCGCGGCGATCTCGACCGGCTCTACGACAATTTCAGGCAGACCTTACGCAATCTCGGCGCCTGCGGTGTGCGCACGGTCTGCTACAACTTCATGCTGATCCTCGACTGGACCCGGACCGACCTGGCTGCGCCGCTGCCGGGCGGCGGACGGGCGCTCCGCATGAACATGCACGAGCTTGCCGCGTTCGATTGTTACATGCTGCAGCGCAAGGGATCTGAGCGCGACTATGCGTCCGATGTTCTCCAGCGGGCAAGCGAATGGTTCGAGGCGACGCCGGATGCGTCAAAAGAGCGTCTGCTTGCCAACATCATGGCCGGCCTGCCGGGCGCCTTCAAGCGCTATGACATAGCGGAATTGCGCGAAGTTGTGGCCGAGCAGTCGAGCCTGTCTCACGACCGGCTGCGCGAGAATCTCGTCCGTTTTCTCGAACACGTGCTGCCGGCGGCCGAAGAGGCGGGCGTCACGTTGGCGATCCACCCGGACGATCCGCCGCGCGATCTCGTCGGCCTGTGCCGGATCGTCAAGAACGCCGACGACATCGCGTTTATCCTGGACGCGGTGCCGTCGGCCCATAGCGGCCTTACCTTGTGCACGGGGTCGCTGGGCGCCAATCCGGCCAATGACGTGCCCGCCATCGCCAGGCGCTTTGCGCATAAGATCAACTTCGTGCACCTGCGCAACGTCAGCAAGGATCCGGACGGGTCATTCATGGAGTCCGAGCATCTGAACGGGGATGTCGACATGGTTTCGGTGGTCTCGGTCTTGCTCGACGAGCAGCAACGCCGCCGCGATGCCGGGGAACCGGCGCTGCTGCCGTTTCGCCCGGATCACGGCCACGAGCTGATCGATGACGCCACGCGGCACACCCATCCCGGCTACCCCGTGATCGGCCGTCTTCGCGGCCTTGCCGAACTGAGAGGCGTAATGACGGCGATTGCCCATCAGCGCGGTTATGGGCTGCAATGAGGGCGCCCCGCCTGCTCTGCGTCGGCGCGCTCACCTACGACACGATCTTGCGCCTCGATGTCCTGCCGTCCGGCGCCGGCAAGTTCCTGCCGAGCGAGGCCGTGCAGATCGCCGCCGGCATGGCGGCAAGTGCCGCCGCGTCGGCAAGCCGCCAGGGCGGGCAGGTCTGGCTATGGGCAAGCGTCGGCAACGATACCGTCGGCCGCGATGTCATCGCGCAGATGGAGGCGGAGCGGGTCGACTGTTCGTTGGTGCGCAGGGTTGAAGGTGGCCGCTCGGCCATTGCCACGATCCTGGTCGATGCCGCCGGCGAGCGCATGATCGTGCCCTTCTACGATGCCGTCACGCAAGCCGATCCGGACCGTCTTCCGCCCGTGGATTTTTCCCGCTTCGACGCCGTCCTGGTCGACGTTCGTTGGCCCGGAGCCGCCGCGATGCCGCTGGCGAAGGCCCGCGAATGCGGCATTCCGGCGATCCTCGACGCCGATATTGCGTCGCGACCGGTGCTCGACCGATTGCTGCCGCTCGCCTCGCATGTCATTGCTTCGCTGCCCGCGGCGCGTATCCTTTGCGGTCCAGAGGTTTCCGCCGGTTCCGCCGTCGCTATTCTGGGCGAACGGACCGGCGCCTTCGTCGCGATCACCGATGGGGCGAACGGCACCGCGTTCCAGCACCCGAGCAGCAATGATGTCCGTCATCTGCCGTCGCCGCGAGTCGAAGCCGTCGACACGCTGGCGGCGGGCGACGTGTTTCACGGCACCTTCGCTGTCGGCCTGGCCGAAGGTTGGGACGAAGAGCGGGCGATAGCAGTGGCCAGCGCCGCTGCCGCGCTGAAGTGCCTGCGTTTTGGCGGACGGCTCGGCGCGCCGACGCGCGCGGAAACACTGGCCTTCATGCAAGGATCGACATGACGCCGAAATACGCTCGGGCCCGCTCGGCGAAAAGGGTACGCCATGCGTCGCTGACCGACTACCATGGCAGCCGCTGCAACTGTTCGTGGGAGGAGAAATGGCTGAGTTCAAAAAACGCGCACTGGTCACGGGGGCGGCCATGGGCATCGGCCGTGCTGTCGCCGAAAGGCTGGCCCAGCAAGGTGTCGACCTGATCCTCTTCGACCGTGTGGGCGATCAGCTGGACGAGGTCGCGGCGCAGCTTGCGGCGCGCGGCGTGACCGTGCACACCGTGCTCGGCTCGACCGCCGACACTGAAGCCTGCGGCCGCGCCGTCGAGCTTGCCCGGTCCGCGTTCGGCGGGCTCGACATGCTTTCCCACAATGCCGGCATCCAGCGTTACGGAACGGTGGAGACCACGGACGAGGCGCTTTGGGACGAGGTGATGAACGTCAACCTCAAGGCTGCCTATCTGCTCTCCCGCGCGGCGATGCCGCTGCTGCGGCAAAGCCGCGGCGCCATCGTCCATATGAGCTCGGTGCAAGGCCTGGCCAGCCAGGAAGGGGTTCTGGCCTACAGCACGGCCAAGCACGGCTTGATCGGGCTGGTCAAATCCATGGCCGTCGACTATGCGCCGCTCGGTGTGCGCGTCAATGCCGTGGCTCCGGGCGCGGTCGACACGCCGATGCTGCGGGATGCGGTCAAGCTGAACGATAAGCCCGACGAGATCATGCGCATCCTTGACAACATGCATCCGCTCGGCCGCACCGCCCAGCCGCAAGAGATTGCGGCCGTCGTTGCCTTCCTGCTGTCCGACGATGCCTCCTTCGTCACCGGCGAAGTCGTGCGCGTCGATGGCGGCCTGCTGGCGCGCATCGGCGGTTCTCCGCGTAAGGAATAACATCGGCGCTGCTGCTTGCGCAGCCATTTCATGAACGGCTTGAAGCTGCCGAGCCTTTAAGGGAATTGCCGATGGCAGGGCTTTTGGGAATGCGGACCATCACCGAGGGGCGGCTTGGCGAAACCGGCCCCGGCGCTTCAGTCGCGGCGAGGACGTTCGAGGTCCTGCTCGACCAGATCCTGACCTTCCGCCTGAAGCCGCACGAGCTGATTTCCGAAAAGGCGATGTCGGAAGCCCTCGGCGTGAGCCGCACGCCGGTCAGGGAGGCGCTCGCCCGGCTGGCCGGACTTGGCCTGATCGACATCTATCCGCAGCGCGGCAGCATGGTGGCGCCGCTGCGGATCGCCGATCTCGAGAAATCGCAGTTCCTGCGCGAATCGCTCGAAGTCGGCCTGGTCAAACGTGCGGTCGAGAGCCCGCGCCGCGCCGAACTGCTCGCCATGCTCAAAGGCGAACTGGCGGTCCAGGAGACGTTCGCCTCCATTTCGGACGACAGGCGCTTCTTCAAGTCGGACGAGCTGTTCCACCAGCACATCGCCAGCCATGCCGGCTTCCCCGGAATCTGGGCCGACATCAGCGCGGCGAAGCTGCACATGGACCGCTTCCGCTTCTTGTCTTTCCCGCGCCTCGACAGCATGTCGGTGGTTCTCGGCCAACATCGGCGGATCGTCGATGCGCTCGAGCAGGCCGACGCATTTGCGGCGGAAGAGGCGATGCGAACGCATCTTCGCCGCATCTTCGAGGTGCTCGCAATCGTCCGGGAACGCTATCCCCATTATTTCAAGGCACCGGGCTCGACTGGAAAGAGGACAGAACCGGCTGCCGGCGATCTGCCCGAATGACAACCACTCGCGCGACGGAGCGAGGAGGAATGACGACGTGGAAACGTGAAACCAGCCGCTCAGGCCAGGCCTGAGCCTTTCTTCGGCGCTTCCGGAGGCAACTTGGCCTTGCTGCCGGATTTGTCGGAAGTTGGCTTGGCTTCACGATTTTGCGCCTCGCCGCCTTGCTCCTTGCGGAGCTGCTTTTCTATCGTCGATCGCGATCCTTCCGCAGGGTCCTGTTCGGGATGGCTTTCCCTAGCCGTCATGTCAGCTCCTATCCATTCTGGTCTATTGCATGTGGCGAGGGCTGAGTTTCGCCACCAGTGCTGGTCCTGTCGCGCCCAAGCATCAGCCATGCGGCGAAGAGCACGACCAGTACGACCACGATCCAGGCGACGAGACGAGGCATTGGGGCTCACTTCCCCCGCCGCTTGCTGCCGCGCACCTCGGGATCGGAGCCGGTCTCAACTGTTGGATCGGGCACGACCGGACCGCGTTCGGCTTCGGAGCCCTCAGCTTCGATCTCCTGCACGGCCTGGTCCCAATGCTCGCGCTCGCGTCCTTGCGGACGGCCTTCGCGCTCCCATATCTCATGGGCCCGCTGCCTGATACGCTCTTCCTTGTCCATGACCTTTGCCTCCTGATATCCCTAATCCGGCGATCGAAGGTTTGTTCCGCGTTGCCAGGCAGTTCCCGACGGTTCAGTTGACGTGACCACCGGGCGCCCTAGATGAAATTGCACGCCGAAGTCGCCTGGTGCCGGGGAGAACAATCGTGTGGCAGCAACGCTACAAGCACGTATTGTAGATGCCATTGCAGCTATCGGTCTTCGACCAGACCGGCTGTGCCTGCTGCTGACAACGTTTGTGCTGACGGCATGCTCGCCTTCCGACCAGATCGAGCAGCAGTCGAAAACCGCGGCTTCGGCCGCACAGACCGCATCGCTGGTCCTGGGTGCCTGGGCCGCCGGGGCAGCCCCTTCGACATATACGTCGCGCACGTTGCAATCGGTCGGCAAGGCGCTCGTCGATGCCGGTGCGCAAATCCAGTCCGCCAAGTCGCCTGAGCCCAGCGAGCAAGCCGGTCTGACGGCGGTAATCGGACAGCTGTCGGCGGCGGTGACACGCGCCGCGACGGCGGTGCAGGACGGCAACCGATCGGAGGCGGAACAGGCGCAGCAGGATATCCAGGCTGCCACCGCCGCCCTGAATGCATCCTACGCCAAACATTTCGCGCCGAAACCATGAAGAAGCTGCTCGAAATATCGCTGGGCATCGTCACCAGCGTCGGTGGCTTTCTCGAGGTCGGATCGATGGCAACCGCCGCACAGGCGGGTGCAGCGTTCAGGTTCCAGCTAATCTGGGCCGTCCTCCTGGGCACGATCTGCATCATCTTCCTGGTCGAGATGGCCGGCCGCTTCGCCGCTGTCAGCCATCACACCATCGCCGACGGGATCCGGGAACGGTTTGGCTTCACCGCCTTTCTGTGGCCGTTGCTTGCGACTTTGCTGGTCAACTTCATGGTCATGGCAGCTGAGATCGGCGGTGTCGCCATTGCGCTCGAGCTCGCCACCGGCATCGGCTTTCAGTGGTGGGCCCTGCCGGTCGCTTTTCTGGCATGGCTGTTCCTCTGGAAAGGCACGTTCGGCTTCATTGAAAAGGGCGTCTCGATCCTCGGCCTGGTCACGTTGTGCTTCGTGGTTGGCGCCGTCATGCTGAAGCCCGATTGGGGGCAGGTCGCGGCCGGTGCCGTCCCCACTCTGCCCGAGCACGACGCGGCCAATTACTGGTTCATGGCGGTCAGTATTCTTGGTGCGTCGGTCTCGCCCTACCTGTTCATGTTCTATTCGTCGGGAGCCATCGAGGACCAGTGGGACAAGAGCTATCTCGGGACCAATCGGGCCATTGCCGGATTGGGAATGAGTTTCGGCGGCACAATCTCGATCGGCGTGCTGATCGTGGCGGCGCTCGTGCTGGCAGCGCACGGCATAGAGCAGGTCGACGACTACCATCAATTGCCGCTGATGCTGATCCAGATCTTCGGTTTCTGGGGATTCGTCCTGTTCGTTGCTTCACTAGGCATAGCCTGCTTCGGCGCTGCGCTCGAAATCGGGCTGCAGCAAGCGTACTTAGTGGCGCAGGGTTTCGGCTGGACCTGGGGCGAGGACCTGAAACCGCGCGACGATCCCGGCTTCAGCACCGTCTACACGGTCTCGCTGTTTCTCGCCGCCATTCCGATCGCCCTGGGTCTCGATCCGCTGAAGCTAACCATCTTTTCCATGGCGCTGACGGCCGCCAGCCTGCCGCTGACCGTGGTGCCGTTCCTTTTCCTGCTGAATGACGAGCGTTATGTCGGCGAGCACCGCAATGGCATGATCGCGAATGCCGCGGTCATCTTCATCATTGCGCTCGGTTTCGTGCTCGCGATCGTGACCATTCCTTTGCAGATATTCGGAGGCACGTGATGGATTTGCTGCGCGATATCCTGGACAAGCAAGTGGTTGACCGTGAGCAGGTCAAGATCGGCAAGGTGGACGGGCTGGTAGCCGAGGTCAGGCCGGGCAAGCCACCCAAAATCGTTGCGGTTGAGCTCGGCTCGATCACGCTGGCGCGTCGGCTTGGCGAGCGATCCGGGCGCTGGATGGCGCGCCTTGCGGCAAGGCTCGGCGGCAAGCGCCATGCCGAACCGCACCGCATCGCCTGGAACAAGGTGCGCGACATCGGCGTCGACATCGAATTCGACATCGACGTGCGTGAAACCGCGATTTTCGACTGGCAGGATTGGCTGCGCGACCATGTCATAAGGCGTATCCCGGGAGCCGGATGATGGCCACCGTCAACCTTGAGCAATTGGCAGGCAGAAATGTGCTTTCGCAGCGCGGCAAAAGCATCGGCCATATCGAGGAGATACGCGCCGAACCGGATGGCGACGACCTCGTGGTTACCGAGTATCATGTCGGCATCTACGCGGCGTTCGAGCGTCTTTCCGCTTCGGCTATCGGCACGGCGGTCCTCGAAGTCTTTCGACTGCGCAGTCGCGACAGCATGTACCGCATTCCCTGGGACAAGCTCGACATCTCCGACCCGACGCAGCCGCGACTGTTGTGCACGATGGAAGAACTTTCCGCTATGAAGGGCAGTATCGAGGGCGATAAACCGGAATGAACGACACTTTCCCGCCGTCGGAGAATGGGGTTCAGTGAAAGTCCTGGTTACCGGCGCCACCGGCCTGATCGGTGCCTCCGTCGTTGCACGCCTTCTTTCCGAAGGGCATGAAGTAATCGGATTGGTCCGCAGCCCCGGTGCAAACCGGGCCGGCAATTGCCAATTGCTGGTGCTGGACATGGCAGTGGCGCTGCAGCCCGAAGACTGGCTACCGCATCTCAGGGGTGTCGACGCCGTCGTGAATTGTGCCGGCGTTCTGCAGGACAGCCCCCGTGAAAAGACGCGCGAAGTCCATCGCGATGCGGTGGTCGCACTCTTTCTCGCCTGTGCGCGGGCAGGGGTTGCCCGGGTGATCCACTTCTCGGCGATCGGCGTCGATCGGGCGCAGCCTTCGGCGTTCTCGGCGACGAAACTGGCCGGGGACCAGGCGCTTATGGCGCTTGATCTGGATTGGGTGGTCCTGCGCCCGTCCGTCGTGCTCGGCCGGCCGGTGTTTGGGGCCAGCGCATTGTTTCGGGGTCTCGCTTCGCTGCCAGTGCTGCCGTCCATGCCCGGCACCGGCCGGCTCCAGGTGGTACTACTCGACGATGTGGTCTCAACGGTCGTTTTCCTTCTCGATCCCGCCAGTCCGTCTCGCGTCGTGCTGGAACTTGTCGGTCCCGAACAACTGAGCATGGACGAGGTCGTCGGCAGTTATCGCCGATGGCTCGGTTGGGCTCCGGCAGCCAGGTTTGTCTTGCCGGCGCCTGTTGCAAGGCTTCTCTACGGCCTAGGCGACCTTGCCGCGATGTTCGGCTGGCGTCCACCGATGCGCACCAACGCGGCCAGGGAGATCGCCCGAGGAGCGGTTGGAGATCCCTCGGACTGGACCGCCGCGACCGGCATACGCCCGCAAACCCTGGCGGGCTTCCTCGCGCTCAATCCGGCAACGGTGCAGGAGAAATGGTTTGCCCGGCTGTATTTCATCAAGCCGGCGATCTTCGTCGTCCTGCCCGTCTTCTGGATCATGACGGGAATTGTGTCGCTGACAACCGGCTACGGCAGCGGCGTCGATCTGATGCAAGGCACGGGGGCCGGCATCTTATCGGCACCGATCGTGATCGCCGGCGCTCTTGCCGACATCGCCATCGGCGTGCTCATAGCCTGGCGGCCGGCGGCGCGAAAAGGCCTCTATGGCGGCATCGCGCTCTCGCTTTTCTATCTGGTCGTCGGAAGCTTCCTGAGCCCCGATCTGTGGAACGACCCGCTTGGGCCGTTCCTCAAAGTGCTGCCGATCCTGGTGCTGCACTTTGTGGCCTTGGCAGTGCTGGAGGAGCGCTGATGCTCTATTTCCTGCTGAAATTTCTGCATGTCACCGGCGCATCTGTGCTGCTTGGCACCGGCGCCGGCATCGCTTTCTTCATGCTGCTCGCCCACAGGACCGGCAATGCCGCGACGGTTGCGGCGGTGGCCCGTATCGTCGTCGTCGCCGACTTCGTTTTCACAGCGACGGCCGTGGTCGCGCAACCTTTGACTGGAGCCGCGCTCGCCTGGCAGGCAGGCTACTCGCTGTCGGAGGGCTGGATCGTACTTTCGGTCGCGCTCTATATCTTCACCGGAATGTTCTGGCTCCCGGTCGTCTGGATGCAAATGGAGATGCGCAAGCTGGCATCGCAAGCCGCCGCTGCAGGCGCGCCGTTGCCGCCGCGCTACCATCGGCTGTTCTGGTTGTGGTTCGCCTTCGGCTTCCCCGCCTTCGCTGCCGTGCTCGGGATTTTCTGGCTGATGATCGCGCGGCCAGCGATCGAGTGGTAGGTCGCAGGCAGGTCCCACTGCGATAATGCCCAGTCAAAGCACTGCGGAAAATTCCGGCCCCTGCACCGCGAATATCTGCCGGAGCGGACGTGCGTCTCGACCTGTAAGTCGCACCGGAGTCCGGTCTCGTATCATTTCCAACCGCGCGCTCACGCCCATCGGCACAGGACAAGATCCCGTCTTGAGGCTGGTTAGGCTTCGCTTACAAAAAGATGACGCCTGAGGGGAACACGGGAAGCACATGCAAGTTCGGTGCGCAGTGGAGGAGATTGCGCCATGAACAGCGTTATTTATCTCATCGGCCTTGTCGTCGTCGTGCTTGCGATCCTCTCCTTCCTCGGATTCCACTAGGAGACACCATGCAGGACAAAGACGATCAAGGCCGTCAGACGGCCGATTTCGAGACAGCCAGAAGCGAGCTTTCGGAAAGACTACAACGGGAAAAGCAGACCGCGACGGAAGCGCTCCACGATGCGCGTGACGAGATCACCAGGAAAGCCGGAGATTACGCATCGGAAGCAAAGCAAGCATTGTTCACCAAGGCGGAGGGAACGCAGCGCGACATGAGCGCCAGTCTCAAGGCCTTCAGCGGCGCTTTGCGCGCGGCAAGCGAGCATCTTGCCAACAATGATCAACGGACCGCTTCGAAATTCGCCCTTGACGCCGCAGGCGGGCTCGAGCGGCTTTCCTCGTCCCTGAAGGATAAACCGTTCGACGAGGTGCTTGGCGAAATTCAGTCGTTCGGCCGCGAAAACTCGGGGGCGCTGATCGCCGGCTCGGTATTGGCAGGCCTGGCTTTGGGGCGGTTCATCAAGAGCTCGCCACCCTCTGCCCAAACCGGAGCACCGGGCCAGTCGGGAACAGGCCGGGCGCCCGAGACGGGTCCTAGCTCGAATGAGTCGGGATGGCGATCGGCAGAGCCAGTTGAACCAGCCCCGTTAGGATCCGATCAGTCCGGCGATGACTGGGCCAATGCAAGCCTGGAGCGAAACCCATGACTGACAACCAGGACACTCGCAGCCTGACAACCCTTGTCAGCGATCTGGCACAGCAGGTCACAACACTGCTTCAAACCGAAAGCAGGCTGTTGCGGGCTGAAATGTCAGAAAAGTTAAGCAAGGCCGGCGCCGGCACCGTGGAGGTAATGGGAGGCGTCATTTGCCTGCTTGCCGCCCTGATGGTGCTTTTGCAGGCGCTGGTGATTGCCTTGGCGAGCGCCGGCCTGGGAGCCGGATGGTCCTCGCTGCTCGTCGGCGTCGTGGTGGCAGTACTGGGCGTCATACTCCTGCGCTCCGGCAAGGCAAGCATGGCTCCCTCAGAGTTGACCCCCGACCGGACACAAGACCAACTTAAACGCGACGCACGCGTGATCAAGGACCAGATAAGATGACCGACAAATCCGCAGCCGAACTCGAACGCGATGCCGACATTGCCCGTGCCAAGATAACGGACACGGCAGACTCGATCCGGAGCAAGATGACACCAGGTCAGCTGATCGACGAATTCACCGGGATGTTCAGCGGCGAGGGATCCGCCATGCTCAGCAATCTTAAGACTCAGGTCAGGGACAATCCGTTGCCGCTTACATTGGTCGGCGCGGGCCTGGCCTGGCTGATGCTAGGCAAGGGCACGTCGGTAGACAGTTCAGCACTTGGTGCCTATTCGACCGGCAGGGAACCTGACGGCACCCGAAACTTCTCTGACCAGAGGGGCTTGGGCGGGGCCTGGCAGGACTCACGCGGCGATGAGTACGGTGCCGAGGGCGAAGGTTCCGCCGGCTCCATGCTCTCCGATGCCGCCCGTTCGGTTGCGTCCGTGGCAGGCGGTGCGACTGAGGCTGTGGCAGACGTTGCGAGCGGCGCCAAAGAAAGGTTAGGAAGCACGGTCGGGCAGTTCGGCTCGGCGGCCACCGATATATCGGGGCGGGTACGGCAGTCGGCGCAGGACCTGTTCCAGCGCGAACCTCTGGCAATGGCCGCGGTGGGCCTTGCCGTGGGCACCGCCATCGGCGTGATGCTGCCTCACACAGCCGCGGAAGACGCGCAACTCGGCCCATACCGCGACAAGCTTCGTGACAGTGCCGAGGAAGTCTTTGAGGAAGGCGTCGAGCAAGCCAAGCAGGTCGCCGCCGAAGCATATGAGACTGTAAAGGAAGAGGCTGACCGACAGGGTTCCAGCGGCGACGCCGAGACGTTGGTCGACCGCGTCGAGAAAGTCGTGAAAAGGACGGCAAGCAAAACCGAGGAAGCCATTCGCGATCGTTTGCCGGAGACCGACGGGGCTCCCAAATCGAACGAGTCTCCCGAAACGACGTGATTGCGCTGCGGTCGTTCGTGGCGACTCCGACCGCGGTCGCCTCGCGGTTGGAACATCGAAGTCGGCTAGGAGCCCGCAACCTTCCGCTGACAAATGTGATCGCGGCGCTCAAGTCATTAGCCGAGGCGCTCCGGTCCGTTCCGATTCTTCGCTCTGAACGTTCGGTTCTTCGGCTCCATGAGGCGTGTCTGACCACGGCGTGGCACGCAATTCTCAGCAGCACTGTCCAATTCTGAAAAAACAACCACCCCCCTCAATTCGACTGGGACGACGACGTCGAGATTGCACTCGGCCCACTCGCCAAAGAAGCTCATATCCGAGATGCCCGCGAAACAATCCGCACAGCAGATTACCGGGCATAGCGGCGCTCGGCGATGTCCGACGTGATCGCGGGCAGCCTCACCGATGCGGGCCGGTGCCGAAAGGTTCGTCGGCAACTAAGGCATCGAGCCGAAGGCGGTGACGATTGCCGGTCCCGGCAAACCGGCATCGGTAGACCGCTGGCATGGTTTGATCTCTACTAGGCGAGCAACGATGTCATTTCAGCGAGTAGAGGTAGGCAGCGACGTCCCGCGCCTCCTGCTCGGAAATTCTGGTCGAAGGCATTGCTGTGTGCGGATTGATCTCCCTTGCGGCCCGTATCCAACGGACCATGTTGCGCGGGTTGTTGGACAATACGCCGCCGATATAGACCCGGGTGGCCAAGCTGGCGTCGAGGCGTGGACCGACCATTCCCTGCGCGCCGGGAACGCCGGCGATCGTGTGGCATCCAGCACAGCCATTGGCCATCATGATAGGTATGGCGCGGGCGCCAACACCGCCGGTTGCATTGTCGGCCTTCTGCTCCACTCGACGGCTTTGCTCGAAGTACAACGCGATCCCGGCCAGGGCTGCAACGAGCACGACAATTGCCGCGGCGCCGAGGATGGGTCCGGACGGAGTGAAGCGCGATGTGGCGCGCACGCCGATGCTGCTGGTGGCATTGTCCGTTTTATGCGCGACCCTGATGAGCCGCTCCGGCCACAACGTCAGCGCCGCCCAAGCTGCGGCCAGCACGGCAATTGCCGTCCCGGCACCAATGACCAGCTTAGACAGCTTGGAGCGCATGCGACGTCTCCCATCTTCTCTGTCCACTTGAGCGGATCCACAGGCCGGCCAGCAGCAAAGCCGCGCCGCCATAGATCAGGCTGGCCGGAACCCACATCACCAGCCCGGCGAGCTGCTGGTCCTCGAGCGGACTAAGGTTCCACAATTTCGCACCGGCTGCGTTTACCGGATACCACAGCCTTGGCGAGACCAGCAGCAGTACCCCGAGCAGGCCGGTATGCAGCGAGGTGAAGAAGAGGTGCATGACTGCGCTGCCATAGGCTTGTTCGCGGCCTGAACGCGGCAGCAGCACCCACCAGAACAGCAGCCCAGTACCGAAGAAGCAGGCATGTTGCGCATAATGCAGGACACCCCGTGCAAGCGCCGCCTCGAACAGCGCCGGAACGTGCCACGCCCATATCGCGACGCCGTGAAGGAAGGTCGCGGCAACGGGGCGGCTGATGGCGGCCCAAACGGTTCGAAGCACCTTCGCCTGCCCGGCTGCGCCAAATGCCAGCCGCAGCTTGATCGGCAATGCCCACATCATCGCCGCCGCCGGACGGGAGGCGACCAGCAGCGGTGCCGCCACCGCCATCAACAGCTCATGCTCGATCATGTGGGCGGTGAAGACGCGCTCACCCAATGCATGGAGCGGACTGACCAGTGCTGCCGCCAAAATGGCCCAGCCGGTCGCGAACAGCAGGGCTTGCCGCATCCGCAACGGGCGGCTGCGGGCGCTCCGCCGCCACAGCCGAAAGGCGCCTGCCGCGTAAAGCAGTGCGACCACGCCTAGTGGCAGCGTGATCGGCAACGCCAGCGTCCAGCCGGCCTGCGGGGCACCGGCACCGTAGCAGATCGAGGTCGAGAAAAGCGCGTCGAAGTTCATCGCAGACAGCCGTCGAGAATGAGCGAGGCGGCGCCTTGCATGACGATTACCAGCGCAAACAGCAACGCGCTGAGAATGCCGATATTGGCGACGAAATCTTCAGTGCCGCGCGCACGGTCCGGTTTAAAGGCGGCGCCACCTTGCTGGCGCGCCCGCCACGACAGCGCCCCGCCGAGCAAGGCCAGCACTGTCAGCATCAGCGCAACGACCGGTATGACAGGAATGCCGTGGGCGCACTGCCACTCCACGACCGCGTAATTCAGCTGCGTCGACACCGCCCAGGCCAGAGGCCCGGACAACAGCCCGCCCCATGATGTGCCCAAGCGAAGCGCACGCATCTCAGTCAAGCCTCGGCATCCAATAGATCAACAGATAGATCGGGATCCAGGTCGCGACCACGAAATCCCAGTAGAAGACGTTGTCGCCAACATCCCCGAAACGCCGCCCGCTATAGCCATGTCGCGTGAACATCAGGACCGTCAGCACCAGCGTGTCGCCGACGTCGGTGATCAGGTGTGTGGTGTGGAGGCCGAGCAGGACCCACAGCATTGAGCCGTACGCATTGGTATCCCAATAGATGTTGAGGGCCGGAAATTCGAACCACCGCACGACAAGCGGTGCGATACCGAGCAGCGTCATGACGATCAGGCCGATGCGCACGGGCACCATGGCACAGGCTTCGGCGTAGCGGTTCAGTATGTGATTGGGCACCACGCTGGCGAGCAGCAACAGTGTGACGATGGTGCCTGGCCAATGGTTGGGCGGCGGCACGCCCAATGGCCAGTCGGGCGACAGATAGGCGAGGTAAAGATAGGCGCCTGCGGCGAGCGCGAAGCCGGTGCCCTCCAGCGCCATGAAAGCGAGAGTGCCCCACCAGGTCGGGCTGCGCGGTCCGATCCCGAAGGTCGGGAGTTTGGAAAGATCGGCGGCAGGACGCTGTTTCATTCCTCATCCTCCGGATCGCCTTTCGGCCAGAACCAACCGATCAAAGTGATGGCGATTGGCCCGGCTCCCCAGACCACCGCCCACGGGCTGAAGATCGAATAGAGAAAGGTGGCGCCGACGGCGAGCGCGGCGAACAATGGCCAGATCGACGGCGTCGCCGACTTCTCGCGCACATCTGGATGCGCCTCTGCCACCGTCGAAATGACAAGTTCGCGCGCGTCGACGCGAAGCCCGGTCGCGACAGGCAGCGTGTCACGTTCGGCCCAGAGCGGCTCGGAGTGGGTAACCACCGGAATCCGAGCGAAATTATAGCTCGGCGGCGGGGAGCTTGTCGCCCATTCAAGCGTGCCCGCATTCCAGGGATTGTCCCCGGCCGGGGCGCCCCTCGAGGCGCTGTACACCAGGTTTATGGTGAACAGAACGAAGCTTAGGAACAGGACGACCGCGCCGGCTGTGATGAACAGGTTGATGTTGCCCCAGCCGAGCTCCACCGGATAGGTGTAGACCCGGCGCGGCATGCCCCACAGGCCGACAATGTGCATCGGAAAGAACGCCGCATTGAAGCCTATGAAGGCAAGCCAGAAGTGCCAGCGTCCAAGACGCTCGCTCATCATCCGGCCGGTGATCTTGGGGAACCAGAAATAGGTCGCGCCAAGCAGCGGGAACACCGACCCGCCGATCAGCACGTAGTGGAAATGCGCGGTAACGAAATAGGTGTCGTGTACTTGCAGGTCCAATGGCACCGACGCCAGCATCACGCCGGTCAGGCCGCCCGCGACGAACGTGAAGAAGAAGCCGAACACGAACAGCAGCGGCGTCCTCATTATCGGGCGTTCGTCCCACAATGTCGCCAGCCAGCAGAAGATCTGCAGCCCGTTCGGGATGGCGATCAGCATGCTCGAGGCGGTGAAGAAGCTCGCGCCGAGCTTGGGCAGGCCAGTTGCGAACATGTGGTGAACCCACAGGCCGAACGACAGGAAGCCGACCGAAATCAGCGACAGAACCATGCCCAGATAGCCGAATACCGGACGCCGGGCGAAAGCGGCGATGATCGAGGACACCATGCCGGTGGCCGGCAGGAAAATGATGTAGACTTCGGGGTGGCCGAAGAACCAGAACAGGTGCTGGAACAGCAGTACGTCGCCACCCTCGGCGGGATTGAAGATATGGGTGCCGACCAGACGGTCGAGGATCAGGAAGGTCGACGTGATCATGACCGCCGGCATGGCGAACACGATGACGAAGGAGGTGACCAGCATCGCCCAGACATAGAGCGGAATCTTGTCCAGCGACATGCCCGGCGCGCGTTGCTTCAGCACGGTGACGATGGTGGCAACCGCGACCGCCAACGACGACACTTCGGTATAGGTGATCATCTGCGCCCACACGTCGGAACGTTTGCCTGGCCCGAATTCAGGACCGGACAGCGGCACGTAAGAAAACCAGCCGACGTCGGGCGCCATGTCGAGTGCAAACGACACCCAGGCGAAGAGGCCACCGGAGAGATAAATCCAGAAGCTGAATGCATTGAGGCGCGGAAAGGCGATGTTGCGGGTGCCGACCATCAGCGGCACGAGATAGATGCCGGTCGCCTGAACGATTGGCACTGCAAACAGGAACATCATGGTCACGCCATGCATGGTAAATAGCTGGTTGTAGCGGTCCGGCCCGATCAGCCCGCGCTCCGGCCCCGACAGTTGGATGCGCATGGCAACGGCGCTGAGGCCACCGAGGCACAGGAAGACGAAAGCGGTGATCAGGTACCGCCGCGCGACAATTTTGTGGTCGACGCTCGAGAGCGCACCGATGATGCCCGGCACGGTCTGCCATGTCCGCGCCAGCCAGCGCTCGAGGCTGGCGTCGTCGAGGCCGGTATCGCGAGGGCCGTCGCGCTCGGGAGCCAGGTCACCCTTTTGTGCTGCGGCGCGTTGCTGGGCGAGGTCTCGCCCATGGGCTAGGTCGGCGCTGATCATTTCAAGCCCTCGAGATAGGCTACTATCGCATTCAGCTCGTCCCCGTTCAGTCCCACCACGGGCATGTGGGCACCTGGCTTGATCCCTTGCGGATCGGCTATCCAGGCTGCGAGATTGCCGCGGCTCATCGCCAGCGTTCCGGCAGCGAGCGTCCGCCGGCTTGCGATATGTGTAAGGTCGGGAGCGACCGTACCGCCGGCGATGGTGCCGCCGATCTTGTGGCACATCACGCATGGCCGTTTAAGGAACAGGTCGTGGCCGGTTTTGGCCTCGGTCGACAAGGGGGCAGCTGCCGGCCGCAGCTGATCGTTCAGCCACGCGTCGAAGACGGGCCGAGGTTCGGCGATGATGAAGGTGCTCATATTGGCGTGCTGCGCGCCGCAGAACTCGGCGCACTGGCCGCGATAGACGCCGGGCTTGTCAGCCTTCAGATCGAGAACGTTCTCGTGGCCTGGAATGAGGTCCAGCTTGCCCGAGAGGTTCGGCACCCAGAAGGAATGGATGACGTCGGTCGAGGTTACTACAAGCCGCACCGGCTCGCCCGCCGGGATGTGGATTTCATTGGCGGTCGTCAGGATGCGGTTCGGCTGATCGTTTTCGTAGCGCACCTCCCACCACCATTGATGCCCGGTCACCCGGATCGTCAGCGCCGCATCCGAGCCGATGGCGGCGAGCGTCCGGTTAGCGAAGTAGCTCAGCAGCGTCAGGCCGACCAGGATCAGGGCGGTAGCGGCGAGTGCGGCGACGACAATTCGCATCTTGCCGCGCTCGGCGGCAGCGTCGAGGACAAGCGGATCGCCGACCGGCGCGGGGCGTCGGGCCAATGGCAGGATCAGCACGGCCATCACCAAAAGCCAGACCACCGTGCACAGTGCTGTGAAGAACCAGATCAGCCATGCAAGCTCGCCCGCGGCCGGGCCTTTTGGGTCAAGCGCGGATTGCCAGCCGCTGCATCCTGCAAGGAGCAGCATGCAGGCTGCGCCGCAGCACACGCTGCAGACAAGGCGGTTCACGGCGACTTCCCCAGAGTCGCGGCATCCGGCAGGCGATTTTCGGACGGATGGGGCATCATGTCGTCGTCGCGGCTCGGCGCAGCCGATTTTGGCGCGTTGCCGCTCAACGCGCGGACGAAGGCGGCAAGCTCCCAGATCTGGTCGTCCGGGATCTTGTCCCGAAAGCTCGGCATGCCGTTTGGCCGACCGTCCCTGATCGTGGCGTGGATGCTTTCGATCGAGCTGCCATAGAGCCACTTCTGGTCCATGAGCGCCGGGCCCATGCCGCCACCGCCATTGGCATGGCAGCCGGAACAGTTGAACCAGTTGAACAGACGCTTGCCCTCGCTGAGGTGGAAGGCGTTGGCCTCGAACACTCCGGCCTTGTTGTTGGACGAGGCTGGCCGCTGGCCGCCCGGCTCGAGGGCTGTGACGGCTGCCGGTTGGTCGCCCGAGCCGAGCGCCGACTGTGGACGCGTGTCGCGTTCCTCACGCTGGCAACCGGCAAGAACGAGCATCGCCGACAGCACGCATGGAAGGCCGCGGTTCATCGCGCTGCCGCCCCGGCGACGTCGAGGCGAGGCACGTCATATGCCGCCAGGATTGCATCGATCTCGGCGCGGTGTTTGGCGAGCGCTGCGTCTACCTCGCTGCGCAGCGCATCGTCGTCGTGGCGCACGCCCATCGAGATGTCGTAGATCATCGGCAGCAGCGGACCGTCGATGCGCGGTGCAACCGGCGTAATCCGCAGCGGTACTTTTTGCCTGGCACCGAAGTAGCCGGCCAACGGTCCCCAGACGACGGCCATGTCGATGTCGCCATTCGCGACCGCCTCAATGATGCGCGCTGGCGGGTTCGGCGCCGAATAGTCGCCATAGACGGGGAAACCGACGAGATGACCGACGATGCCGCGACTGCCGAGCGCCTGGACGGGTGGCGAGTTGGCGCCGTCGTCGCCGATCAGCTGGACGCCGATGTGCAGATCGCGCAGGCGAGGATCGTTGAAGGACGCGATTTCCGGCGCATCCCTGCGTGTCACGAAGACGTAGGAAGACCGGTAGTAGGGCGCCGTGGTGCGCAGCATCTCGAGATTGGCGGGCGTGCCGGGCACCAGATCGCACAGGCCGGCTTTCAGCGTGTTGCGGACGAAGCCGCGCCGCTGTGCCCACCACGTGTAGGAAACAGTCGCACCCAGCTCCCGGGCGACGAGTTCGGCAATCTTGTTTTCAAAGCCTTCCCGGGCGGCATTGGAGAACGGCATGTTGTTGGGATCTGCGCAGATCCTCAACTCGCGCGCATCGGCAACGGCGGCCACAAGCGAGAGCGCCAGTGCGCCAACCGCGGCGGCAAGCCGCCGCGAACGCGTTTTCCGTGAGCACATAACGCGGCCGATCGTCTCAAGGCAGCCGGAACACATACAGCGTACCTCCCGGCGTGGTTACATCCTTCAGATCCTTCATGACGTTGACGAAGCCGAGCGCGGCGGTGGCGTCGCGCGGGTCGAGATCGCCGGATACGATCGCACCGGCCCAGCCACCGACGCCCGAAAGAACCGCAACATATTGGTGCCCGTCCGGGCCGCGATAGGTGATCGGCTGGCCGATGATGCCGGACGACGTCTTGAACTGCCAAAGCAGTTCGCCGGTCCTGGCGCTGACCGCCTTGAACCAGCCTTCCATCGTGCCATAGAATACGACGTTGCCGGCGGTGGCGACGGCGCCGCTCCACACCGGAAAGTTCTCCTTCAGGCTCCACGCCGGTTTGGCGGCGGCGACATCCCAGGCAGTAAATGCACCGCGATTGCCGCCCGGCCCGGGAATCATGCGCACGTTCATGCCGACATAGGGCGTGCCGGCGATGTAATTCACCTCGACGCCTTCTTCGTCCATGCACATGTTATTATGCGGGATGTAGAGCAGGCCGGTCTTGGGCGAGAACGCCGAAGGTTGCCAGTCCTTGAGGCCCGATGCGGTGGGACAGATGTCGCGGACGACCTTGCCGGTGCCGGTCTTCTTGTCCGGATTTACAATCAGCCGGCCGGTGTTCAGGTCGACGCCCTTGCTGGAATTGACAGGCCCGAACGGCACTGCCGACAGTACTTCGCCCGTAGTGCGGTCCAACAGATAGACGTAGCCGTTGCGTTCCGGTCGGACCAGCACCTTGCGAGGCTTGCCCTGCCAGGTCATGTCGAGCAGCACCTGTTCGTTGATGCCGTCGTAGTCGTGCAAATCGTGCGGGGTCCATTGGTAAAACCATTTGGCTGCGCCGGTGTCGGGATCGCGGGCAAAGATGCCGGCCGTCCATTTATTGTCGCCGGGCCGCAGATCCGGATTCCACGGACCGGGATTTCCTGTGCCGTGGAAGATCAGGTTGAGGTCCGGGTCATAGGAGATCCAGCCCCACACATTGCCGCCGCCGATCTTCCAGGCGTCGGGCGGCCACGATGTCACCCCGAGATCCTTGCCCTTATCCATGTCGTAATGCGGCTTGAAATCGGGGCCGATCAGCACCTCGGCGTCCGGGCCGGTATTGTAGGCCGTCCAGACGACGTGCCCGTCGCCGGCGTCGAGCGCCTTGATCCAGCCGCGTACGCCCATTTCGCCGCCGGAATTGCCGACCAGTACCTTCCCCTTCACCACCAGCGGCGCCATGGTGATGGTCTCGCCGATATTGATGTTGCCGATATGGGTGTTCCAGACCGGTTTGCCGGTGGCCGCATCGACGGCGATGGCATGACCATCGAGCGTGTTGAAATAGATGTGCCCGTCGAAGAAGGCCGCACCACGGTTGACCACGTCGCAACAGGCAACTCCCTGCGCGGCGGGCTCGGGGTTGGGCTCGAATTTCCACTTCATCGGCGCGCCGGGCTTGGTAAGGTCAAGCGCATAGAGGATGTTGGGAAACGGCGTCACGATGTACATCGTGTTGCCGACGACCAGGGGCGCAGCCTCCTGGCCCTTGTTGACGCCGGTCGAGAAGGTGAAGGCCACCTGCAGGTTTTTGACGGTGTCTTCGGTGATCTCCGCAAGTTCGCTGTAGCGGGTCGAGGCGTAGTTCTTTGCCGGCATCGCCCACTGGCCGTCGTCGGGCGGAGCAGCTGCGGCCGGCGGATTTATCGCAGGGCTTGATATTGACTGCGCAACCGCCGCCGTCATCAGTCCAAACCCCGCCAGCAGCGTCCATCCCAGCATCGCAGCCATTGGTCTGTTTCCGCCTTTGGCTGACACACGAGTTTTCGCCGCCACCTGTCGCCCTTTCCTCATTTGCGTATCGAGCCGCCGACCCCGGCGCCAAGCTCCGCCGCCACGTCCGCCTCGCTTCCGGCACACAATGGATGGCCCCAGCCGGAGGCGCTCTTGCCGCCGGGATCGAGGTCGTAAATGATAGCGTCCTTGCGGTTTGGGTTGACGCCTGCCGGTACCTTGTCCAGCCCGAGCGCGGCGCGCACACGCCAGGCGACATTGTGGTCGGCACAGGAGGAATCGCCGCTTATCCCCAGGGCCCCGACGATCCCCTTGCCGTCGTAGAGAGCCAGGCCGCCGCCAAACACGACGACACCGCCGATAGGCTTTCCCAGCAATGGATCGCTGGGGCTTCCAAACGTCGAAGGATCGCCGGCATAGGCCACCGCTGGATTGACCGGATTGGTGGCCTGCAGGCCGAATAGAGGACCGCCGGGCTGCACCGGCGCATAGAGGTTCGCGGTGGACAACGCCATGTGGGCGAGGCTGAGCCCGTTGGCGGTATTGGCTTTTTCGGCGGCGATCAGCCGGCTGCCAGGCCACTGGGCGTCGGCGGTAGGCCCACTGAAGGCGACGGCGCAGACAGTTCCGTCGCGAGCCACGACTGCCGCCCATTCATTAGTGTCGAAGCCGCCATTGCCGGGACCGCCGCTGGATTTGACGCTGGCCTTGAGGGCGGCCAGCAACTTGTCATGGTCGGCCGGGCAAGGTGCTTGAGCCCAAGCCTTTTGCTGGACGGCGCCGATCGTAAGCAGGAACAGACATAATGCTACCGAGACAATCCGATGGCGATCCATTAGCTGCGCTGTCTTTGTTGAACACTCTCCAACGCGTAGGAGGCGCAGAAGTGCCAAAGGGAACGAAATAAATATCGGATTCGGTCGGACAAACTCGGGGACCGGAACTCGGGACAGCCGATCTGGGTGTTGGCACTCAACCGGAAATCGGAGTTATTCTTGGGATGGTCCATGCGCCGTCGGAACAGAGCAGCACTTCTGGCAGTTGTGTCGAATGCTGTCCGCAGTCGAGCAACTGGCTCAATCGGTGAAAGAGCGACGAGCTATCTTGTTCGTTGGAGCCGGGGTGTCGATGAGCGTCGGCTTGCCGTCTTGGCAAAAGCTCATCGAGCACATGCAAAACGAGCTCGGCCTTGACGAGGACATGATCGGCGCACCGGAGGCTAGCTATCAGGCGCTTGCCGAATATTACCGGCTGAAGCAGGGGAGCCTCGGCCCTTTGCGCAGTTGGATGGATCGTGAATGGAGCGTCTCGCGGGAAGAAGTACAGCGGTCGGCAATCCACAAGCTCATCGTATCGCTCGATTTTCCGATCATCTACACCACCAATTATGATCGCAACCTCGAGGTTGCCTTCGAGATTCATGGCCGGCCCTTTGTGAAGGTGGCCAACGCAAAGGACTTGCCCAAGACGACCGGCGAGGTGACGCAGATCATCAAATTCCACGGCGATTTCGACGACGACAAATCGCTGGTCCTGGCGGAGACCGACTATTTTGACCGGCTTTCGTTCGATTCGCCGCTCGACGTGAAGTTTCGCGCCGACGCACTGGGGCGCACCATCCTGTTCATCGGCTACAGCATGTCTGATATGAACATCCGTCTGCTGTTGCACAGGCTTTGGCAGACCTGGCGACGGTCTGGCTACGAGAAGAGCCGCCCGAAATCCTTCATCTTCATGTCGCAGCCGAGCATCGTCCAGGAGGCTGTTCTCGGCCACTGGGGCATCGATATGCTGACCGAAGAGGCCGACGATCCTGAGGACGCGCTGCTCGCGTTCCTGAACGAACTCAAGGATAGGGTGGGCCGGCCAGACAGCGCGTGAGAAAACCTGCGGAAAGCGGATTGGTCCGGCAGTGGAACCGACTGATCCGATGTGAGTTCGGGAGGACTAACGTATCCGGGACCGAGCCTGAATGGGCGCACGCAAACACAAGCGAAGAATGCATACCAAACACGACCTGTCGGCCGAGTTGGCCTATGAGATCGATTTTTTTGCCCGCAGGTGCGGCCTGACGAGGGACGAAGCACTCAAGACGATGCGAGATGCCGGCCGGTTGAAGGACAGCGCGAAGGCATCTTACGAAACCGGGGCGAAGTAGCGGCGTGGATCCCGCTTCGTGGACGGCTTTTGTCGGAACGGTCATCCTGATGCAGATGCCGCCGGGGCCCGACAGTCTGCTGGTGATTGCGCGCGGCATCGGGCAGGGCCGTGATATTGCCCTGTTCACCGTCCTCGGAATGACCCTCGGCGCCGGTATGGTCCAGCTGCCGCTCCTTGCCCTCGGCATATCGTCGCTGCTCCAGGCATCGCCGCTTGCCTTTGCCATGCTTCGCTGGGCGGGTGCAGCTTATCTCGTTTGGCTTGGATCGCGTCTGGTGCTGTTGCCGTCAGCCAGCGTCGCCGTCGAGGAGGCGCGCAATGTCAGACCGCTTGTGGCCGCACGCGAAGGAATGATCGCCAATCTGATAAATCCTTGGCCGATAACCTTTATGGTGGCATTCCTTCCGCAGTTCGTCGATCCTGCTCGCGGATCGGTCACGCTGCAATTGCTGCTGCTCGGTGGCACCCAGAAAATGACCGGTGTGCTGGTGCTGGGCACATATGCACTCGCATCCGGCACGCTCGGGGCCTGGATTATGAAACGACCGAAGGTAAGGCTCTGGCAGCAGCGGGTGGCAGGCTGCGTCGTCGTCGGTCTCGGTATCCGCATGGCAGTCGGTGGTGGCGCGCACCGCTGAGGATCGAGCGATGCAGCGGCCGCCGATGGAACATCCGCCGACAATTTTCGTTGACATGCTCCACAAGGCGAAGAGGTCGAGCATGTCGAAGTTCCAAGCCGCTACCCCGGAGCGTTTGCAGCAGCTCAGGCTTGAGGCAACGGCGCACTTTGCGCCACTCATACTGCGCGAGGCGCTGGTGCGTCTCTGCCGGGCTTGCGGAAGCGATAGCCTCGAACGTTTCGAGAAGACCATGGTCGACCAAATCGAGGCATTGCGTGACGAAAACGCCGATTTCGACACGATGAAGGAATTTGCCATCGAACAGCTCTATGGCTGGATTCGAGAAGTCAGGTCTTCACCGGACATGACACAGCCGCTGGAGAGCGTAGATACCCGAAGGACCCCCGGCCGCTCTGAAGAGCCGCAAACGCTGGAAGACCAGTTGCAGGCAGGCCTGGAAGATTCCTTCCCGGCAAGCGACCCACCGGCTGTTGTGTCCACCGCGATTCCCGGCGGATCGAAGAAGCTGGTCGGAACCGACGAGGTCCTCAGGCAACAGCGCGAGAAAAAGGCCGAGAACGCCAATCATTCGCGATAAACCAAGCTTTGGGCGGAACTGCAGGGAGGCAGCCTGCCGCTTCACCCGCAGTCCGATATGAGGGCTGTCGTGGCATGCCCGTCATGCGGCTCGCCTTCGACGAGAATGTTTGCCTCCCACGCGGCGTCGACAAACGCTTGCCGCGCTTTGCCGGCCGTAATTTCACCGGTTCGGGCGCGATTCAATACATCAGCGGCCGCCAGCGCCAGTGGGGCATTGCGCGCCGGCCATTTCTCGCTTTTCAGGCAATGCACTGCTTCGAAAACGGAACTGACCAATCGCGATCGCCCAGGCTTGCCGAAATAGATGCAAACAGGTGTATCGAACTCTATTCTCTGCACCGTATTCCTCCCGGTTCAAGCAAGGTGTCGCTTCAAGCAAGCTGCGTGTCTTCAGGGTCTACACGACTGTCCGATGGGCGTTTCAGCCAAACGTCGTAGGCCTTCGCAGCTGTTTTGGCGCGTGCTGGTGTTTCGGCTGCGATATCGTAGGCTAGAATGCCCGCCTTGCGGGCGAATTTATCGAACGCCGCGCGCACCGTCTCGACGTCGAGCTCGTCAGCCAGCCCGGCGCGACAGGCGTCGAACGCCGCCTTGTGCGCCGGACCGCGGCTCGGCCATTCATTTAAGACGTCATAGGCCTGCCAGATATTTTCGACATAGCGAGGGAAACCAAGGCCGACGAGAATTGGAACGGGGCGGCCAAACAGTTTTTTTGTCATCTGTGTCTCCGCGAAAGAGCCTGTCGCATCAACGCCCGGGGCGGACCCGAGGCTCATGCTCTTTAACGCGGGATTGCTGCACGGGTTGCAGCAGGTTTGTTCGATCGTGCGCGGCCGGTCACTTGTTGGTCCGCATCTTTTGCCGAGGATTGATACCGCCTTGCGGCGTGGTGTCGTTTTCGACATCGCCTTCGAACGTATTGGTGCCCTGATCGAGCCGGTCGCCCTCCTTGATCGTGCCCCTGGAACTGCCGATGCCGGGATCGTTGGCAAGATCGCTATCGGCCGGCGTTTTGCCTTTGGCGTGCTTGTTTCCTGTCATGGACTCCTCCTGTTTCTTGAGGTGGCAGGCCGCCCTTGAGGTCGCGGCCAAGGCTCGCTGCGAATCGCATTTCGACGCGCCAAATGGCGGCGCCCGAATTGTCGGACGACCTTGATTTTGAACTCCGCGATCCCGATGGTTGTTCCGTCAAAAATATCGCCGTCGGCCGGGATTGCTCAGCCAAGCCCTCTCCGGTTTTCTGGAGTCGGGTGATTTTCGCCAACCGGAACGATCTTTCGCCCAATGCATTTAACTGGTCTGCGCTCGCGAACTCATTCTGGACGGGAGCTGGACCATTGCCACCCACAGCCTACGCCTTAGCGACCCGCGAAACCGAAGACGTTTCCATCGTCGACCTCATACCCGCTTTGAGGGCTTTCGCCCGCACCTTCTGCCGCACTCCCGATGATGCCGACGACCTGGTCCAGGAGACGCTGACCAAGGGCCTGGCCAACATTGACAAGTTCGAAGCTGGAACGCGTATGAAGTCATGGCTCTTCACGATCATGCGCAACACCTACTACACGCGTGTCAGGGCCGCCGTGAGGGAAGCGCCCGGCCTGCTCGACTGTGCTTCGCTGCGGCCGATCTCGGAAGCGACGCAGGAATGGTCCGTACAGGGCAAGGAAGTCCACCAGGCCATCCAGAGCCTTCCTGAGCATCAGCGCGAGGTTCTGATGCTGATAGGCGTGCTGGGCGTCAGCTATGAGGAAACCGCCGAAATATGCGGTTGCGCGGTGGGAACCGTGAAGAGCCGGCTCAACAGGGCCCGCGCCGGCGTGCTTGAATACCTAGGCGAAAGTTCCTCGCAAACCCTGATGGAAAGGCGCAGCTATCTGTCCGAAGGACAACTGGACTTCGAAGCCGAGAGGCGCCGCTAATATATGTCACGTTAGTTACTGGTTCCGCGCAAGCGTCTTTCGACAAGCGCATGCTGCAATTCGATCGCAAGTTTGGTCAGCCGGTCAGGAACCCTTTCCTGCTCGATTGCCGCAAGCAAGGAAGCGATTTCCCGGTCTATCGTCAGGTCGGCGCGCGTGCCGACGGAATCTTCCCTTGCGCGAGACATCGCGTTCTCTTGGCAAATGTTGGTCCCTTCATCTCACTCTGGTGGCAACAGTGCGAGTTTGCAAGAATTTGCAGGCCATCCATGCGACCGGCTTCGGTCCTTGCACAGCTTCGTCAGCGGTTGGGCTCTCGCTGCATTTCAATTGCTCACCGGCTGCAAGCCATATGCTGCCGCAACGATCAGTCTCCAGGCCGCCGATCCGCTGAATGATCCTGGTACTGCTCGGATTTGACCCGATTGCCGTCGAGCCCACGCTCCTTGGTGTGCTGCTTCTTGTCTCTGTTGGACAGAACGGCGTTCTCTCCGATCTTGTCCTTGGGAAGATCGGTCATCGCGCCAGCGCCGGCGCCTTTGCCGTGACTGCCGCGACCGATGTGCTTCTTGCTGCCGGACGCCATCTCGTCCTCCTTCCTGCTGTCGAATAGCGGCTTTTCCCGTTCGGCATCCGAACCTGCGTTGGGCCGCAATGTTCCGCCGGAAATCGTAAGCAGGAAGGCATCGCCATCCCAGTGCCGGAACGGCTTTTCGCCGTCGACGACAACTTGCATGCCATTTGCGTTGGCGAAGTTATGGACATCGGCGCGATCCAGCGCCGGCGATCCGCGATATGAATAATTCAAAAGCACGGCCATGCCTGGCCTCTTCAGCACGCGTGCGATTTCCACGAAATGTCGTTCCGCGAGGCCGGCCAGCACCAGATAGGGAAAGCTGTCGACGGCCAGCACGCGGTCGAAGCTGGCATCGCGAAAATCGGCAAGATCGAAACCGCGGGTAGGGCGGAATTCTACATTGCCGAGCCCCGCGCATCGCCGGCGGGCGATCGAGATCATCGCCGGGGATATATCGCTGCCGACGATCCGGTGCGACAGAGCAGAGAGCACCTGTTCGAACCGACCGATGCCACAGCCGATATCCAGTATGTCGCGGTCGGTACCGGTAAAGCCTCGCCTCTCCAGCCATGTAACGATCTCAGCCGTAGCGGCCGCGAGCTTTCCCTCATTGCCCAGCGACGACAGCTGGACGCTCGCCGCCGGGGAGATAGCCGCCGCTGCGTCAAACCCGGCCGCCAGCCGCTTGACGACCGCATCGTCGGTCTCGCCACCGCCACGCTCGTGCCGAACGGCAGCACCTATTTTGCGCAGCGTGGCGAAGATCTCGGGCCTGCGCTGAAGCAGGTCCGCGATCCGTTGTAATTTTGCCGTCTTTCGCGGATCGGCCGAATGCGTGTTTTGTGCAATCTTCGCCAGTTCTGCGGGTTCGATTCCTGTCTCGAAACGGAGAGCCAGCCTGGCGATGACGGCTTCGACGCTGGCACCGTCTGCCATGCAGTCCTCCAGCACCCGTCTTGCTGACGTCGACCGCCGAGGTCCTGGCTGGGTCGCGCTCATTGACCTTTGCTCCGCGTCCAGATCTTGCGCATCGTCCACCGGTCGACGGCGCCCCAGCTGTATTTGTAGGCCTCTTGTCCGCGCAGAAAATCGAACTCTTCTGCGCCTTCGCAGATCGCCTGCCTTATCGCCTGGCCGATGAGCAGCGCGCCAGGACTTTCATCGGCATAGGCCGGATCGAAGCCACCGAGATAAGCGTAAGCGCGGCCCCGATCATGGAACCCGTAATAGGCGCCCACGGTCACGTCACCGATGGTGATGAGCCAGCATCGGGCAAGCACGTGTACGACCAGCTGCGGCAGCGCCTGACGGTGGAATGCTTCCACGCGGGAATCGGACAGAACGCCGTCGCCGTGTCCGGCCCAGCGCGCGCGGTGAAGGCGGATCAGGTGATCGAGGAATGTCTGCGGATCGGACAAAGCGGATTCGATGGAGACCCTGCCGCGTCTCGACGCGGCCCTGAGGGCGCGGCGCAATTGGCGCCTCCGCCGCGCCGGAACACAGCCCTGAAGCGTCTGGTCGCCGGCGAGAGCGAGCACCGGGCAAGCGGCATGACTGACGGCTTGGCACGATTCGAGCGCGGCATGCCTGATGGCAAGGCCGGCGCCGCCGGGAGGCAGGTCCTGCAAGATCCACTGTGACCAGCCGAGGGAAAGAACCGTGTCGGCGATGGCGATGGCGACCGGTTCGGCGGTTTCGGGAATACAAAGGACATCCAGATAGTCGCTCAACGAAATGCCGAGCGGAAGCAGCCGCGCGCCGGAGCCCTGGCGTTCCAGATAGAGTGGCGCCAGGCCGACCAGATCGGCGCCACGCCAGACGGCGACCGTCGCTAGCTCGCCGGGAGCGAATGTCCGCCACCATGGCAGCAACCATGCGGGAGACTGGAACGGCGTCGCCGAGGGACTGCGCGACCAGAGTTCCCACCAGTGCGGCTCAAGGGCTTCGAGGCCGGCCGGATCGTCGATGATCTCACCGCGGAGCATGTCCCGCTCACTTCGCCGTCGCGAGCTGCCCGCTGTCTGTGCCGAGCCGTGCCAGCGCCCGATAGGCGTCCATGTAGGAGGAAACCATGCGGTCGAGTGAAAAGCGCTGCCGCGCCTCGGCCCGGCAGGTCTCGGGATCCAGGTCGGGCGCGGCAAGGATGGCTTGCGCCATCTCGTCGACATCCCCGACCAGATACCCGGTCTTGCCGTGCTCGACCACATCCGGCAGTGCGCCATTCGGGAAGGCCACCACGGGCGTGCCGCAGGCGAGCGCCTCCATGGCGACCAGCGAACTGGTTTCCGCGGCAAGGCTCGGGATGACCAGGCAGCGGGCTGTGTTCAGCAGGCGCCGCTTGGCGACAAAGCCGACCGGACCAAGGAAGCGGCGCCGGTCGTCCAGCCGAGGTCCGACCTCGTCGTGAAAATACGCGGTGTGGGTTTCGTAAGGGTAGACTTTGCCGCCGATGACCAACGGCACACCGGCCTTCTTGGCTGCGTCCAGCGCCAGATGGATGCCCTTTTCCGGGCAGACGCGGCTGAGCACGAGGGCAAAGGCGCGCTTGGCCTGCCGCTCGCTGAGCGCGTCAATGTCCACTCCGTTCGGGATCGGTTCGATGAGCCTGGCTCCCGGCGGCGCGGTTCTTTGCTGAGCCGCTGATACCGCATGCAGCCACAGATCCTCCCGTGTCGGATTGAGAGCGTCGGCCGGATACCAGTCGAGCGGCAAGTGCAGGGTCACCAATGTCGGCCCGTCGCCCGGCAGATAGGCGTCGAAATCGATGCCGTGCAAATGAACCACGTCGATTGGCCAGCGAGCGCGTGCGGTAGCGATTGCAGCGCGATGAGCACGCTGCGCCCGGCGCTTCGCCGCTTCATCGAGCACGCCCGGTTCGGCCGGCGTCTCGATGAGAGTGCCCGCAGCGCTCGAGCCCTGGCAACCGATCACGATCGAGCGGTGTCCGGCCTGTACGAGCGCCTGGTCGAGCATCGACAGCACCTGCTCGGCACCACCGACCGCATCCGGCCCGACCGGGGCGAGGGGATAGGCGACGTTGAGGACGGTGAGCGTCATGGCGGGAGAGCCGAAGCTCCTCACGCTGCGGAGGCGCGTAGCCCGCCGACGGAGGGGGCAGCGATGCTGCCGGCATAGCGGCGCGTCATTGCCGCGCAGAACTCGGCGAATTCCTCCGGCACCAGCGGCGGACTGCTGTGGTGCGGCATCATTCCACGATGCTCCGGCGTGAAGCAGAAAGTAACGGTCACGTCGAAGTCGGCCAACGCCTCCATCTGCCGGTCGAACCAGTCAAGCGCGTTCGGCCTGAAGCTGTCGGCCCAGGAAAGCCCGGTACGCAGATTGGTGACGCCGAGGCGTTTCATCCAGGCAACGGCGTCATCAAGCCGATGATCTTCGAAATGGAACCA
Source organism: Mesorhizobium sp. M0136 (assembly GCF_040322515.1). Taxonomy (NCBI): domain Bacteria; kingdom Pseudomonadati; phylum Pseudomonadota; class Alphaproteobacteria; order Hyphomicrobiales; family Phyllobacteriaceae; genus Mesorhizobium; species Mesorhizobium sp. M0136. The sequence continues at coordinate 114,699 of NZ_JAMYTP010000003.1, forward strand.
CTGCACCAGTCCTAATGCCGGCGTGTGGTGCAGGAACTCCTCGAGCGCGGGCTTTGGCGTGCCGTCCTGGCGAAGCAGGCCCATGTAGAAATGGCGATAGTAAGACGAGCCTTCCGCCTCGCGATGGCGCGTCGTCGCTTCCCACTCGCGCGGCAGGTCGTAGAGGCTGTACCATTGGATGCGCGGTGCGTTGCCGATCAGCAATTCCGCGGTCCGGCGCAGGCCCCAGACCTGTACCTCCTCGGCGCCGAAGGTCGACACGCCGACCTCGCTGACCCATACCGGAAGATCGGTGACAGCCGAGATCTCGCCGACCTTCTGCGGCCATTCGTGGATCTGCCAGAGGTTCCAGTCGAGCGGAAAGCCGTGTACGGCGACCGCGTCGACATGATCGAGCACGCCGAATTCCTTCATCCGTGTCATGAAGCCGGCATCGATCGGCGAGATGCCGCCCAGCACCTTGGTCAAGGCGGGATTCTCCGCCGCGATTGCGTCGGCGGCCAGGATTGCCGTAGCGGCGAAGCGGCTCCAGTCGGGGTCGAGCTCGGGATCCCAGTGGGATTTGTTGTTGGGCTCGTTCCAGATCATCGCGGCTTCAATCATTTATCTGTCCTTTCGACGGGTAGACGGCGCCGCCGCCGGCCGGCACGTCGGCGGTGCGGCAGAAATAGACCTCCTGTTCCGGTTGCAGCACGATCTTGAAGCCGGCGCTGCGAAGCATGGCTTCGGTGCAGGCGCGATTGGGAATCCACCAGTTGGTCGGGTCGTCGGCGTAACGATGCTCGATGAAATGCAGCTTTGGGAATTCCGGCCGGTCGAAAAGGTCGTGGGTCCAGAAATGATAGTTCTGCTCGAGCGCCGGCACGTTGGTGCTGCCGCGCTGCATCGACTGGAAGATCATCAGGTCGTCGGCGACGTGCTCCCGGATCAGATCGAGTGCGAGCAGAGGATGGCGCAAATGGTAGAGCACGCCCATGAACAGCACGATGTCGAACCGCTCATGCAGGGCGCCAACGTCGTAGACCGAGAGCTGCCGGAATTCGATGTCGCAGTCTGCGACCTCGGCGGCAAAGCGCGCCTGCGCCAGGTAAGCTTCATCGAAGTCGATGCCTAGCACGCGGCCGGCGCCGCGACGTTTCATCTCGATCGAGTAGAAACCCGCATTGCAGCCTATGTCGAGCACCGCCTTACCGGAAAGATCGGCGGGAATCGCGTCGGCGAATTTGCGCCATTTGATCAGCGGATAGTTGCCAAGGAAATGGTCGGGAGCGGTTTCGATGCCGGCCAGCTCCATGTTGTGGAACCATGGGCCGAGCGCATCGATACGGCGGCGGATCTCGGCATCGGAATGCAGCATGGCTAGCCTCCTTCGCCTGCGAGGATAGGGACGTGCTGGTGGCCGGGCAGCGTAATGGCGGCTTGGCCGTCCTGGGTACCGGCGGCGCTTTCAAGCAGCCGCAATGCGGTGCGGTAACCGTTGAAGGTGCCGACGTCGACATAAGCGGTGCCAGCCTTGATGCCATAGGCTTCGCCCCCGGCGGCGAGATAGGCGTTGACCAGCGTGCCGATATATTCGTCGCACCGGTCCCGTTCCCGCCACAGCGCGGCGAGCTGATGAAGGGTGCGGCCGGGCATCTTGAACGCACCCCAGATCCAGTTCGACGCGGCATTCTGTTGCTTGACCTGGATTTGCTTCACCCGGCCGTCCTCGTCGACAACGACGGCATCGAAGAACTCCGGCTGGTCCACCGGAAACAGCAGGAAGGACAGGCCGTCGTCCGGGAGGGCCAGGAAGCCGTCTTCGGGAAACCAGATCGTGTCGGGCAACCCGACCAGAACGGTCTCGTCGGCTGCGACGAGCGGTGCGGCGCGGAAGATGGCGTCGCAAAGGCCGACCGGAGAAGGCTGCACCACGAACAGAGCGGCCGCGTCGGCATAGCCGGCAGAATAATATTCCAGGATATCCGACTTACCCGAGCCGATGACGAAACAGATCTTGTCGGCCCCAGCGCGGACCATGCGGCGCACCAGGTATTCGCTGACCGCGCAAGGCCGCTCGGTGTTGCCGTCGATGCGGCTGCCGACCGGCAGAAGCTCCTTCGAAAAGCCGAGCGGCTGGATGCGGCTTCCCCGTCCGGCTGCGGGCACGATGCCCAACATCAAACTGCCTCCTTCAACGGCTCGCCATGCGTGGAGCCGTGCAGTGCATCGGACAGGATGCGGTCGAATTCCTTCGCGCGCCGCGCCGAGGTGTGTTCGTCCAGCACCCGCTCGCGCGCACGGCGGCGGATCGCGTCAAGCTCGGCGTCGGACAGGTCGAGCGCCGCGACCACGTCGTCGGTGCTGTTGGCCACGACGATCTCTTCACCGGGCCGGAAAAAGGCCTCCAGTCCGGGCCATGTGTCGCTCACCATCGCAGCCCCGCAAGCGGCGGCTTCGAACAGCCGGCCGGAAGGACACCAGCCCCGTTCGGCCATCGCCTCGCGGGTCACGTTCAGGGTCAGTCGTGATGATGAAAAGAAGGCGGGGTGGTCGGCCGGCGGCAGATGCCGGACGAAGAAGATATTGTCGCTCCACGGGAATTCCTGCGGATATTGTGCGCCGCCAATAATGAAACGGCGATCCGGCAGGCGCGCAGCCGGGCTGACCAGCAACCTCTCGACCCCGGCCTGGCGGTCTGCCGCATAGGTTCCAAGATAGGACAGGTCGCCGGCAAACTCCGGCCTGGGCGGGGCGGGCCGGTGTCGCTCTGGATCGACATGGCCGTAGAGCGGCATGACGCGGCGTGCACCCAGCGTCGACCTCAATGCGTCGATCGCGGTTCCTCCCGTGTAGCTCAGCACGAGATCGAAATCGCGAAGTCCTTCCGGTCCGAAATAGGCCGGAGGCTCGCCTTGTTCGATCCGCGCCAGCGTCACCGGCGTGTCCAGATCGTAGAAGACCTTCAGCCCGCGACAGGCCTGGTGAGCAAGGCGCGACGCGCTCACGGCATCGGGACAATAGGAGGTGACGATGACGACATCGGCCTCTTTCATCGCCTTCTCGGCAACGCGCTGGATGTCCTCCCAATCCGGATAAAGGACAAGGTTGCCGCCATCCAACTGGTCGAGGTCGCGTGTACCGGCATAATAGGGGGTGTTGCGTTCGAAGAAGGTGATGGACCAGCCCAGCCCGGCCATCGCCCGGATCAATCCGCGCCACAGCGTGGCGTGGCCGTTGCCCCACGACGATGTCACGGTAAGACCGAAAATGACCATGCGCATCCGGCAAATTCCTCGTCAGGCAGCTTCGTTGAGTCTGATCAGCTTCGACCCCCAGTCCCCCCAAACAACCGTGGTGATTGACGCTGGGTCGATATCGAAGCGAAAGCAGTTCCCCAGCGACAGGCCGAGCACTTTGCACACCGCGGCCTTGATGACGTCGGCATGGCTGACCAGTGCAACGCACTGGTTCTGGTAGGTGCCGCGGACCTGTTCGATCAGCAAGACGACGCGTTGCTGCACGTCAAGCATGGTCTCGCCGCTCGGCGTTCTCGCTTGCTGACGCTGGTCGTTCCACGCTCGCCAGTCGGCATCCTTGTTCAGCTCCTCGAAGGTCTTTCCCGACCAGGTGCCGAAGTCGATCTCATCGAGTTCCTCGCGGATCACGATTTCACCGGCATTACAGGCGAGCGCCATCGGAGTCGCAGTCTCCTGCGTGCGTTCGCGCGGGCTGCAGAAGATTGCCGCTACCGGCTCGCGTGCCATACGGTCAGCCAGATGCGAGGCCTGTGCCCTGCCGGCCTCGCCGAGGCAAACGCCGGCCATCCGCCCGGCAAGATAACAGCCGACATTGTCATGCGCGGCGTGGCGCACCAGAAAAAACGTCGTCGTCATTCCGCCGCATCGAGCATCGGCTCGTCCTTGCCGGCGATGAAAGAGAGCGTGCGCTGGCGGGCTTCCGCGTCGGTGAACTGCTCGGGCGGCGATTTCATGAAATAGCTGCATGGGCCGGTCAGCGCGCCCGCGATGCCGCGGTCGAGCGCCAGCTTGGCGCAACGCACCGCATCGATGACGACGCCGGCCGAATTGGGCGAATCCCACACTTCCAGCTTGAGCTCGGCATTCAGCGGCACGCCGCCGAAGGTCGTGCCTTCGACCCGGATATAGGCCCACTTGCGGTCGGTCAGCCACGGGACATGGTCGCTCGGCCCGACGTGAATGTTGCCGGGCTCCAGGGGGACGTCGATCTGGCTGGTGACGGATTGCGTCTTTGAGATCTTCTTTGATTCCAGCCGCTCGCGCTCCAGCATATTGAGGAAGTCGGTGTTGCCGCCGAAATTGAGCTGGTAGGTGCGATCGATGCGCACGCCGCGCTCACGGAACAGGTTGGCGAGCAGCCGGTGGACGATCGTCGCACCGACCTGGCTCTTGATGTCGTCGCCGATCAGCGGCAGCCCGTGCTGCTCGAAGCGCCGGCGCCACTCCGGCCGCGAGGCGATGAAGACTGGTATGCAGTTGACGAAGGCGCAGCCCGCCTCGAGCGCGCACTCGGCATAAAAGCGTGTTGCCTCCTCCGAACCGACTGGCAGATAGGACACCAGGATCTCGGCGCCGCTTTCGGCGAGGATCTTGCCGACATTGGCGACCGGCTCGTCGGCCTCCTCGATCTCGTCGCGCAGATATTTGCCGATGCCGTCCAGCGTCGGTCCGCGTTCGACGCGAACGCCGGTAGGCGCAACATTGGCAAAGCGGAAAGTATTGTTGGGCGCGCTGTAGATCGCGTCTGCCACATCACGTCCGACCTTGCCCTTGGCGACGTCGAAAGCGCAGACCACCTCGATGTCCTTGACATGGTAGCCGCCAAGATCGGCATGCATCAGCCCCGGTATGGGTTCATTGCTCCTTGCGTCGCGGTAATAGGTGATGCCCTGAACAAGGGAGGAGGCGCAGTTGCCGACGCCGACTATTCCGATCCGAACTTTCTTCGATCCCACGAAACCGCTGCCTATGCTGTTGAAGGTAAGTTCTTCGTGCCAAACCGCCTTCCTCCCGGATTGTTCCTTGCCGGCTGTAAAAATCGTGCAACCGACGGTGGATCAAAGTAGCGCCCGCCGAGTTGTGCAGCCGGGGGGTGAGGCCAACCGGGACGAGACAATGATCGTCTATGGCGACCACAAGCAAACTGAGAGCGCGCGATATGTTCGCGCCTCGGCTTGCGACGCGGCCGGGCACATCGCGGACATGCCAAGCGGGATCGGACGGCACGCAGCCCTGGTCGGCCTGTTCATCAAGGTCTCGGAATTGGTCCAGGGCCTTGCCGACGCGGAATTCGAGGCCAAGGGCATAGACAGGAATTCCCCACAACGGATCGCGGGCGCAAATCTCCTGGTCGGCTTGGCCCGGGACGTGGGCAGATCGTGGAGGGCCGGATTCGCCGTCGACGGCCCGGTCGATGCCGAAGTGCCGCGAATGTTGGCCGAACTCGAATGCGATGGCGACATTCTGACCGGCGCGGCTGAGGGCTACGCTCACTACGCGCTCTATCCGGAGAGCTATTTCGTCGCCGCGCGGCAGTCGGGTCTCGATGCGAACACATGCGTGATCGGCATCCGCAGCATCGGCCTTGGGCTTGCATCGATGGTGGCTGCAGCCATCGGCGCGCCAGCACCCGTCAGCGTCCGTCCGACCGGCCACCCGTTTCGCAGGCGGCTTGCCGCCGATCCGGAGCTGATCAGCGGCTGGATGACGAAGCCGTCGGCCCGCTTTGCCATCGTCGATGAGGGCCCGGGTCTGTCCGGCAGCTCGTTCCATGCCGTCGTCGCATGGCTACAAGCGCTGGGCATCGATACCAGGCGCATCCATCTGTTCCCAAGTCATTTGGGTGGCCCGGGCCCCGCGACGTCGGCGGACATCCGTGAGGCATGGACGGTGTGCCAAAAACACACCTCGGATTTCGAACGGACTTTCCCCGCTGGATCCGCTCTGCCGGCGCTGCGGGATTGGGTGGCTAGAATGATCGGCCGCACAGCGGTCAGCCTGATGGAAATATCCGCCGGAGAGTGGCGTCGCTTGCATTATGGCTCGCAGGATCAGTGGCCGCCCGTTCATCGCGGCTTCGAGCGGCGGAAGTTCCTCGCTTCCGCGGGCCGGGAAAAATGGTCGGTCAAATTCGTCGGCCTCGGTGAAATCGGAATGCACAAGGCCGAGACCGCCAGGAGGCTGCACGACGCAGGCTTTGGCCCGGAAGTCGCCGGGCTGTGCCATGGCTTTCTGGTCGAACGCTGGATCGACGGCACAACGCTGGACCGGGCAACGCTTTCGAAAGAAAAATTGGTCGCTCACCTGGCGGGCTATCTCGCCTGGCGCGCAGCCAATCTGCCCGCCTCGGAGCCAGGTGCCTCGCTGGACGCGCTTGCCGACATGGCCGTGCGGAATACAAGTGAAGCGCTGGGCGAACGCCGCGCGGCGGAGCTGCAGACCTGGTTCTCGAAACAGGCTCCACCCAAGACCATGCAGCGGGTCGAGATCGACGGGCGGCTTCACCCGTGGGAGTTCATCCTTTCGCGCAGTGGAACGCTGGTCAAGACGGACGCCCTCGATCATTGCCGATCGCACGATCTGATCGGCTGCCAGAACATCGCCTGGGACATTGCCGGCGCCCGTGTCGAGTACAGCCTCTCCAATTCGGCGACTGGGGCGCTTTGCAAGGCCGTGGAAGCGAGAGCCTCCCGTCCCGTCGATGCCAATCTGGTCCAATACTATGAGCCCTGCTATCTTGCGTTCCAGCTTGGCTTGTGGAGCATGGCTGCACGATCTGGCGATGATCGGGAACAGATCCGGCTGGCGGCCGCGGCAAGACGTTATACCTCGATGTTGCTTCGTTTCCTGGAGAACCAAGGGGAACTGCGGCCCTTCGACCAGGATCAATCCAGCCGGCGAAGCATATCCGCTTCCTTTTCGAGGATAGCGACTACCTCCTCGCGCTGAAGATGCGTCATCATCAGGCTCACGCAGCATTCCAGATAGGTGATGGAGGCGCGCCGCAGGAAGGCAGCCGTCTCCTTCGCGGCCATTTGCTCGATGTCTTTGGCGGATCGCTTCGGATGCACGGTCGTCTCCATGCCGGTACCTTGGCAGAACCAGAAGCTGGACGGGTTGTTCCCGCGACGAGAAAAAGTGACCAAATCCGAAACGACCGCGCGATCATGCAGCGGCCAGACGCTCCCCGCCTCAGGCTGGCAGGTTTTGCAGCCGGCCTGAGGCAGAACGCACGGTGGCGGCAATTTGACGTCTTCTGTCGATCATCTGCGCCGTCTCAAGCTCGGCAAAATAGCCGATCGTGCGCATCAAACCTTGCCTGAGCGGCACTTTTGGCGACCAGCCGAGAAGCTTCTTTGCGCGGGATATGTCGGGTTGCCGACGACGAGGATCGTCTTGTGGCAGCGGCAGGAATTTCAGGCCCGATTTGGTTGCGGTCATGCCTCTCACCAGGCTCGCCAGTTGCAGGATGGTGAACTCCCCCGGATTGCCCAGATTGACTGGCTGGCGTGGATTGGGATCGACCTCCATCAACCGGATCAAGCCGTCGACCAGATCGGAAACGTAGCAGAACGACCTGGTCTGCAGCCCGTCGCCGAATATCGTCAGCGGCCGTCTCTCGAGTGCCTGCATGATCAGATTGGAAACGATCCGTCCGTCCGCAGGGTCCATCCTGGGGCCATAGGTGTTGAAGATGCGCGCGACACGGATATCGGCTTTTCCCATTCTCAAATAATCGAAGCATAAGGTTTCGGCGGTGCGCTTGCCTTCATCATAGCAGGCGCGGGGGCCGATGCAGTTCACGTGGCCGACATAGTCTTCCTTCTGCGGATGCTGTTCGGGATCGCCATAAATTTCGCTGGTGGACGCCTGCAGGAAGCGGGCGCCATCACGGGCGGCGAGCTCCAGCAGATTGAGCGTCCCGATGACACAAGTCCGCGTCGTGTGGACCGGGTCGGCCTGGTAACGCGGCGGCGAGGCCGCGCATGCCATGTTGAAGATGCGATCCACCGGTTCGCCAAGCTCCAACGGCCGGCAAATGTCTTGCTTGATCAGCCGAAAATCCGGGCGATCGGCGATCGATGCTATGTTCTCCATGCGGCCGGTAAGGAAATTGTCGACGCAGATCACGCGCCAGCCGGCCTGGAGCATTGTCTCGCAAAGATGCGAACCGAGGAAGCCGGCGCCGCCGGCGACAAGCACGGTCTTGGTCCGTTGCGCCTTTCTTGATAGCTGCATCTCTATCTTCTCCCGTCTGCGGGTCATGCTGCGCTCTCGACGTCCAGATCGAGAACAGAACGTGGCGATTTGGCCTGCGCCAGCAGCGCAACGAATTCGCGGGCTCTTGCGATGCTTGTGTGAGCTGCCAGGATGAGCCCGCGCGCCTGCTTGGCCATGGCAAGCCGGGCGCCGTCGGATTCTCCAGACAGGATACCGATTACGTCCTCGGTCCTGCGCGCCGTGTGGATCGTCCGCCCTGGAAACAGGCTGTCCAGTCCGGCCCAGCAATCGCTGATGATCGCCGTGCCGCAGGCGGCTGCCTCGAAGAGTCGCACGCTGGGCGACCATCCGGCCGCGATCATGGAACTGCGCGTGACGTTCAACGTGTAACGTTGGCGGCTGTAAAAGGCGGCATGATCTGCCGGCGGCAGGTGTTCGATGCGATCGACATTGTCCGGCCAGGCGATTTCGCGCGGATATTGCGAGCCGGCAACGACGAAGCGGCGCTCCGGCATGCGACGCGCCGGTTCGAACAGCAGGGCCTCCAGCGTCGCCTGGCGGTCGGGGCTGTACGTGCCGAGATAGCCGAGATCCCAGCGGATCGGGTCACCGGTTCCGTGATGCCGTTCCGGGTCGACAGAGCAGTAGAGCGGCTCGGCCCGCCTCGCGCCGAATTCCGCAGTCAGACGGGCAAGCGTCGGCCCGCCGGTGAAGGAGAAGTAGACATCGAAATACGGGACTTGCCGCCTGGCAATATACTCGCAATCATCGGTTGAAAGCTTTGCCAGCGTGACCGGCGTGTCGATGTCGTAGAAGCAGAACTGACCTGTGCACAGCGATGCCACGACGTCGATGATTTCAGGACCTTCGGGAACGAAGGAGCCGACGACCACGATATCGGCATCGCGCAGGCAGCGCGCAAAATTGCGGCGAAGATCATCGGTCGTTTCATAGTAGCGCAACGCGCAGAAATCGGGGTCGCGCAGATCCCGGTGACTTGCGTACCACGGCACGTCGCGTTCGAGAAAGGTGACGCGGTGACCGAGTTCGTGGAGACCTTTAAGCAGCCCCCGAAAGGTGGTGGCGTGGCCGTTTCCCCAGGACGAGGAGAGCGACAGGCCAAGAAAGACGATGTCGAGCGGCTTCGTCATTCGGCCGCCTCCACGGTCGGACGCTCGAAATGGCGCCTGAAAATGGCGTCGGCCAAAACGGCCCGTGTCGTATAGGTATGTTCGCCAAGTACCCGCCGAAGCGCGGATGCCCCGATCGCCTTGGCCCGTTCGGCGCTAAGGCTTTGCATGATCTCGGCGACATCCTCGCCATCGCGCGCGACCAGGATTTCCTCGCCGGGTTTCAGGAACAGGTCCACACCGAGCCAGGCGTCGGTGATGAGGCATGCGCCGGCGCCGGCTGCCTCGAACACGCGCGTCGCCGGTGAGAAGCCATTGGCCGCCATGCTGTCGCGGCTGATGTTGAGCACCGCCTTGGCCGTGACGTTCAGTGCATTGTGGTCACGCGTGCCGACATGGCCCAGCCATCGGACATTGGCAGGCATCTGCTTGTCGCCCCAGCCAGACCCGCCGAGCAGGAAGCGCTGATCGGCCGAGCGGCCGGCCGGGTCGAGGAAGAAGGCCTCGACGCGCGCCTCGCGGTCCGGCAGCCGGTTGCCGAGGAAGGCGAGATCGCAGGCAAAACGCATATCCTTGCCGACCGGATGATGCGTTTCCGGATCGAGCGCATTGTAGATCGGCACGCATTCGGCCGCTCCCATGGCCCGATAGGCCCAGACCACCGGGTCGCCGCCGCCATAGGTCAGCACGAGGTCGAGTTCCTGCAGCGCGCGATGCAGCGGATGGTCGGGCTCGTCGCGCAACTGGCCGAGCGTCGCCGGCGCATCGACATCCCAGAATACGGTCAGCGCATCGGCACGGGCGTGATCGAGCACCGCCCGCAACAGCGCGTCGTCGGCGAAACCGACGCCACTCGCCTTGACGACGACATCCGCCTCCGCCGCCCGCGCGGCCACCTGCATCATGGCATGCGGGGTGGCCTCGTAGACGACCACGGCACACCAGTCCGGCGCCTCGATGTCGCGGTTTTTCTGGCGATCGTAGACGTCCGGCTCGTAGAAGGTGATGTCATAGCCGAGCCTTGCCAGGGCCTTGAGCAATCCGCGGTAATAGGTTGCCGCGCCGTTCCAATAGGACGACAGCAGGCTCGATCCGTAGAATGCGATCTTCATTCGGCGGCCTCCTTTGCAAGGATCGTGTCGGCGGCTTGGCGGTGCCCGCATTCGGCGAGCACGCCGAACAATTCATCCGCCCGGTGCCGGCATGTGTGCCGCAAGCGGATGGTCTCGAGGCCCGAGGTCGCCAGAGAAGCGGCGAGATCCGCATCGTGCAGCACGGCGCGAAGATGACGCCGCATCTCGAAGCCATTATTTGCAAACAAGAAATCGGTGCCGGGCCTGAACAAGCGTTCGACATCGGACCAGGGCGCCGAAACAAGCGGAATGCCGCAGGCGAGCGCCTCGAACATGCGGATGGTCGGGATGCCGGGCAGGCTTTCGCGATATGGACGCCGCGGGATGTGAACCGTGATGCGGTTCGCCGCGAATGCCTTCGGCACGTCGGCATTGGCGATCCAGCCTTCGTAGCGCAGGCCGGCGGCCGCAAGGTCGGCGAGCGCCTCCGGCGGATAGCGAACGCCGTGGACGGTTCCGCTCAGGCCGAGCTCACGTACCGGGCCGACCAGGAACTCCCTGATTTCGGCGCTGCGCTCGTCGTCGCCCCAATTGCCGATCCAGATAAGGTCGGAACTACGCTCGATTTCAGGATGCGGCTGGAACAGGTGGTCATCGGCTGCCTCGTGCCAGGTGAAGACCCGCTTGCCCCATCCGGCACGGAGATAGCTTTCCCGCAGCGCCTCGCCGAAGGCGAGCACGCCGTCATAATGTTCAAGCCGCAAGGAGGAGATCGCTTGCGTGGCCGATATAGCGCGATGGTGCGTGTCGTGGAACAGCAGCGTGAAACGCCCGCCATTCGCTTTCGCCCTGCCCAGCCGCGCGACAAGACCCGGCTCGGTCCACTCATGCACGATCACCACATCGGCATCGGAGATCCAGGCTTCGTGGTCGAAGGCGGCGTCATAGGTGACCGGCATCAGCTCGGGAAAGTCCTTCCGGAATCGTTCGATCGCGAAGGATCCTTTCTCGGCCAGCAGGTTCGACCGGCTCCAGCCGTCGGCGGGCTCCAGCGCGATAGCCTGGTGCCCGCGCGCGACCAGCTCACGCATGATGCCGCGCAGGAAATGTGCGTTGCCGTGGTTCCAGTCGGAAACGATCGAATGGGTGTAGAACAAAAACCGCATAATCAACTATCCGCCATGGTGGCCAGGGCCGCCTTGTCGTAGACGCCGCGCATAGCGGTCGCCTGTCTTGCCAATGAAAATCTGCGGCTTCGGCGGGCCGCTGCCTCACCGAGTTCTCGCCGGCGCTGCGCGTCGCTGCAAAGGCTGCTGATGCATCTGGCGAGATCGCCCGGATCGCGCGCGTCGTAGAACATGGCCGCGCCGTCCCACAGTTCGCGATAGGTCGAAATATCGGCGAGCACCAAAGGCGTCTTCGACATCGCGGCTTCCAGCGTGGCCAGACCGAACGGTTCATAGAGCGACGGCGATACGAAAATGCCGGCCCGCGCCATCAGCAGGCGCACTTCCTCATGCGGTACCGGCCCGACGGGAACGGCGTGGCTGAAGCCAACATGCTGGCCGTCCGGCCCTTGCAGCGAGCCAGCGACGAAGATCGGCCATTGCGTGCGGGAGGCGGCCCGGTCCAGCACCGCCGCATTCTTTCCTTCGTCCCACCAGCGCGCAGCGGCGAAAACGACCGATTCCCGCCTTTCGCTCTTCGGCCCGGGCCGTGCACCGTTGCCGACGACGCTCAGGCGGGCGATCGGCCCGTAGCAGGTTTCCAGCATGTCGGCATGGCTGCGGCTGGGTGCAACGACCATGCCTGCGTTGTCGAAACCGCGCCGGTTGCGGTCCTTTTGCCAGGCCCAATCGCCGTCCGCCGCCTGTCCTTTGACGGCGTGGAACCATGTCACCACGCAGGAATGCGACACCGCCACCACCGGGCAGGGCACGTCGAGGCCCGCTGCCTGCGTCGGCGCGTTGAGATGGACGATTTCGATGGCGTAGTCACGGATGAACGGGAGCAGCTCCTGCTGCAACGCGTCGAGGTCGTGCTCGTCGCGGGTCATCCATTCGGGCGGCGTGTTGAGCCAGGTCAGCGCCGCGAATGACTGGGCCTCCTCGGCCTGCTGCCTGGACGGTTCCGGACCAAGCCCGGCAAACACGACGCTGTCGCCGCCGGCGACCAGTTGCCTGGCCAGATCGAGCGCATAGCGCCAGACGCCGCCGACGGCATCGACAGTCATCAGGATGCGACGCGGCGGGCTCAGTGTCCGCAACATGTGGCCTCCAATTCAGCCAGCGGACGCGGACGCTTCTCCTGGATGTCGCTGAACGTCCGGAAGGAGGCGAGGTAATGTTCATGCGCGCGCTCCCAGGCGAGATCGTCCGGCTCGCCCCAAAGTTCGCGGTAGCTGGGCGAACTCGGATAAGGATAAAGCGGCACCGGTTCGTTGGCCCAAACGCCGTTGTCGATCAGGTGCTTTCGCCAATAGTCGACCAGCGCGGGATCGTCTTCGACCACGCCGATGAGATTGGCCTGAACGAACGGCACATGGCGCCTGGCGTCGACCAGCAACGCAGCCAGTTCCTCGGTGCCCAGCCGGCAGCGTTTTGCCAACATGGCGCGGCCTTCCACCGTCAGGCTTTCGAGCCCCGCCTCGATCGAGACGCAGCCGGCGGCGCCGAGCAGTTTCAGCAGTTCCGGTTTCCAAAGGTCGATGCGCGTCTGCACCCCGAACTTCACATCGCGATCGACCAGCGCTTCCAGCAATGCCTTTTGCGGCAGGAATATCTCGTCGATGAAGTAGATGTAGCCGACGCCCTGTGCGATCAGCCGGTCGATCTCGGCGATCACCGCTTCGTGGTTCCGGCGGCGATAGGCGTCGCGGAAATCGATCTTGGCGCAGAAGCTGCAATTATACGGGCAGCCGCGCGAAGCCTCGACCTCGGCGCCAAAGCCGACCTGGTTGTCGTCGAAGCGGTGATGGTGGTGCGAATGGGCGGCAATCCAGTCCGATGGCCATTCGAGCGCCGGGTGATCGATGAACGAGCTCGCATGCACGCCGCCGTTCGAAACCAGTTCTCCATCCTCAAAATGGGCGGTGGACGGCACAGCATTCCAGTCGTCGCGCCGGGCGAGTTCCACGACCACTTCCTCGCATTCGCCGCGCACGACAATGTCGACGCCAAGCTTGCGCAAAGTCGGCGCCGGCGTCGCCGAGCCATGCGGCCCGACGGCGACGGTGCGGCCGCCGCACCCGGCAAGATGGTTGAGGAACTCAGCTGGCACGCGCAACTCGGGCGGTGCGCAGCGCCAGAACAGGTAGGTCGGCGCGGTGCTGACGACGGTCATATCAGGCTCGAAAGTGGCGACGCGATCGGCAAGCGCGGCATTGTCGAGCTTCTGGATCTGCCCGTCCAGCATCAGCACCTCGTGGCCGGCGGCTTCGAGCAAGGCTTTCGAATAGCCGAGTTCGAGCGGCAGATGCGGCTGGCGGCAGCCGAAATAGATGCTGTCCTGGTAGGTCCAGGACGGATTGACCAGAGCGACCTTCATGCCACGTACCTCGCCGGTTCGGGATGCGGGTCGGCGCGATGACGCTGCAGCCAGTCGGCGAGGTCGCGGATGCCGTTTCGCCACGGGACATGCGCTTTCCATCCCAGCGCCGCCTCGATCGCGCGTGTGTCGGCGACGAAGAATGGTTGGTCGCCGGTGCGTTCGCGGTCGTAGCGGATCGAAACGTCCCGTTTCGTTATGTCGCAAATCTCGTTCAGTAGCATGCGCAGGCTGACGGCGTTTTCCGGTCCGCCCCCGAGATTGAATGCCTGGCCCTTGATTTCCTCGATCCGGTCGAGCACGGCGCGGTAAGCCGCGACCGCGTCGGCAACGTGCAGGACGTCGCGTACCTGTTTGCCATCGCCATAGATGGTGATCGGCCGGTTGGAGAACGCGCTAAGCAGGAAATGGGCGACCCAGCCCTGATCCTCCGTCCCGAACTGGCGCGGTCCATAGATGCAGCTCATGCGCAGCACCGCCGTCGGCAGATCGTATGACTTGGCGTAGTCGAGGACATACTGGTCCGCCGCGCCCTTGGAGCAGCCATAGGGCGTGCAGAAATCAAGGCCGCGCGTCTCGTCAATGCCGTGCGCCTGGATGCTGGCGTCGCAAGGCGCATATTTGCCGTCGTCTTCGCGCATCGCAATGTCAGCGAGCCGCCCATAGACCTTGTTGGTGCTGGCGAAAACGACGGGGATGCGTTTGCCGCTGCGGCGAGCGGCTTCCAGGACGTTGAACGTTCCGCGCAGGTTGATGTCGAAATCCTCGTCCGGCCGAACCAGGCTCGTGGTGACGGCGGTCTGCGCGGCAAAGTGGAAAACCGCCTTCGAACCAGCCACCAGCGGCATCAGCGCCTCGGCCTCGCGGATGTCGACGATTTCAATGGTGAGACGGCTGCCGTGCTTTTGCGTCAGCCATTCGAGGTTCTGCTCGACGCCGGGACGGCTCAGATTATCGATGACCAGCACCGGTTCGCCATCCGACAACAGGCTGTCGGCGAGGTTGGAGCCGATGAAGCCGCTGCCGCCGATAACGGCGACGGGCGCTTCGCGAAAATCGGGTGAATCCGGTCTCATGATACCAGCCCTCGCGCTTCGAGTTCCCGCTTCATCTCGGCGCTGCGATCGATGGCGACGGTGTTGCGCACCCATGCGACGAAATCGCCGAGCGAATGCTCCAGCCGGTATTGCGGCTGGAAGCCGAGCAATTCGCGCGCCTTCGATATGTCGGCAAAGCAATTGCGGATATCGCCGGAGCGTGCCTTGCCGAGGATTTCCGGCTGGCGGCCAGGCACGCCCATTGCTTCGGCGAGCAGCCGGGCGACGTCGCTGACTGCGTAGGCCCGCCCGCTGCCGATGTTGATGACGTGGCTGCGCGCCTGGGGCTGTTCCAGCGCCAGCCGGAAGGCGCGGGCAACGTCGCGCACGTGCACGAAATCCCGCTGCTGTTCGCCGTCCTCGAAAATCAGCGGTCGCTGGCCATTGGCGATGCGCGAGGCGAAGTTCGCCAGGACGCCGGTATACGGGTTCGAGAGCGCCTGTCCGGCGCCGAAGACATTGAACAGGCGCAGTGCCACCGCGTCGATGCCATAGGCTTCACCGAAGATCAGTACGGCGCGTTCCTGGGCGTATTTTGTCAGCGCGTAGATCGAGGCGAGGTCGACCGGTTTCTGCTCGTCCGTGGGCAGCGGCGACAGGACTTCGCCTTCCGGCGACAGGGGATTCCATTGGCCGCTGCGGATATCGTCCGGCTGCCGTCTTGCATTGTCGATGCGCCGGCCGTCCGGCGTGGCATAGAGACCCTCGCCATAGACGCTCATCGACGAAGCAACGACGATCCGTTCGATCGGGCGTTTGATCAGCACTTCCAGCAGCGTGGCGGTGCCGAGGTCGTTGGCGCCGACATAGCGGGCGATCTCGTACATGGACTGGCCGACACCGACTTCGGCCGCCAGGTGAATGATCGCGTCGACATCGTCGACCGCCTCTGCGATGGCCTCGCGATCGCGAACGTCGCCTTTGATCAGCTTGGCGCCTGGCGGCAGGCTGATTGCCTCGCCGCCATGCACCTGGTCCAGCAACGCATCGAGAATTGAAACCCCATAGCCATGTTCAACGAGTTCCTGGGCGACGTGGCGGCCGATAAAACCGCAGCCTCCCGTGACCAGTATACGTTTCACGACAACTCCTCATACGAATGGCTTTGCCGCCCCAAACTTCCGGGCGAAAGGTTTGTTCCCTTGCTTCAACAAAGTTCCCGAGCGCTGCGCTCCGGAAGCGACCGCCTTGGGCTGGGCACGGGAACATCGAAGCGCGCTTGGTGTTAGGAGCCATAATCGACCAACCGCGCGCATATGCTCGGCAGCAATGCATCTGCTGGTTGTACGAGGCAGACCGGGATCTCGCGGTGTGCGGTGGAATCGAAGGGAGATTGGAATGTCTGAATCGAAGACGACCACCGATCATGATGAAATCCGCCGTTGGGCCGAGGATCGCGATGGCCGGCCGGCGGTGGTGCGCACCAAGGGCGAGGGCGGCATACTGCGCATCGACTTCGGCGAGCCTGAAGAGACGTTCGAGCCTGTCGAATGGGACGAGTTCTTCAGGATATTCGACGAGAACGAACTGGCCTTCCTCTACCAGGAAGAGACCAGCGGCGGCAAAACCAGCCGCTTCAACAAATTCGTCGAACGCAACCGGAAAGGCTGACCTCGTCTGATTGCCGGCAACTGCCGCGGTCAGTGCAGCAGGTTCGCTCCACGTGCCCTGACGATGTTTCGCATGATGCCGTTGAGCCAGTCCTCGGTGGAGGAGCCGGATGGTCTCCGGTCGATTTCGCCGATAGCCTGTTCGAGCGTCCGCTCGACCAGCCGGTCGGAGGCCTCGACATCTCCCAGCAGCAGGCGCGCCGCGAGCCTGAGCTTAGGCAGCAGCGAAAATACGTCGTCCGAGGGCTCCGACGCTCGACCTTCTGTCGATGCCGACGTCTCGGCTGGAAAGAGAGCGTCGAAAACAGCCTGGGCGTCCGAGGATTTTCGGAGGCTGCTGGCATACCGAAGCCGCTCGGGAATAACGATGTCTTCATCGCCGCTGAAAAACACGAACGGCACGCCACGGCGCATCAGTTCGTCGGCGATCGGAAATACCCGTCGTCCGTTGAGATTGATGTCCAGGATCGCGGCTTCGGCCTCGTCCGTATGTTTCGATGCCTGTTCCACCGTCGCTACCGGGCCAAGCACCACGGCGCCCATCTTGCTGAAATAACGTGCAAGATCCCCCGCCAGCATCCATTCGTCCTCGACGATCAGGATATGTAGGCCTTGCAGGTCGCGCACCTCATTGTTCCTTCTTTCTGCGGGATCTACGCTTGTCGGCGCGGACTTCTGCAAAGTGGCGCTCCAATACCTCTTGCAACCGTTCCGCGAGCGCGAGCAGGCGAGGCGGAATGTTTTCAGATACCGGGAACTTGGTCAGATCCGGCGAGGGCAACAGAATTCGCTTGGCCGGCTTTATTTCAGGTGATCGTTTTGCCATTGGAACCGCCTCCAAAGTCAAATGTTAATGCCCACCGGCGGTACTTTGTTCCGTTGGTGGACTATTTACTGGCCTCAGGCTCGGCCCGGTCTTAATCTGAGGCGCGATTTGGGTCTAAGGCCCGATTTGACGGCTTTGTGTTTGCGGCTGTTACCAGGGGCTTGGCGTGGCATCCCAGAATGGAAGATTTCCCATAGTCGGGGTCGGCGCATCGGCCGGCGGCATTCCCGCGATGGAGGGCCTGTTCAAAGGGCTGACCGGCGACACCGGCATGGCGTTCGTCGTCGTCACGCATCTCAGCCCGGAGCGGGAAAGCCTGCTGCACGAGGTCATCCGACGTTATACCGAAATGCCGGTCTTGGTGGCCGAGGAGGGGGCAGCGGTCCAACCCGACCAGGTCTATGTGATGCCGCAAAACGTCGTCCTCACCATCCGTAAGGGCGCGCTTTCGCTGCGCCGGCCGAACACGCTCAACCGCGAGCGCAAGCCGATCGATATCTTCTTCAGCGCATTGGCCGAGGACCAGGGCGAGTATGCCGTCGGCATTATTTTGTCGGGTGGCGATTCGGACGGCACGCTCGGCGCCAGGGCAATTAAGGAGCATGGCGGGCTGACCATTGCCCAGGCCTCCAACGGTTCCGGCCCCCGCAATCCAGATATGCCGCAGAGCGCGATTTCGAGCGGCCTGATCGACATAGCGGCGCCCGCCGAGCAGATCGGTGCAAAGCTTCAGGCGTTTGTCCGCGGTTTCGACGTGCTGAACGGCCTGACCGAAGCGGACGACGAACGCAAGGCCGAGATAGATCGAGCCCGCGATGAAATCTACGCCATTCTGCGCAGCCATTCCGGTCACGACTTTTCCGGCTACAAGGCCAAGACGTTCCTGCGTCGCGTAAAGCGGCGCATGCAGATAACGCAGCTACAGTCGATCAGCACCTACATAGAACGGCTGAAGAGGGATCCCGACGAGGTGGCGAAGCTGTTTCGCGACCTGCTCATCAATGTCACCAGCTTTTTTCGGGACGCCGAAGCGTTCAAATTGCTGGAGGACAAGATCATACCGCAGATTTTCGAGGGCAGGAACGCGTCCGATGCGGTGCGTGTCTGGGTGCCCGGCTGCGCCACCGGCGAGGAGGTGTTCTCGATCGGCATGCTGATGCGCGAGCGCATGGAGAAACTTCCCGCGCCGCCGCGCGTCCAGATATTCGCGACCGACATCGACGAGCCGGCGCTCGCGGTGGCGCGTGCGGCGCGTTATCCCGAAGCGCTGCTGCACGGGCTATCGCCACAGCGCAGGCAACGCTTTTTCCACAGCGACGGCGAGAGCTATGTGCTGGCCAAAGAGGTGCGCGAACTCTGCATTTTTTCCCCGCACAGCGTCATCCGCGATCCTCCGTTCTCGCGTATGGATATGATTTCGTGCCGCAACCTGTTGATCTATTTCGGCCCGCAGATCCAGAACCGGGTCGTCCCGATCTTCCACTATGCGCTGAGGCCGGGCGGTTATCTGTTCCTCGGCACCTCGGAAAGCGTCGGTCAGCACGGCGACCTGTTCGCCACGGTCGATAAAAAGCAGCGGATATTCCAGGCGCGGGAACATGCCACGCCGCGACCGCCGGTCCTGATCGGCAATGGCTTCACAGCTGCCCTGCCGGCGGGACGCCGTGGCTCAAAAAACGATGGCGCGAGCCATTCGCTGCGCCAGGCAATCGAGGCTCAGGTGCTGGAGCGGTTCGCCCCGCCTCACGTGCTGGTCAATGGCGATGGCGACATCGTCTACTATTCGGCACGGACGGGTAAATATCTGGAAGCGCCGCAAGGTGCCCCGAGCCGGCAGTTGCTGACCTTGGCCCGCCGCGGGCTGAGACTTGAGATGCGCGCCGCGTTGCGGGAAGCAGCAACGACGCGCCGCACGGTCGTGCGGGAGAACATAGCGGTCGAAGAAGACGACGGACAGCTTCAGTTCATTACACTGACAGTCGAGCCGTACACGGAACGCAGCAATGGCGAGCCCCTCTACCTCGTCCTGTTCAATCCGGTGGGGCAGGCCCAGATACGCTCCGATCCGGCCCGCGAAAGCCGCGGCACAGACGACGCGGCCGATCTCGAACGGGAGTTGCGCGACACGCGCGAGCGGCTGCAGTCGACCATCGAGGAGTACGAAACCGCGCTGGAGGAAGTAAAATCTTCGAACGAGGAACTCGTCTCCGTCAATGAAGAGGCACAGTCGACGAATGAGGAGCTTGAGGCCTCGAAGGAGGAAATGCAGTCGCTCAACGAAGAGCTCAACACCATCAATGCGGAACTGACCGGCAAGATAGAGGAACTCGATCGCGCCAACAGCGATCTCAGAAACTTGTTCGAAAGCACGGAAATCGCCACCATCTTCCTCGACCGCAACCTTGTGGTGCGAACCTTTACTCCTGCCGCGTCGTCGTTCTTCAACTTGCGTCCGTCAGATGTCGGCCGACCGCTGACCGATCTTTCGAGCCAACTCGACTACCCCGAGTTGAAGCGGCACATCCAGGCGGTGTTCGAGACGGGAGAGACCCTGAACCATCACCTTGCGCGCGACGACAAGGGCCGGTTCTACCTGGTCCGCATCAACCCTTACCGGGACAAAGGCGGCAGCATCCAGGGCGTGGTCGTGACACTGATCGACGTGACGACACTGGCGCAGGCGGAAGAGCGTCAGCAGGTGCTCATCTCGGAGCTGAACCATCGCGTCAAGAACATGCTGGCGGTTGTCGCCAGCATCACCAACCGGACGCGGGAATACTCGGCGTCAAAAGACGAGTTCGCTGAAGCTTTGATCGGCCGTCTGCATGCAATGTCACGAGCCTACAGTCTGCTCTCGCGCGAAAGCTGGACGGAAGCCTCCGTCGAGGAACTGCTGCGCCAGGAGCTTGGTCCCTTCGGGGCCGAACGGTTCGAGCTCGATGGCAAGCGGGTAAGCCTCAAGCCTGTACAGGGGCTTTCGTTCGGCATGGCAATCCATGAACTGGCGACCAATGCCGCTAAATATGGCGCACTGTCGAAGCCTGCCGGGCGGATAATTGTGAAATGGTCGGTGGTGGATGGAACCTTCAAGCTCGTCTGGCGCGAGAAGGGCGGCCCCCGCATCAAGGAGCCAACCGACAGCGGCTTCGGCCTTACCCTTCTGCGCGGAGAAATCGGCTACAGGCTGGGCGGAAAAATTGAAACAACTTTCCGCTCAAATGGTTTGGAGGCGGAAATTGCATTCCCTCTGACCCGCGAGGGCTCGTCGTGACCGGAAAGGTGCGTGTGCTGATCGTCGAGGATGAATGGCTGATCGCCGACGACGCGGCGGCTTACCTGCGCAAAGCCGGCCATCAGGTGGTTGGACCGGTTTCGTCGGTAACGGCAGCACTTCGGCTCGTTGGCGAAGGCGGCATCGACGCGGCGTTGTTGGATATCCAGTTGAACGACGAAACCAGCTATCCGATCGCGGAAGCGTTGCAAACGCGCGGTGTTCCGTTCGCCTTCCTCTCCGGGTACGGCGAACGCGAAATTCCAGCCGGGTTCCGCGCTTGCAGGATCGTGCAGAAGCCGGCGAGCCAAAGTGCGATTTTGAATGCCGTAGATGAACTCGCGCGCGCCGGCTGAATTCCTGTCGTTCCAGCGGGCCCGCCTTTTCAATCCAGCGGCTTGTCGGTGGGGCAGCGAGGTGCCAGCCTGCCGCCGCCGATTCCGGTCGAGGCCTTCCGGAACCATTTCCGCCATCGTTTGTTCGGCTCGAAGAAAGGAGCCGCGCGAAATGGAGCGACGTAACGCGTTAATTGCGATGGTGATTTCGGCCATCATCATCGTCGGCTTTCTCATAGGCTTTTTGTACGGCGATATGGGCTGGCAAACCTCGCCGCTCAAAAGAGCCCCTGAACAGAACCAGGGTGGCAATGCTCCGGCCGATACCTCGCCTGCCGCCGGCATCAAGAAGAACCCCAAGGAAAATACCGAAATGCCAGGCCAGCAATGAAGGCCGGTCCAGCAATGAAGTTAACCAATGCCACGAACTGAAACGGGCTCCTGTTTTTGCGGCGCCATAACGGCGGAGATGCGCGGCGAGCCTTTCTGGATTTGCTCCGATCACGATGACGACTGTCGCAAGGCGATAGGAAGCCCTCTGACGGTGTGGGTCGGTTATCGGCCTTCCGAATTCACGTTGCTCACCGGCACGCCGAGGACATTTTCGAAAACCTCCGGCGTGCTCCGGTCCTTCTGCGCGGATTGCGGGACATCGATCGGCTATGTCGACCAAGGGTTGCCCGACGAACTCTATCTGGCAATCGGCTTTCTCGATCACCCCGAACGGTTTCCGCCACAGGCCCATGCATACTGGGACATGAGGTTGCCCTGGGTCGACTTTCCAGACGAGCTGCCGCGGGTGGGGACGTATTCGAGGCGGCGAGATCCGACCTTCGGAAATCCGGCGGAACGCTAGCCTGGGGTCCGTTGCAAGTTGGAAGACGTGCCATCGGGGCTGCGTACGAAAACGACAGTTGGCGCGGGGCCGAAAACGCGCAATTATCGGCCGATGAGCCGCCGTTTGGATGACAAGCTCGATTGCAAGGCGTGCGGGACGATCCTGATGGATATTCCCGACGACCCGAAGGATTCGACGCCGATCTATTGCAGCAATTGCGGCGCCTATCTCGGCGAATGGGGCGAGCTGCAGGAGGATTTCTATAAACAGGCTTTCGGTGCCCAGGCCTTCGATCTGAACAACGGAACCATCATCAAGAAATAATCCTGGATTGCGCAGGCCTTCCGCCGGCCCAAGCCACGGCCTGCTGGCCCGGCTATTCGCAGCAATTGCCGTTCGGACCGGGCCATCTGGAACTTTTCTCCCGACCCGCTTGTTTGGGTGGCGGAAGGAGAAACGCCATGAGCACAAAACCTCCCCCTGTTCCACCGGAGAATCTGAGCCCAAAAGGAGCCGGTGACAAAAAACCGGTAGCCGCCGACCAAGCACCGCACGGCCAATCGACCGTGCCGGATCCCGACAAGCAGGGCCAGCAAGGCAATACGAAGGTCAACACCATCCATCAAGGCAACGTCCAGGATCGCTAGGTCATGTCCACGTCGAAGAAGACTCCTGCCAGCATCCGCCAGGGTGGTCCCGGCGCGGCGCACGAAAACGCCAAGAAGCCGCTGAGCGTCGAAAAGCCGCCGGCCGATTCCGACCGGCGCAGCCACAGCAAGGTCTCCGGGGGCGGCGGCGAACGCGACAGCCACCATACCCACGACCCCGAAAAGAAAGGCGACACCCGGCCTGCGCGTCAGGGCAAGTGAAATCGGGTGGCGACGCGAAGATCGGTGGCTCGAGCGAAATTTCAGCGGGGACGGCGCGCCGAGGCGAACGGCACGACATTGTCGACATTTGCCGCCGGCAAATCAAACAGCATCGGAAGCCCTCGCGTCGCGGCCATCTCCACGATCAGCTCTTCGATGGAGTGATTGGTCAGACGCGTCTCCACGCCCAGCCGGATCATCGCCGCCAGCTTGTGCACCGGCACCGGCACGGACTTCGCCCGGTCGTCGAGCAGCTTGCTGATTTCGATCACGACGTCTGCGTCGATATCCCTGGGCAAGTCTCGCATAAGCGCCTCCCGCCAAACGAAACGAAAAGCCCGCCGCACCTTTCGATGCGGCGGGCGATCCAGTAATGCGCACCGGCGAGGGGATCGGGTGGGCGTGCCGGCGCGCGCAGATCGCAAGTATTTTAGTTAAATCCGCCAGCCTCGATGTGTCACGCGAAAACGTCTGTACGTTTTTACCGAACCGCGCGGATCGCTGGCTCTCCCCGCGTCGCGCGGCGCGACCGCACGGATGGCGTGACCCTCTGCCCTCCGGACAACGAACCTAAACAGTATACATTATAAACTTAAAACATCTTGCCAGGCGATCCAGCCTGTGCTCCACTTCGCATTGGAACGTGGCCTGCAGGTCGAATTCTCTCGATATGTAGCTGCATTTCAACGGATACTGCGAGAACACCAGCCCTCAAACGATATACGAAATCTTCGCATGGGAAGGCGTGGATGACGGAAACGATAGAGCTCAAACGGGTTGGCGATGGCAATCTGCGTGCCCAGGTCTATCAACAAATCCGTCTGACCATACAGCATGGCGAATTGGCGCCTGGCCAGAAGCTCGTAGATGTCGACATCGCCGCCCAGCTCGGCATTTCCAGAATGCCTGTCCGCGACGCCTTGATGCAGCTGGTGCATGAGGGCTATCTCGTCGGCACCACACGCGGCTTCACCCTGCCCACGCTTACCGCAACGGATGTCGCCGACATCTTCGAGGTCCGCCGCTTGCTCGAGCCCCGGGCCGCCGCACACGCTGCGCGGACACTCGACGCCGCTGGCCTCAAGACGCTTGCGGCCGCGCTTCGGGAGGCGGAGGCTGCGGCCGCCGCCGGCGATGCCGACCGCTTCTTCCAGGCCAATTCGGCATTCAGGAATTGCTGGCTCGGCGCTGTCGAGAACCAGCGCCTTTCACAAACCATTGCAAGGTTCGCCGACCATGTCCTCGTCGTCCGTTTAAGGACGCTGTCGCACCAGCCGACGCAGGCCGTCGTCGTGGCCGGCATGCGCGCAATCTATGAGGCATTCGTCAAGCGCGACGCCGTCGCCGCTTACGACCGTATGACCCACTTCATTCAGAACGCCGAGGAGCGTTTCATGAAGCTGAGCCCTCCGTCTCAAAATTCCACAGGTGAAGGTGAGAGCATGTCGCAGCCGGGGAAACCATGACCAGGAAGCAGCACCCGCTGAAAGGGCCGAACAGGTTCAAGCTCGGCGTCTTCTCCATGAACGCCGATGGCGGCCTGGCAATGACCACCGTTCCCGAGCGCTGGCGTGCCCGCTGGGAAGACAACCTCAATTCCGCCTGCATCGCCGACCGCGCCGGCCTCGAGTTTCTGCTGCCGATCGCCCGCTGGCGCGGCTTCGGCGGTTTGACGCATGTGCGGGAATGGTCGTTTGAGACGTTCACCTGGGCGGCGGGTCTTGCTGTCGCCACGGAAAACATCGGCCTGTTCATGACGGTGCATGTGCCGCTGGTTCATCCGCTGCAGGCTGCCAAAGCGCTGGCGACGGTCGACCACATCTCCAACGGGCGTGCCGGCTTGAACATCGTCTGCGGCTGGAACCCGGACGAGTTCGCTATGTTCGGGCAGACGGTCGGCGAGCGGACCTACGATCAGGCCGAGGAATGGATCAACATCATCGTGCGTGCCTATCAATCGAGGGAGCCGTTCGACTTCAGCGGCGAGTTCTATGATCTCAAGGGTGTCGTTAGCCGCCCGCCAAGCTTGCAAGTGCCACGACCGGTGACCATGAACGCCGCGTTCGGCGCGCCGGGGCGCAACTATGCGGCGCGCCACTGTGACTATCTGTTTTCGACGTTTTCCGAAATTGCCGACGGACGTGCGCATGTGGTCGACATTACCAACCGCGCGGCCGAAGTCGGGCGCGAAGTCGGCGTCTATACGGTCTGTCACGTCGTCTGCCGGGAGACCCAGCAGGAAGCCGAGGATTACTACCGGCACTACGCGCTCGAATGCGCGGACGAGGGTGCCGTCGACGAGCATATGCGCAAGAAGAAGGAATTCGCGAACTCGCATGACGCGAAGGCCTTCACCGAATATCGGCAGAGGTTCGCCGGCGGTGCCGGGACGTTCCCGCTCATCGGCACGCCGGAAAAGATCGTCGACGACCTCACCGAGATCATGGAACAGGGTTATTCCGGCGCCGCCCTCACATTCGTCAACTACACCTACGAACTGCCCTTCTTCTGCGACCGCGTGCTGCCGCTGATGCGCCAGGCCGGGCTTCGAGTAAATTGATGCCGGCCGCCGCCATTCCGACGCTATGGGTGGATGGGCACAACGCCATCGATCCGCGCGCGTTCAAGCAAGCTATGCGGGCCGTGGCGGGCTCCGTCGCCATCCTCGCGTCGGAGCATGACGAGATCGGCTTTTGCGGCATCACGGCGACGGCTCTCTGCTCGTTCAGTGCCGAGCCGCCTTCGCTGCTTGCCTGTGTCAACCGCGGCAGCACCTTTGCCTCGGCCATTCGCGAAGGTTTGCCTTTTTCGGTCAATCTTCCCGCCGGCGACCAGGAGAACGTTGTGCGTGCCTTTGGCGGCATGACCAAAGCCAAGGGCGCCGCGCGGTTCTCGTCCGGATCATGGGTGCGCGGCGAAACCGGCGCGCCCTTGCTTGTCGGCGCGCGGGCAATGTTCGAGTGCGTGGTGGCCGAAATCATCGTGCGGGCGTCGCACATGATCGTCATCGGCATCGTCTCGGCCGTTGCGCTGGATCGCGCTCACCGATCGCCGGTCTTCTACGCGCATGGGCGGTTCCTGACAGTAGGAGATGATGTCAACTAACCGCCGTTCGTGTGGCGGCGTAGCGTGCAATTTCAGATCGGCCCGATGATGGGCCCCGGCGAAGTGAATCTATCAGAGGGAATACTGCAATGCGCATTTGGAAATCCCTTGTTCTGGCTGCACTCATGTCGGGTGTGGCGGGTATCGCCATGGCCGAAGAGGTCGTCCTCAACGCCGTGCATTTTACGCCGACGCAGAACGGCTACGCCCAGAGCTTCCTGAAGTTCGTTCAGAAGGTGAACGAAAAGGGCAAGGGCGTGGTCCAGATCAACGTGCGTGGCGGGCCGGAGGTCATTCCGCCGATCCAGCAGGGCGCGGCGCTCAGGAGCGGCCTGATCGATGTGATCGACACACCGGCAGGGCAGTTCCTCGAACTCGTGCCCGAAGGGGAGGTTTTCTCCGCATCGACCAAGACGCCCTGGGAGGTTCGCGACAATGGCGGCTGGGACTTCATCAGCGCAATTTTCGAGAAGAAGGCCAATGCCCATCTGCTGGCGCATGTCGACGCGGGCTCCGGCTTCAACGTCTTCACCGTCGACGAACCCAAGCTCAACGATGAAGGCAGCATCGACTGGGGCAGTTTGAAGATCCGCTCGTCGCCGCTCTATCGCGATTTCCTCGAATCCCTGGGCGCGACAGTGATCGTGCAAGCGCCGGGGGATGTCTATACCTCGCTCGAGCGCGGCGTCGTCAATGCCAACGCCTATACCGTATTTGGCTATGCATCCTTCGGCTGGGACAAATTCACCAAATACCGTGTCGATCCGCAATTCTTCAAAACCGACGTGCTGATCTCGATCAACAAGGCCAGATGGGACACGCTGTCGCCTGAGGCGCAGAAGCTGATTGCCGACACGGCCGTCGAATACGAGCGCGCGAGCTATGACGCCAACCTTGCCGAATCCGAAAAACAGGCACAGGCGATGATCGACGGCGGGCAGAAGGTTGTCAGCTTGACCGGCGCCGGCCGGACAAATTCCTGGCGGCTGCCACGCAGGCGAGCTGGGCGAGAATGGCCAAACGCGATCCCACCAACATCGATCAGTTGAAGAAATTCTTTCAGTAGCCCGAGCCGAGGGTGCCTTGTGCGCCCTCCATCAAAGCTGGGCCAAGGGGCAAAGGTGGACATCAGGGTCGTCGGGCATGGACAGATTGTTTGCAGCGATTGGGAAGCTGAGCCTTGCGTTGGCGGCGGTGGCAAAAGTGGTGCTTGGCCTCATCATTGTCGCGGTGGTTGCTGATGTATGCGTCCGCAATCTGGGCCTGAGGCCGCTTGCCTGGGCCGTATCCGCGACGGAATACGGCCTGCTTTACGCGGCATTTCTGCCGATGCCATGGCTGGTCCACAGCAAGGGCCATGTCTTCGTCGAGTTCCTGCGAAAGGCGCTGCCGGTGCGGGCACGAGCGGTGCTTGAAAAGCTGGTCTATCTCGCCTGCATTGCCGTCAGCCTCTACCTCGGCAGCGTCGCTCTGTCGTCCCTGACGAGTGCCGTGGCGGGCGGCGAATATGAAACGCGCAGCTTCGACATGCCGAAATGGCTGGTCTTTCTGCCCATCATGCTCGCCTTCTACCTCTCGGCGCTGGAATGGCTCAGATATCTGCTCGGCCGTGACACGCTGTACACGCTGGATCCTCTGGAAATGGAAGGGCTCTGACCGGTGGCCTGGCTGTTTCCATTCGCCGTGCTCGTTGGCACCATCCTGGTGTTGATGGGGCTGGGGCTGCCGGTCGCCTTCGCGTTCTTCGTCACCAATGTGATCGGGCTGTACCTGTTCTTCGGCGGTTCGATCGGCGTGACGCAGATGGTCGCCAACTTCTCCGACGCTGTCTCGACCTACGCGCTTGCCCCGCTGCCGATGTTTCTTGTCATGGGCAGCCTGTTCTTCCGCTCCGGCCTCGGCGAGAAGGTCATCTACGCGCTCGACCTGTGCATCGGCAATCTGCGCGGACGCCTCGCCTATGTCGTCCTCGCCGCCGGCACGATCTTTTCCGCGCTGTCGGGCTCGAGCCTCGCCAATACCGGCATGATGGGCTCGCTGATGGTGCCCGAGATGCTGAAGCGGGGCTACAAGCCGCATATGGCCTACGGCCCGGTGCTTGGAGCCGGAAGCCTTGCCGTCATCATCCCGCCATCCTCGCTGGCCGTCTTGCTCGGCTCGCTTGCCCAGATCGACGTCGGCGCGCTGCTCATAGCGGGGGCTCTGCCCGGGCTGCTGCTCGTTGTCATGTACGCGGCGCTGATCTTCGCCCAGACGAAGATCGACCCGGACGCCGCTCCGCACTATCCGGTGCCCGCCGTTCCCGCGGCCGAGAAGGTGAGGGCGGTCGCCGTCAACATTATTCCGATGAGCGTTATCGTGTTCATGGTGGTCGGCACGATCATCCTTGGGATAGCGACGCCGACGGAATCGGCGGGACTCGGCTGTGCCGCCGTTTTCGCCTTGTTGTTTGTCTACCGACGGTTCAGCTGGTCGGTTGTTTGGAAGTCGCTGGACGATGCGATGAAGGTCACCGGCATGACCTTCCTGATCATCTCGGCTTCGACGACGTTCTCGCAGATATTCGCTTTCTCCGGCGCCTCCAACGGCTTTATCCAGTTCATCGTCGGCTACGATCTTGGACCGTATCCCATGCTGCTCATGATGGTGCTCGTCATCCTGCTGCTCGGCATGTTCATGGATCAGGTCTCGATGATGCTGATCACGCTGCCGATCTTCCTGCCGATCGCCCAGCAATTCGGCTACGAGCCCGTATGGTTCGGGCTGATCCTGCTGCTCGCGTACGAGGTCGGCTTCACCACGCCGCCGTTTGGTCTGCTGCTGTTCATCATGATCGGTGTCGCGCCGAAAGGCACATCGCTCAAAACGGTTGCCATGTCAGCGGCGCCTTACATCGCACTGACGCTTCTGCTGATCCTGCTGATTGTCCTCTTTCCGCAGATCGCTCTCTTTCTTCCGAATTTGATCTAGCCGAACTCGATCCAGAGGGTCTCCACATGCGCTTTGCCTATCTTGCCTTCTTCCATGACGACCGCGAGGCAAATTTGGCCATCGCCGGTGAAGACGTTGACGCTGTGCGGCGCGTGATTGCGTCGACCCCGGGCCTTGCGCTTGCCAACATCTACCTGCCCGAAGTGGCGACGGACATGTTCAACAACGATGGTCCACCGCCGGTCTTTGGCTTCCAGCTCTATTTCGACGACTTGGCGGACATGGAGGCGGCGCTGGCGCCGTCCGGCCATCTGCAGGCACTTGCCGCACCTGGCATGCTGTCGAGCATCGCCGGTTCGAGGCCGACGCAACAGGCAATGTGCGTACGTCCGTTTCCCGTCGATGACGCTGGCGTCAAGACGTCCGGGCTGCCCTGCAGCTATCTTGTCCACTATCCCGGGCCGGCCGAAGACATGAATGTCTGGCTCCACCACTATGTGACGCATCATCCGCAATTGATGCGGGGCTTCCCCGGCATTCGCCACGTCGAGGTTCTGTCGCGACTGGATTGGTGCGGTTCGCTGCCCTGGCCGCGGATCGACCATATGCAGCGCAATCGTGTCATGTTCGACAGTCCCGCTGCATTGACGCACGCGCTGCAATCGCCGGCGCGGCTGGAGATGCGCGCCGACTACAAGACTTTTCCGCCGTTTTCAGGCGGCAGCCGGCATTTTCCGATGTCGACGGAAGCCGTGCATCCTTCGTCAAGGGCCACATAGGCAAACAGGTTTTTGCCGACGCCGAAAATTTCTGGAGATTTCATGTACGACTTTCGCAAGAAATGTATCTCTCTCGATCGCCTCATCGGCACCTTCTGCGCCATCCCGCACCCTGTGGCCGTCGAAGTGGCGGCCGCGAGCGGGGTCGATTTCCTGTGCATCGACTGGGAGCATTCGCAGATCGGCCGCGAACGGCTCGAAGATCTGATCCGCGCCGCCGATGTCCACAAGGTTCCCGCGATGGTGCGCGTTCCCGGCCACGCGCCGGAGTGGATCGCGGCCGCGCTCGACGCCGGCGCGTCGGGCGTCCTGGTGCCGCGTGTCTCCACGGCCGAGCAAGCCCGCATGGCGGTCATGGCCTGCCGTTACCCGCCGGTCGGCGCCCGCGGTGTCGGCCCGGGCCGCGCCGCCGGTTATGGCTACAGCATTCCGGACTACCTCAAATCGGCCAACGAGGTCCTGACGGTCGCCATCCAGGTCGAGACGGCCGAAGGCCTCGCCAACATCGACGACATCGTCCAGGTCGACGGCGTCGACGTGATCTTCATCGGCCCCGGCGACCTGTCGGTCTCGATCGACGCCATGGGGCCGGCCGGCCAGGACAAGCTCAATGCCGCGATTATGAGGATCGCGGCCGCGGCGCGCACGGCCCGCAAGGCCGTCGGCATCTTTCGCCCTTCGGCGGATGATGTCGGCAAATGGTCGCGGCACGGCATCAGCTTCCACGTGCTGGCCAGCGACACGATGTTTCTCGGCGCCGGCCTTGCCGCCGGTGTCGCGTCGGCGCGCAACGCCTCATAGCAAGAGTTTGGCATGAAGATCATCAAGACCGACGGCGTGTTGTCAGTCGAGGAAGAGCAGTTGCGCTACCTCGACGGCTTGAGCGCCGAGTTTGTCGAAAAGACGCTGCTCACGGAAGATGCCCTGATCGAACACTGCCGCGACGCCGACGCATTGATGGTATTGCGAGAGCCGATCACGGCTCGCGTTTTGGCGGAACTGAAGAGGCTCAAGGTCGTCGGACGGTTCGGCGTCGGGCTCGATTCGATCGACGTCGAGGCCGCCAGCCGTGCCGGTGTTCAGATAACCTACGTGCCGGATGCCAATCTGGTGGAAGTCAGCACCCACGCCATGGCCCTGATCCTGGCCTTGACGCGCAGGCTGAAGCAGTTCGACAGCGCGGTGCGCGCCGGCCGCTGGGCTGCAATGACCGATGGCGCCGGCATCATACGGCCCGACAGGCAGGTCATCGGCCTGATCGGCTTCGGCCAGATCGGGCGCCTGACTGCCGAGCGGGCGCGTGTCTTCGGCTACCACATCATCGCCTACGACCCGTACATGCCGGCCGAGCGCATCACGGCCGGTGGTGCTGAACCGGTCGGCTTCGACGAGTTGCTTGCCAGCGCCGACATCGTCTCGCTGCACGTTCCCGCGACACCGGAGACCAGAAACATCATGTCGGCGCAAGCCCTGTCGCGGATGAAGGAAGGGGCGATACTCATCAACGTGTCCCGCGGCGGCCTCGTCGACGAGGTTGCCTTGGCGGATCTGATCCGGCGTCGCCATCTGGCTGGCGCCGGCATCGACACTTTCGAGCGGGAGCCGCCTTCGCCCGACAATCCGCTGCTGGCGCTGGACACCGTCCTGGTCAGTCCACACGCGGCGCACTACTCGACCCAGTCTTACGCGGAGGTTCGCAACAAGGTGTTTGCCGATGTCGCATCGGTCCTGCGCGGCGGCAAGCCGGTATATCCGGTCAACCGGATATGACCATTCCCGATGTCGGCACCATCCGCTGCCTGTCGACAGTTCCACCTTGACGTTCCGGGGCAGGCGCCCTTGAGCGCGACCTCGGCAAGCGGATAGAGACGGGAACGGGTGAAGAGTGAATTCGCATTTTTTGCCGACAGCGCCACATTTTGTTCTTGCTTTGTGCCGGCAGCTATGCTACTAATTTGTGTATGGTGCTGATTCGCACCGAGGACCCGTCGCAAGGCGGGTTTTTGTCTTTAGGTTTCAGCGCCATCCGTCGAGGCTCTGCTCGGCTTGTCGCGACGCTCGACGATGTAGATGTGGTCGGCGACCAACACCACGTCGCCATGCTGGTTGATCACCTCGCAACGCTCGACGACCCGGCCTGAATCGGGTCGCTTCGGATCGTCTTCCCTGGCTGAGATGGTGGTGCGGGTCCGGATCGTATCGCCGATGAACACCGGCTTGATGAAGCGCAGCCTGTCGTAGCCATAGGAGAAGGCAACCGGGTTGACGACGCTTGCCGTCAGTCCGACGCCGACCGAAAAGACCAGCGTGCCGTGGGCGATGCGCTGGCCAAACGGCGTCGTCTTCATGAACTCGGCGTCCATGTGGTGGGGAAAGAAATCGCCGGTATGGCCGGCATGGACGACGAAATCGGTCTCGGTGATGGTGCGCCCGCTGGTCATGCGCGACGACCCGATCTGATAGTCCTCGAAGTAGATCGTCTGCTCCATGTCAGGGCCTCGCCGGTATCGGTGTTGCTGGCGCCGCGCTCGATTGATAGGCGGCTTCGACCAGCGCCATGGTGCTCCAGCCGTCCTCGACGGAACTGACAAGCTCGGCGTCCTCGCCCGACGCGTAGCGCTGGACATTGGCCATGCGGCCGGCAAAGGCGTCCGGAAACCATGAGCCGACGAGTGGAACCGCAATCCAGCCCTTGCCGCCTTTGGGGTAGATTTCGAGAATATCCGGCTCGCCGCGCGGATAATCGAGGTTGACGCCTAATTTGAGGTAAGCGGCGCCCTCGGTGCCGCAGATGCGGAATTCGCAAGCCTGGTGTTTTCGACCGAATTTGTGATCGTGGTTGATCGACAGCGCACAGCGCACGGTGTCGCCATAGTCGAGGATCGCGCTGGTGCGCGTTTGCGCAACCTTATGGCCGGGGTGGCCGAGTGTCTTGGCGTGAACCCCCTTGGGATCGCCGAGCAATTGCCGGATCAGGTCGAGATAATGGATCGAATGCATGGCGATCTCGACACGCGGCGCCTGCAACAGGAATTCCCAGAGCTGCCAGGGTGTCGCCAGCGCCAGCCATGCGTCGAAATCGACCACTTCGCCCAGCCAGCCCTTGGCGATCGCATCCTTCAGCGCCAGCATCATCGGCGCAAAACGGAGTTGGAAATTCACAGCGGCCCTGAGGTTTTTTGAGCGGCAGATTTCGAGGATCTCGGTCGCCTCGGTGAGGTCGCTGCCCATCGGCTTCTGGATCAGCGCCACCGCACCATCGGGCAGCGCCCTGAGCACGCCGGCGTGATAGGCCGGCGGTGTCGCCAGGTCGAATACGGCGTCCTTGATTGACGCAGCTTCCTCGACCGACCGGTAAGCGGTGACGCCCCATTTCTGCGCCAGTTTTTCCGCCTTGGCCAGGTCGGGGTCGAAAAGCCCGGCAACCGGGAAACCGGCTTTCCCATAGGCCGGGAAATGCGCATCGCCGACGATCGAGCCGGCGCCGAAAATCACGATCGGCCTGGGCTTTGACGGTTGTGCCCAGGCCTGGGAAAGCGAGGCAGGATCGAAAATGTCATCAGTCATAGTGGAAGACTTCGTCCATCGACGCCCACCACTCGCCCTCCTTGCGGGTCGGCAGCGGCTCCTGGCATGGCATGCACAGCGCCCACCATTCCTGCGTCGTGGGATCGGCAGCCATCTTCGCCATGTCGGCGGCATAGTCGGTGCCGTGGTACTCGAAGGTGCTGAACAAAAGGTGCTCCGGCTCCCTTAGATAGATCGAATAATTCTTGATGTTGCAGGCGGAAATCATCTTGAGGACGTCCGGCCAGACGGCAGCGTGAAGCCGCACATACTCGGCGACTTTCTCCGGCTTGAGACCGAGCACCATTCCCATTCGCTGCATGTCCGCCTCCTATTTCACTATCGCCACGGTGAATTCCGCTATGCTCTTCGACTTGATCGCATCCCAATCCCAGTCGATGCCGATGCCGGGCTCGTCCGGCGCCAGCGCGTGCCCGTCCTCGATACGCATTTTCTTGCCGGTCAGCTCGTCGAGCTGGGGAATATACTCGACATATCTGCCGTTCTGAACGGCGCATGTCAGGCTGACATGCAGTTCCATCAGGAAATGCGGGCAGACCGGTATGTCGAACGCCTCGGCTGCATGCGCCACCTTCAGCCACGGCGTGATGCCGCCGATGCGACCGACATCGACCTGCACGATCGAACACGCGCCCTTTTGCATATATTCGCGGAAATGCCGGATCGAATAGAGCGACTCGCCGATAGCGATCGGCGTCGATGTGGCACTCGACAGCCGCACATGACCGTCAATGTCGTCGGCCGGCAGCGGTTCCTCGATCCAGGCGAGGTCGAGTTCACGCAAGCGCTCGGCCCGGCGGATCGCCTCGTCGACTGAAAAGCCCTGGTTGCAGTCGGTCATGATCTCGTAGGAGTCTCCAACCGCCCGGCGCACCGCCGTCAGCCGGGCAAGATCCTCGGAACCGTGCGGCTTGCCGATCTTGACCTTCGAGCCGCGAAACCCCTTGGCCTTGGCGGCCAGCGCATCCTCGACCAGTGCCTCCGTTTCGATATGCAGCCAGCCGCCTTCGGTGGTGTAGAGCGGGCAACGGTCCTTGGCGCCGCCGGCAAGCTTCCACAGCGGCAGGTTTTGCGTCCTCGCCCGCAGATCCCAAAGCGCAGTGTCGATGGCCGCCAGCGCGATTGCCGTGATCGCGCCGATCGTCGTGGCATGGGTGGCGAACTCCAGCTCGTGCCAGATCGCCTCGATCATGTCGGCGTCGCGGCCGATCAGCCGCGGTGCAAGGTGGTCGGCCAGGAGCCGCATCACCGACGAGCCGCCCGTGCCGATCGTGTAGCTGTAGCCGGTGCCGACCGCGCCGTCGGCGTCGGTGATGGTGACGATCGGTGTTTCCTGGCTGACAAAACTCTGGATGGCATCGGTGCGCTTGACCTTAGGCACCAAGTCGACCATGCGCAGTTCGACCTTCTCGATCTTTGCCATGTTTTAACCTCGCAATGTCTTGCCTGTTTCGGCAGAAAACAGATGGGCCTGCGACAGGTCCAGGCTCATCCTGACCCGGTCGCCGGCCTTGAGCGGCTTTGGATTGAGCATCCGCGATACCCAGTCGCTGCCGTTGAGTTCGGCAAACACCAGCGTCTCGTTGCCAAGCGGTTCGGTGACGGTCACCGGCAGTTCCACCTGGTGGACGTCGACATCTTCGCCGGAGCTGATGCCGTGTCCCGTCGGATAGATGTCGTCGGGCCTCAAGCCGAAGACGACCTTGTCGCCGGTACCGACATTTGCCTTGAACTGGCTGGGCAGAGGCAGTCTCTCGCCGCTGGCGAACAGCAGCTGTCCGTCGCCGACAACCGCCTCGTGCAAATTCATCGGCGGCGAGCCGATGAAGCCGGCGACGAAGCGTGTCTGTGGCCGGCGGAAGACCTCGTCGGGAGTGCCGACCTGCTCGATGAACCCGTCACGCATGATGACGATGCGGTCAGCCAATGTCATCGCTTCGACCTGGTCGTGGGTGACGTAGATCACCGTCGACCGGACCTTGGCATGCAGTTTCTTGATCTCGGTGCGCATCTGCGTCCGAAGCTTGGCGTCGAGATTGGAAAGCGGCTCGTCGAACAGGAAGACGTCGGGATCGCGCACGATGGCGCGACCCATGGCGACGCGCTGGCGCTGTCCGCCCGACAGCTGCGACGGCCGGCGGTCGAGCAACTGGTCGAGGCCGAGAATGCCGGACGCCTCGGCTACGCGACGGTCCATTTCTTCCTTCGCGGCGCCGGCTATCTTCAGCGAGAAGCCGAGGTTTTCGCGCACCGTCATGTGCGGATAGAGCGCGTAGGACTGGAACACCATCGAGATGTTGCGCGAGCGCGGCGGCAGGTCGTTGACCATGCGGCCGCCGATCTCGATGATCCCGTCGCTGATCGCCTCGAGGCCGGCGATCATGCGCAGGGTTGTCGACTTGCCGCAGCCGGACGGCCCGACCAGCGCGATGAACTCGCGGTCGGCGACCTCTAGGTCGATGCCGTGCACGACCGCCACCGGACCATAGCTCTTGGTGAGTTTCTTGAGCGATACAGTTGCCATTTCAGCCTTTCACCGCGCCGGAAGTGAGGCCGCCGACGAGATGTTTCTGGACGATGAAGGTAAGCGTGAGCGCCGGTATGATCATAACCACGGCAAGCGCGCACATGCCGCGCCAGTCGATGGTGAATTCGGCCGTATAGTCGAGCAGACCGACCGGCAGGGTCTTGGAGTTGATCGAGCGTGTCAGCTGCGAGGCGAGCGCGAACTCGTTCCAGGAGGTGAGGAAGGCAAAGATGCCGGCCGAGGCGATGCCCGGCCCGGCCAACGGAAACTCGACCTGCCAGAAAGCCTGCCAGCGCGTGCAGCCGTCGATCTGCGCCGCCTCGGCGAGGTCTTTCGGCACCTGGCGGAAAAAGCCGTCGATCAGCCAAACGGTGAACGGCACGTTGAGCGCGACATAGACCAGGATCAGCCCGAAATGCGTGTCGATGATGCCGAGCCGCGCAAAGACGAAGAACAGCGGCAGCGACAGCGCAATGCCAGGCACCGTGCGCGTCAGCATCAGGCCAAGGAACATCGCCGATTTGGCGCGAAAGCGGTAGCGCGCAAAGGCATAGCCGCCGGCCATGCCGATAACGATGGCGATCACCGTCGAGGTCACCGAGACGATCAGCGAATTGCGGAAGTAGTCGAGCACCGGGATGCCGCCCTGGCCGACGCCGCTGAACATGGCTATGTAGGCATCGA
Organism: Mesorhizobium sp. M0136; assembly: GCF_040322515.1. Lineage (NCBI taxonomy): Bacteria > Pseudomonadati > Pseudomonadota > Alphaproteobacteria > Hyphomicrobiales > Phyllobacteriaceae > Mesorhizobium > Mesorhizobium sp. M0136. The sequence goes on from NZ_JAMYTP010000003.1 coordinate 151,148, forward strand.
GCGAGAGTTGCTGCGGGATCCACACCGGCGGCTTGGCCATGATCTCGACGGTCGGCCGCAGCGACGACAGCACGATCCAGATGCCGGGCAGGCAGATGACCAGCATGGCCAGGAACAGTCCGATGCCGTGAACGATGCCGAGCGCTTTGTTGCCGACGCGATGCAGGCTGTTCTGGTCCATCCTCACCACTCCGCCGCGATCTGCGTGCGCGCCGCGGCAAGCTTGCGGTAGAAATAGACGGTGAACAGGATGGACAGCAGGATCGAGAAATAGGCCATGGCATTGGCCATTCCCATCCGGGCATCGCCATAGGCGGTGCGGGCGACGAGCGTCCAGACCAGTTCGGTGCGGCCGGCAGGACCGCCGTCGGTCATGATCTTGACGATGTCATAGGCGCGCGCGACGTCGAGCGAGCGGATGGTCATGGCGATGAAAGCAAACGGCATGATGAACGGCCAGGTGACATAGCGGAATGTCTGCCACGGCGTGCAGCCGTCGACGCGGGCCGCCTCGACCGGTTCGCGCGGCATCGCCAGCAGCCCGGCAAGGATCAGAATCGCGAACACCGAGGTCGACGACCAGATCTCGGCGGTCAGGATGGCGATGAAGGCGAGATTGCCGTCGATCAGCCACGGGATGGCGCGGTCGGTCAGGCCGAGCCCCTGCAGGGTGTTGTTTACCAGGCCGATATTGTCGTTGAACATGAATTTGAACTGGAAGCCGACCAGGATCGGCGAAAACATCATCGGAAACATCATGATGGTGCGCAGAACCCGCTGGCCGCGCGATGCCTTTTCCACTAGCAACGCCAGCCCTAGCCCGATCAGCATTTCCAGGTTGAGCGCCACCGTCAGCAGCACCACGGTGCGGGCAAAGGCGACCCAGAAAGCGCGGCTGGTCAGGATGGCGACGTAGTTGCGCGCGCCGATGAAGACCCAGAACGTCTCCGGCCTGGTCAGCCGGAACGGCGTGAAGCTGGAATAGAGCGACAGCAGCAGCGGCACCACCACCACCGCCGCCAGCACGATCACCGCCGGCAGCAGGAGCAGCAATGGCGGCGAAGGTCTCCAGCCTTTCATGGCGATCCGGTTCTGGTTGGTGCCCGGACACCGAAGGCCGCCATTGGCGAGCTGGGATCAAGACAAAGCGTGTTGCGCATGGTTCGAAAAAAGTTCGGGGCGCCGCTCTTCAATGAGCGCGGCGCCCCCTTTGGTTGAATGATCAAAGCTTGCCTGCGTCCTCGAGGATCTGGGTGGCCTTGGCGGCAGCGTCGTCCAGCGCCTGCTTGGAGGTCTTGTCGCCAAGGATGGCGGCCTGCAATTCGGGATAGACGGCGTTGGAGATTTCGATCCATTCAGGTGTCTGCGGCACGGCAAAAGCGTGCTTTGCCTCTTCCTGGAACGCGGCCAGCACTTCCTTCTTATAGGGATCGCTTGCCGCCTGCTGGATGTCCCAGTCCCACACCGCCGTGCGGGTCGGCAGTGGGCCGCTTGCCGCCTCGAGCTTCTGGCTGTCCTCATTGGTCAGGAACCAGACCAGCGACGCCGCAGCCTCCTTGCTGGCGCAGTTTTCGGTGACCGAAAATCCGTGGTGCCCCGACCAGCCGGTGCGAATGCCGGCCGATCCCTTCGGCGCCACCTTAACCCCGACATTGCCGGCGACCTTCGACGACTTCGGATCGTTGAAGAAGCCTGCCCAGCCCGGCCAGTCGAGGTTGATGGCGACGGTGCCTGAGGCAAAGCCCTGGCCGAGATCGTCCCACAGATAGTTGGTGGTGCCGGCCGGCACCGCCTTGGCCTTGTAGAGATTGACGAACCAGTCGAGTGCGTGCACGCCGGCTTCCGAGTTGAAGGCCGGCTTGCCATCCTTGTCGAGGTATTCGCCGCCGTCGGCGATGAGCATCTCGTAAAACCGGCCGTTGATCGCCTCTTCCTTGCCGGCGAACTGGGTGCCGTAGAAATCGGGCGGGCTGGCGAAGAATTCCGCCTGCTGGGCGACCTCGTCCCAGGTGTCGGGCGGCGTCAGCTCCTTGCCGTACTTGGCCTTGTAGGCGGCCTTCTTGGCTTCGTCCCGGTAGAGGCTCTTCTGGTAATAGAGCGCCGACACGTCGAACTGCGCGCGCGGCAGCATCACCAGCTTGCCGTCGAGCGTCGAGGCCTTGATCGTCGACGGCACGAAGGCGTCGATCTCCTCCTTCGGCAGCAGCTTGTTGAGGTCGGTGTAGATATCAGGATACTGCGGCGCGAAGGACGAGTGGTTCGACCCAACGCACCAGTTGATGCTGCCGGAGGCGATGTCCGACTTGATTTCCTTGTCGAGCTCGAAGTGGTTTTTCTTCGAGATCACGTTGACCTTGGCGCCGGTCAGTTTTTCCCATTCGCCGATGCGCGCGTAGAGCCCTTCATATTGCTGGCCGCCGATCAGCTTGGCGTCGATGGTGACGCCGTCGAATTTGCCTGGCAGGTCGGCAGCAAGGGCAGCACTCGCACCAAGTGCGAGCAGCGTTACGCCGGCCGACAGGCCGCAGAACAGTTTCGTCATTGGTATCCTCCCAAGAGCCTGCATCGATCGCGTTGTGAGGTCGATCGGCAGCTTCATTCATATACAAACAAAACATTCATAGGATCGTCAAGCCGAAAGTTCTTTCGGAAGCAATACCGTTATGCGTATATGAAAAATGCAATTCACTGGAGAGGCGGAATGGCGGAGGACGAGGAAGACGACCGCTATCGAGCCCCGGCGCTGGACAAGGGGCTCGACATCCTCGAGCTGCTGGCCGGGGTCGATGGTGGCCTGACGCAGGCGGAAATCGCCAAGAAGCTCGACCGCAGCCCGAACGAATTCTACCGCATGCTGGACCGGCTGGTGCGGCGCGGCTATGTCACGCGGCCGGATGGTGACCGTTACTCACTGACGCTGAAGCTGTTTGGCCTGGCGCAGCTGCACGCGCCGGTGCGACGGCTGGTTTCCTATGCGACGCCGCTGATGCGCGAGCTGGCCGAGACCACACAGCAGGCAAATCAGCTGGTCGTCTTCGATCGCGGTTCTGCGGTGGTGATCGCACAGCAGGAAGCACCGGATTACTGGGGCATCTCGATCCGCGTCGGCTCGCATATCAGCCTGTTCGACACCGGCTCCGGCCATGTGTTGCTGGCGTTCCGCCCGCCGGAAGAGCGGCAGATGATGATCTCAGAACATCTGCGCAGCACCGACAAGCCGCCGCAATCGCCGGAGTTCTTTGCCCGCCTCGACCAGATCCGGGAACGCGGCTACGAGATGATGGCATCGATGCAGACCGCCGGTGTCTTCAACCTGTCGACGCCGGTCCTTGGCTCGGACGGCAGGGCGATCGCCGCGCTGTCGATCCCCTACATAACCCTGGTCAACGCACCCAAGGCGCCCGACATTACGAGGACGATTGAGCTGCTGCTGGCAGCGACCGAAAAGCTGTCGCAGCTGGCGGGATCGACCGTCAAGCAATCGCGATGAATTCTTATTTGAATGAAGAATTTCTCCGTGAGATGATCGCGAAGTCGCCAAGGAGGAGCGCGCCATCATGATCTTCGACACTCATCTGCACCTGATCGACCAGTCCGCGCTGCGCTATCCCTGGCTGGCCGGTGTGCCGGCGCTCAACCGCGATTTCTCCTACGACGAATATGCAGTCCAGGCCCGCCGCGCCGGCATCGAGGGCGCATTGCACATGGAGGTCGATGTCGATCCTGCCGACATCGAGGCCGAGACCAGCCATGTGAAAACGCTGTCGCAGCAGAAGGGCAGCCTGCTACGCGGTGCAATCGCCTCCTGCCGTCCGGAAGAGCCGGGCTTTGCCGGCTATATCGAGCGCCAGCGTGAAGATTCTTTCGTCAAGGGCTTTCGGCGTGTGCTGCACGTCATGCCGGATGAACTGTCGGAAGGCGCGCTGTTTCGTGAAAACATCAAGCGGCTTGCCGGCAGCGGCCTGACCTTCGACCTCGTCGTCCTGCCGCACCAGATCCCCAAGGCGATCGTACTCGCCGACCTCGCGCCGGATGTGCAGTTCGTGCTCGACCATTGCGGCGTGCCGGACATCAAGGGCGGTGCCGAGCACCCCTGGCGCGAGCACATGGCGGACATCGCGCGGCGCCCGAATGTCGCCGGCAAAATTTCCGGTGTGGTCGCCTATGCGGATGCCGGATCCTGGACTGTCGAAACGCTGCGTTCCTATGTTGAGCACACCATCGAATGCTTCGGCTGGGATCGCGTCGTCTGGGGCAGCGACTGGCCGGTCTGCACGCTCGGCGGTGGGCTTGCGACCTGGATTGCGGCAACGCACGCGCTGCTCAGTGGTGTCAGCGCCGATGAGCGGCAAAAACTGCTGTCAGGCAACGCCAAGCGGCTGTGGAGGTTGTAGAGCATTTTGCAGCCAAGTGGAATCACTTGGCGTCGCACAAATGCGGCTAAAACGAATAGACGGCCTCAGATGGTCGCCGACATGTGCCGCTCGCGACCGTAGAGCGAAACCAGGAGCACGATGACCAGGCCAGATGCCGCCCAGGCCGACGGCAGCACCTTCTGCGGCGCGCCGTCATATTGCGCCTTCAGTTCGGTCGGCAATCCAGCAATCACGCCCGAAACGTCTTGAGCGCAGGCTCTCCTCCGTTCGGTTGTTTCAGGCTCCTCCGCCGGCAACGCCGGACACCTGCGTCGAAAGGCTCTCCCGAAACAGGCGATTGAGATCGGCAACGACGCGAGCGGCATTGTGCCTTTCGCTCAGGCCAAGATTGATGCGATCTGACGCCGCCTGCTGGAAGGCCATGTAGCCGTCGTGCCGCGGCCTGACCCAGGCACCTTCGAGCGTGGCTCGGGTGTCCTTGTAGAAATTGCCGCTGGCGGCATTGACGGCGGCATCCGCCCAGGCTGCCGCATGGCCGGGCTGGCCGCCGGCCGAGGCATAAGGGCCGCGCTGCACGTCACCGCTGGCGATCCAGTAAGCGAAGTCGATGGCCGCCTGCCTGGCCTTCGAAAAGGCCGACACGGCGATGCCGGTCCCGCCGAGCGCCGAGCCTTTGGGACCGACATTGCCTGCAGCAGGGCTATCGGCGAAAACAACGCGGTTGGGCCGGAATCCGGCGATGGCGTAGGAGACATAGCCATAGATCAGCGGCGCACAGGCGATCCGCGATCCCGATCCGGCCATTTGCTCCAGAACCGCGATCGGATCCATGCCAAGACAGGCCGGGCCGACGAGCGCCGCGATCTCGCGCATCATCTCGAAAACCTGCTTGCCAGTTGCAGGATCCACATGGTCGCCCGGGCCTTCACCGGCGGGCCGGCCGAGATTGCCGGCGAGCGTGTAGAACACCATCAGCGAATGCGGCGGCCTGAGCGGCAACAACACGCGGCCCTGCCGCGCCAGATCGAGCGCATCGGCCCAGCTCGCCGGCGCAGCCGAGAGCATGTCGGGCCGCCACGCCTGCACCTGGCTGGCCGCGTCGATCGGAAACGCCCACTGCCGGCCCTGCCAGTTGTAGCTGGCATAGGACCGGCCGACGCTGTCCGCCGCAAGTGCTGCACGTTCGGCTTCCCGGCCGGCGATATCGAGCGGCGTCAGGCAGTTCTCGGCGGTGATCTGGCCGACATGCGGATGGTCGATGACGATCAGATCATAGGCGCGGGCCAGTTCCTGGACCGGAAAGGACTCGAAATCCTGCAGCGAGCGCTTGTCCCATTCGATAGCGACGCCGGTCCGTTCCTTCCACAGCGCCGAACAGGCGACCATCGGGTCATAGCCGCGCGGATGGCTCCAGGTCATGCCTTTGAGCATGACGTCGCTCACAGCCCGAACTCCGCGCGGATTTTTGCGCTGTGCTCGCCGATGCGTGGCGCGGCCCGCTCGACCTTGGCGCGGATGCCGTCAACCCTGAGCGGCGAGCGCGTGGTAAGGATCGAAACGTCATCCTCGCGCGTCACCGTCTGCAGCATGTCGAGAACCTGGAAGCCTTCGCTGGCCATCATTTCCGGCCAGGTCAAAACCTTGGCGCACCAGATGTCGGCAGGCTCGAGGATGGCAAGCCACTCGTCGACCGTTTTCGTCGCGATTTTTTGCGCGATGATCGCCTTGATCTCGTCGCGGGCAGTGAACCAGGTCGACGGCTGATCGCGGTAGGGCGCAAGTTCCTCGAGCCCGAGGAGATCGGCGAGTTTCGAGATCGGCGTCATGGCGATCGCCAGATAGCCGTCCTTGGCCGGATAGACGCCGTAGGGCGCCGACAGATAGGCGTGTGCGCTGCGGAAGCTCGACCGCCGCGGCAGCCGGCGCCCGTCATTGAGATGCGTGGTCAGCACCTCGAACTGGAAGTCGACCAGCGCTTCGAGCAGGCTGGTCTCGACATGGCTGCCCTTGCCGGTCACACCGCGCCGCACCAGTGCGGCGAGGATGCCTTGCGCGGCGGCCGAACCCGCCAGCATGTCGGCGATCGCCAGGCCGAAGGGCACCGGCCCCTGGTCCTCGTCGCCGTTCAGCCACATGACGCCGGAGCGGGCCTGCGCCAGCAGATCCTGCCCGGGCCGCTTGACCCATGGGCCTTCCTCGCCATAGCCGCTGATCGAGGCATAGACCAGGCGCGGATTGATCTTGCGCACCGCGTCATAATCGAAGCCCAGTCGTTCGATGACGCCGGGTCTGAAGTTCTGGATCAGCACGTCAGCCCTGGCCAGCAGGCCGCGCAGTGCCGCAAGGTCGGCCTCGTCCTTCAAGTCGATGGCAAAGCTTTCCTTGGCGCGGTTGATCGCGTGGAAGATAGTGGAATCGCCGCCGATCTCGGTGTCGCTGAGATAGAGACGGCGCGACAGGTCGCCGCCATCCGGCCGTTCGATCTTGATGACGCGAGCGCCGAGGTCGAGCAGTCTGAGCGAGCAGTAGGGGCCGGACAAGAACTGGCTCATATCCACAACGATGAGCCCGGTCAGCGGCAGTTCGGCAATGGCAGCCATTGCCTATTTCTCCGTCTTGCCGGCGAAATCGGCCGGATTGCGGTACTTCACCGTCTGCAGGTGCTCGCAATAAAGCACAAGCTCTCCTTCACCTTTGAAGACTTCATAGCTGGCGCGGATCAGCCCCATCTCCTTGTATTTGGGTTTCTTGTCGAGATTGGAGCGGATCGAATAGATCGTGTCGCCGATGAACACCGGCTTGATGAAGCGCAATTTGTCGTAGCCATAGGAAAAAGCGTTGATGCAGTTGGTGGCAACGAGGCCGAGCCCGGCCGAGAACACGAAGGCGCCGGCGACCAGGCGCTTGCCGAAGATGCCTTCTGTTTCGGCGAATATCTGGTCCTGCACGTATGGATGGATGTCGAGCACGAGCGTGTTGAAGAGATGGCTGTCGCCCTCGGCAATGGTCCGTCGCAGCGAGCGGATCTTCTGGCCGACCGGCCAGTCTTCGTAGAACCAGTTCTCCGCGTTCCAGACGGGAAGGTCGGCGTGATCCCTGGGCATGTTGGCGGGGTGTGTAGATGCCACGCCCACGGTTGGCGCGAAGCCGCTCATGACGACTTCCTCTGGGAGCGGGAATCGTCCATCAGGGCGCGCCGCAGACCAGCGAAATGCATGATCGATCCTCCCGTCAATCTTCTTTTGTGAATAGTATTTTCACATATGGGGTTGTGTTGCAAGCGAGTCTCGGCGAAATTTTGGCGGCTCCGTCGCGGCCCATGCCGGCGGAACATGGGAGGAAGTGATGCAGAATGCCTGTCTGGTTTTCGTCGGCAGCCTCAATCGCGACGCCCCATATTTTCAGGGCGCGCGCGGCGTCGGGCTGGGCGTCTACAGTTTCGACGAGGGGACACTGGAGACAAAGAAACTGGCCGAGACGGAAGACATCGACAATCCGACCTTCCTGTCGGTGACGCCGGACGGCTCCCACGTCTACGCCAATTCCGAAGTGTTCACCTGGCGCGAAGGTGTTGTCTCGGCCTACCGTTTCGACAGGCAGACCGCCACGCTGTCCTACATCAACAAGCAGCCGACGCTGGGCAGCATCACGGCGCATAACACCCTCACGCGCGACGGGACCAAGCTGCTGGTCGCCAATTACGGCATGGGCGAGGGCGGCCCCGATCGCTCGGTCGTGGTCTTGGGGCTGCGCGAGGATGGCGGCCTGAGCGCACCGTTGTCGAGCGTCGCCCATAGCGGGAGCGGACCAGACCCCGCACGCCAGGAGCGGCCGCACGCTCATAGCGTAACCGAGACGGTTGCCGGCGGCATGGCGATCGTCGCCGACCTCGGCATCGACCAGCTGGTGTCCTATCGCATCGGCTCAGACGGCAGTCTGACGAAGCTCGCCGAATCGGCGCTTGCGCCGGGGGCTGGTCCGCGCCATCTCGCGCTGCATCCGGACGGGCGCTTCGTGTTCGTCATGAACGAGCTGGACTCGACGGTCGTCTCGCTAGCGCTGGAAGACGGATCAGGCAAGCTTGCGGTGATCGGCAGTAAGCCGGCGGTGCCGCCCGAGGCGCGCGACGGCAATCACTGCGCCGACATCCAGATCTCGCCCGACGGCCGCTTCCTCTATGGCTCCAACCGCGGCCATAATAGCATCGCCGTGTTTTCGGTCGACCAGCAAAACGGCAGGCTTACCCTTGTGGGCTATACGCCTTGCGGGGGCGCCACGCCGCGCAATCTGGCCCTGACGCCTTCGGGCGGCCATCTGTTCTCGGCCAACCAGAATGCCGACCGCATCTCGATTTTCGCCCGTGATGCCGCAACCGGCCGGCTGACCGACACCGGCCGATCCATCGACATCGGCACGCCGATGTGCGTGAGGATCGTGCGTTGAAGTGACCTCAGAACTCGAGCGCCTGCCTGAGTGCCGGGCCGCTCCTGACGCGCAAATCGAGGTCGGCCTCGATATGGTCGATGTGGTGCAGCATCAGGGCACTGCCGCGTTCGGCATTGCCATTTTCCAGCGCTTCGAGGATCTGCATGTGTTCGTTGTGGCCGCAGCTCGAGATACCCGAGCGGCCATAGAGTGCGATCACCAGCGATGAACGAGCGACCAATTCCTCCATGAAGCGCTGCAGGATGACGTTTCCCGCAACCGACGCTAGAAGCAGGTGAAAATCCCCCGACGCCTTGATCTCCGATCGCCTTGCGTTCGGTCCGCGTTCGGCGATGAAACGGCCTTCTTCGTCGAGCTGGGCCTTGAACGCGGCGACATGCGCCGGCGTCATCCGCCCGGCGGCGGCAATCGCGATGCCGGGTTCGATGAGCCGGCGCGAAGCAAAAACTTGCCGCGCTTCCTCCGGCGACGGATTGGCGACGAAGGCGCCGCGATTGCGCTCGGTGCGCACCAATCCCTCGAAGGAGAGCATCTGCAGTGCGGCGCGCGCCACGGTGCGGCTGACATCGAACAGCGTGCCGACTTCGCCCTCGGAAAGCTTGGTTCCCGGCGCCAGCCGGCGATCGACGATCGCGTCGCGCAACTGGTCGCGGATCGCCTGCGCGCGATCCTCGTTGGCGGCCTCGATAGCAGGGATAGTCTGGTCGGCAATGTTCATGGCAGTGGTCCTGCCTTCTTCTATCCTGAATCGCATCGCTTGGACGAGAGACAAAGTGAATACAGGAACGAAAAAGATTGCATACGATTTTTGCGAGGATCGGTGGCAATCGCCTATAATTTGTGCATTGCACAAGGATGCCGTATCGGCAGCCATATTGAGGCGGCCCTGATTTCTTCGAGGATTCAGTTGGTTGGTGCGGCGGTGCGCAACTGGCACGCATGATGCTTTGGCTAATCCGACCAAAGGGGAAGCTGGATGTCCAAAGCCGCCGAAATCGACATTGTGTCCGTTTCGAAAGTCTATGGCGCGACGACTGCCGTCGAAGGCATCAGCCTGAAAATCCCTGCGGGAACCTATTGCTGCCTGCTCGGTCCGTCCGGCTGTGGCAAGACCTCGACGCTGCGCATGATCGCCGGGCACGAGAGCATATCGAGCGGCGACGTGCGTCTCGGCAACACAGTGGTTACCGACCTGCCGCCGGCCAGGCGCGGCACCGCCATGATGTTCCAGTCCTACGCGCTGTTTCCGCATCTCGACCTGATCGACAATGTCGCCTTCAGCCTGAAGATGAAGGGCGTCGGCAAGGAGGAGCGCCGCGCCAAGGCACTCGATATGCTGAAGCTGATGCAGATGGAGGCCTATGCCAGCCGTCGTCCGGCGCAGCTTTCCGGCGGCCAGCAACAGCGCGTTGCTCTCGCCCGCGCATTGATCACCGATCCCGAGGCGCTGTTGCTCGACGAACCGCTTTCGGCGCTCGATCCGTTCCTGAAGATACGCATGCGGGCCGAACTGAAGAAGCTGCAGACATCGCTCGGCATCACTTTCGTCCACGTCACCCACAGCCAGGAAGAGGCGATGGCGCTGGCCGACCTGATCGTGGTGATGAACGACGGCCGAATCGAGCAGGCGGCGCACCCGCGCACGGTGTTCGAGCGGCCGGCCACCGCGTTCGTCGCTCGTTTCATGGGCGACCACAATGTCATCTCCGGCCGCGTCGCCGGTAGTCGCGACGGCATGGTCGTTTTCGACGTGCCCGGCGGCGTCGCACTCGCCGCCAGCGGGCAGGGCAGGGAGACCGGGGAGCCCATCGACATCGCCATTCGCACCGACCACGTGCGCATCGGCGAGCCGCCGGCAGCCGGGCTCGGCTTCACCGGCATCATTGCAAACGTCGAGTACCGCGGTTCGACCGTGAAGCTCTCGGTCAATGGCGCCGGCATCGAGGATTTCACGGTGATCGTCGACGACACCAGCTTCTTCGCCAGGCCGGTTGCCGTCGGCGACGCAGTGCCGATCGCCTGGGACGCCGAGGACGCGATCGTCCTTGGCCGTCTCGATTCCTGAAACCCAGCATAACCAACCAAAACAGGGGAACTGAACATGACCAACACCACCGACAAGAAGACTGGAATATCGCGACGTTCGCTGCTCAAGACAGGTGCCGCCGCAGTCGGTTTCGCCGCCGGTTCCGGCGCCATATCAGGCTTTCCGACCATCTGGGCGCAATCGAACATCACGCTGCGCCAGTTCGGTACCGGCGTGTCCAATCTCAATGCCATCGCCGACAAGTGCAAAGCCGATCTCGGCATCACGCTGGAGATGACAGCAACCGATTCCGACGCCGCCGCGCAGCGCGCCGTGACGCAGCCCGACAGCTACGACATCGCCGACATCGAATACTGGATCTGCAAGAAGGTGTTCCCGACAGGCGTCCTGCAGCCGATGGATGTCAGCAAGCTGAAATATTACGACGAGCTGGTGCCGCTGTTCAAAACCGGCAAGCTGACGCCCGACAGCGTCATTGCCCAGGGCACCGCGCCGCATACGGTCGGTTACGTCGAGGCGCAGGACAGCAAGGTTTTCGCCAAGGCGCCGACCAATTGGTTCACCATGGTGCCGACGATCTACAATGCCGATACGCTCGGCATCCGCCCCGACCTCGTCGGCCGCGATATCACCACCTGGGCCGACATCATGGATCCGGCCTTCAAGGGCAAGACCGCCATCCTCAACATCCCGTCGATCGGAATCATGGATGCGGCGATGATCATGGAGGCAACGGGCAACATCAAATACGCCGACAAGGGCAACATGACCAAAGAGGAGATCGATAAGACGATCGACTTCCTGATCAAAGCCAAGCAAGCCGGCCAGTTCCGCGCCTTCTGGAAATCCTTCGACGAAAGTGTCAACCTGATGGCTTCAGGCGAAGTGGTAATCCAGTCGATGTGGTCGCCGGCCGTGGCCGCAGTCCGCTCCAAGGGCATCGCATGCCGCTTCCAGCCGCTCAAGGAAGGCTACCGCTCCTGGGGTGGCGGGCTTGGCCTGGCAGCCCATCTCTCCGGCGCCAAACTCGACGCCGCCTATGAATACATCAACTGGTACACGTCAGGCTGGGTGGGCGGCTATCTCAATCGCCAGGGCTACTACTCGGCCAACATGGTGTCGGCCAAGAAGTTCATGTCCGAGGACGAGTGGGGCTACTGGATCGAAGGCAAGCCGGCAAAGGGCGATATCCTGTCGCCGGACGGCAAGGTCATGGAAAAGGCAGGCGCCGTGCGTGACGGCGGCTCGTTCGAAGAGCGCATGGGCAAGGTCGCCTGCTGGAACTCGGTCATGGACGAGGACCGCTACATGGTGAAGCGCTGGAACGAGTTCATCGCTGCTTGATGCAAGGCGGCAATAGCTGAGATGTTGCATTCCTTCCCACCCCCCTCTGTCCTGCCGGACATCTCCCCCACAAGGGGGGAGATTGCGCCGTCATCTCTGATTTCGCCAATCTCCAATGCTTCAAGAGGAGAGCTAGCAGCCAAATTGCCGATCTCCCCCCTTGCGGGGGAGATGTCCGGCAGGACAGAGGGGGGTGGGAAGGATCACGGCGTGCCGGACTATCGGCCCTTTGCGACACCCCAGGGCTGTTCCAGATGACAGTGGCACTCGATCAGCCAGCAACCATTGCCACAAAGCCTGCCAGACGTAGGCGCCCCTTTGCCGGCGTCGCACCCTATCTCCAGGCGGCACCGCTGGCGCTGATCCTCGGCGCGTTCCTCCTGCTGCCTATCCTGATGATCGCCGTGGTCTCATTCTGGGACTACGATTTCGCGGCGATGTACCCGGATTTCCTGACCACCAACTACGCCGACACGCTCGGCTCGTGGGTTACCTGGAAGACCTATCTGAATACGCTGAAATACGCCGCCATCGTCTGGGCACTGACGCTGCTTATCGGCTTCTGGGTCGCCTATTTCCTCGCCTTCCATATCAGAACCACAGCCATGCAGATGGTGCTGTTCCTGGTCTGCACGGTGCCGTTCCTGACCTCCAACATCATTCGCATGATCTCGTGGATTCCGGTGCTTGGCCGCAATGGCCTGGTCAACTCGACGCTGGTGCAGATGGGACTGGTCCCGAAGCCGATCGAATGGCTGCTCTATTCCGAATTCGCCGTGGTGCTGGCCATGGTGCATCTCTACACGCTGTTCATGGTGACGCCGATCTTCAACACGCTGATGCGCATCGACAAGTCGTTGATCGAGGCCGCGCGCGACGCCGGGGCTTCCGGCTGGCAGGTTCTGTGGAACGTCGTCATGCCGCTTGCCAAGCCCGGCATGGCGATCGGCACCATCTTCGTCGTCACGCTGGTGATGGCCGACTTTTCGACGGTGCAGGTGATGTCCGGCGGCCAGAGCGCCTCCGTCGCGCTGATGATGAAGAACCAGATGTCGCTGCTGCAGTATCCGGCGGCCGCTGCCAACGCGGTCGTGCTGCTGGTGCTGGTCCTGCTGATGGTCGCGGGTATCCTGCGCATCGTCGACATTCGCAAGGAGCTGTGAGACTTTGAGACACGACAAGCGCAGCTTCGAATTCTACGTGCTGGCGGCGTTCTTCGCGGTTTTCGTGCTGTTCCTCTACGGCCCGCTTTCGGCGATCCTGATCCTCTCTTTCCAGGGCGAGAACGGCGGTCTGACATTTCCGCTGAACGGCGTCTCGCTGCACTGGTTTGCCAACCTGTTCGAGCGCCAGGCGGTCGGCGACTTCGGCGGCAGCTTCAAACGCTCGCTCGTCCTTGGCCTGATGGTGATGGTCGTCACTGTCGCCGTGTCGCTGCTTGCCGGCCTTGCCTTCCGGCAAAAATTTCGCGGCGCAACCGCACTCTTCTATCTGGCCGTCGCCAGCCTGGTCGTGCCCTCGATCATCATCAGTCTCGGCATTGGCGTCGTCTTCCAGCAGATCGGCTTCCGCCCCGCCTGGTACACGTCCGCTTTCGGCGCCCATCTGACCTGGACCTTGCCTTTCGGCGTGCTGATTATGTTTGCTGTCTTCAACCGGTTCTCGCCGGCCTACGAGGAAGCCGCGCGCGATCTCGGAGCATCGTCGTGGCAAACCTTCGCGCATGTCGTCCTGCCGATGATCGCACCCAGCCTGATCGGCGTCGGCCTGTTTGGGTTTACCCTCTCTTATGACGAGTTTGCTCGCACGCTGATGACGTCGGGCACCTTCAACACGCTGCCGCTCGAAATCTACGGCATGACGACGAATGTCACGACGCCGGTGCTCTATGCGCTGGGCACCGTGACGACCCTGTTTTCCTTCCTGGTGATCTTGCTGACGCTCGGCGCGATCGTCTATGTCGGCCGCCGCCGCGAGCGTGCCTGACAGTGCAGATCCTCGTCGTCAATCCGAACACCACCGCCAGCATGACCGAGACTATCGCGGTCGCCGCCCGATCGGTCGCTGCTCAATCGACGAAGATTGTTGCCGTTACCTCTACGATGGGCCCGGTGTCGATCGAAGGCTATTACGATGAAGCGCTTGCCGTTCCCGGCCTGCTGGTCGAGATCGCCACCGGTGAGCGCTTGGGCGCACAGGCCGCGATCGTCGCCTGTTTCGACGACACCGGCCTCGATGCCGCGCGCGCCATGGCCAACATTCCGGTCATCGGCATCTGCGAGGCATCGCTCAGCACGGCCTCGTTCATCGCCCAGCGCTTCACCGTCGTCACCACCACCGGGCGTTCGCGCGTGCCGGTCGAAGGCCTGGTGCAGCGCTATGGCATGGCGCGGCGGGCACGCGTGCGCGCTGCCGACATTCCGGTTCTTGCCCTCGAAGATCCAGCGTCCGGCGCACTGCTCAAACTGCGCAACGAGATTGCGCGCGCCATCGACGAGGATCGCGCAGAGGCGATCGTGCTCGGCTGTGCCGGCATGGCCGATCTGGCGGCGGCGCTGCAGCGGGAATTCGGCCTTCCGGTCATCGACGGGGTCGGTGCCGCGGTCAAGCAGGCCGAGGCCTTGATCACGCTTGGCCTGACGACATCCAAGCGCGGCGCCTATGCAAGCCCATTGGCAAAGCCCTATCATGGCGCGTTGAAGTCCTTCGCGCCTGGTGCCGCCGAGTGATCGCAAATGCTCAGAACGATCCGAACACTCGCACTTGAAGAGGTGGAAACCCTTGTCGATTGGGCGGCGGCGGAAGGCTGGAATCCCGGCCTCAACGATGCCGCGCTGTTCCAGGCAGCGGACCCGCAGGGCTTCATCGGCGCCTTTGTCGATGGCGAATTAGCGGCCGGCATTTCGGCCGTTGCCTATGGCGAGAATTTCGGCTTCATCGGCCTCTACATCTGCCGGCCGGACAGGCGTGGCCAAAGTCATGGCAAAGCCGTTTGGGATGCCGGCATGGCGCGGCTCGGCAACCGCACGATCGGCCTCGACGGCGTTGTCGAACAGCAGGCCAACTACCGCAGCATGGGTTTTGCACCGGCCTACCGGACGATCCGGTTCGTCGGATTGCCGAATGTCCCGGCAGCGGTCGGCAGTGACATTTGCACAATAGGGCCGGACTTCGTGCCGGACATATTGGACTATGACCGCCGCTTCTTTCCCGGCCCGAGACAGTCCTTCCTGGAACACTGGCTGCGCCCGCCGCATATGGCGCTTGCCATGGTCAAGGACGGCGCCATTGCGGGATACGGCGTCGCGCGCCGATGCCGCGACGGCTGCAAGGTCGGCCCGCTCTTTGCCGACAATCTGGACACGGCAAGCCGTCTCTTCGCCGCGCTCGCGCAGATGTGCGGCCCCGGAAACGTCCATCTCGACATTCCCGAAACCAGCGGGCAATTTGTAGATTTGCTGTCATCCGCAGGTCTTCAACCAGGTTTCGAAACCGCTCGAATGTACAGGGGAAAAGCGCCGCAGCTCACGCAGTCCGGTGTCTATGCGATAACGACCTTGGAGCTTGGTTGAGACGGTGCAAGTCGGCTTCAGCGCGCAAGTCGGGGAGCAGAAATGTCTACTTTTCCTGAACTGAAATGCCGGTATCGTCGATACGAAGTTCCACGCCTTTCGGCTTGGTCTCCTCGCGATAGACGTAAATGCCCAAGGCAATGACGGCGACGACCAAAGCGCCGATGATTAGATAAGATAGTTCTGCTTCATCCGCTGTCGTTAACAACATGATTTGAGCGAGTCTAGCGGTTCGGTATCAGGACGGCGGACGGACACGCACGTCGATCAGCCATCCAGCCGATCGCGCAGCATGCTTAGGGGAAGCAGCATGTTTGGCGCATGCCGCGTCAGGCCGTGGAACGGGATCGGCGACGGCGGCGCAAACGGCAGCGGCAAATCCTGAGGCTTTGTTCCATCAGCCCAATCCGCAAGCACCTTGCCCATGCTCGTCGTCATGGCGATGCCGCGTCCGTTGCAGGCAAAGCCCGCGATCAGGCCGGGGCCGAGATCGACGAGGCGCGGCAGGAAGTCGGGCTCGACGGCAGCCATCCCCGACCAGCTATATTCAAGCGGCGGGATCTCCGGGAGGTCGAGGTGTTTTGCCAGGCGCCGCCAGATCGCCCGCGGCACCCGCGTGTCAGCACCGGGGCCAAAAACATGCATGCCGCCGGTGATCAGCCTGTTTTCGCCGTCGAAGCGGAAGGTGAAGAGATTGCGTCTTGTGTCGCCGACGCCTTGCCCGCCAGGAAGCAGGCGAGTGCGTATTTCGCACGGCAGCGGCGCTGTCGCGATCTGGAAGATTTTCAACGGGAAATAGGTTCGCCGCAGCGCGCCATCCAGCGGCCCGCCATAGGCGTTGGTGGCGACCAGCACCTTTCCTGCGCGTACCGAGCCGGAGGCCGTCTTCAAAGCCCAACCATCGCCTATGTGATCGATCGACGCGACACGCGTATGTTCGAAAATGCGCGCGCCGGCCTTTTCCGCCGCATCGGCGAGGCCGCGCGCATATTCGACCGGACTGAGGACGCCACCCGACCGATCCATCCAGCCGCCGAGATAGCCGCGAACGCCGGTCAGCTCCTCGACCGCCGGTCTATCCAGCGCAACAGTCGGTCTTCCGCGCCGTGCCCATTGTTCGACACGCGATCTGGTCTTTTGCAAAGCGGTCGGTGAATGGGCTGGTTGTATCCAGCCGCTCTGGACGGCATCGCATTCTATGCCGTGCCGCTTGATCAGGTCGAAGACGAGGTCGGCGCTGCCGGCGGCGAACCCGACAAGGTGTTCGCCGCGTTCGGGTCCGAGCTGGGCAATGATATCGTCGGGGTCTCTTTTCGCGAAATTCGGCACGACGAAACCGGCGTTCCTGCCGGTCGCCCCCCAGGCGATGATTTCGGCTTCGAGGACGGCGACCGAGATGCCTTTTTCGGCGGTGTGCAGCGCGGTTGAAAGACCCGAAAATCCGCCGCCTACAATCGCCAGATCGACCTCGAGTGCACCTTCGAGCGAAGGCCGGTCGCGGCGGTTACGGCCGACGCCGTGCCATAGCGAAAGGCCGCGTGGCACGGCAACGTTGCTCATGACCTTGCAGCGCTCTCGTCCGGAGCCGCTTTCGCGCCCTTGCCGAACCTTGCGCGCCGCGGCCTGTCGCCGAACAGGCCGTTCGGCCTGACCAGCAGGATGACGCACAGCATCACGCCGATGGCGACGATCTGCAGGGAGGCGGCACGAGCCTGCTGCTCCGGCGAGAACAACACGCTGGTCAAGGCTCCCGATCCGGCCCATATCGCCCAGACCAGGATGCTGCCGATGACGGCGCCGATGTTGCTGCCGGCGCCACCGACGATCAGCATCACCCAGACCTGGAAAGTCAGCGCCGGCATATAATTGTCCGGAGCGATGAAGCCGGTGAAATGGGCTTGCAGCGCACCGGCCAGCGCCATGATGGCGCCGCCGACGCCAAAGGCCTGGACGCGGTAGAACCGCGCGCTTTTACCCAGAGATATCGCGGCCCGCTCATCCTCGCGAAGCGCCTTCAACACGCGCCCCCACGGGCTACGCGACAGATGCTCCAGCGCGAGATAGACGATCAGCGTCACCACCGAGACGATCGCAAGGTTCGAAAGGTTGAACAGCAACGGCGTTTCGGCAAGACCGCCGAGCGGACGCGGAATGAAGCCGATGCCGAATGGGCCGCCGGTCAGCTTCTGGGCATTGAGCGCTACCAGTTGCACGACGACGGCGACGCCGAAAGTAGTGATCGCCAGATAGTCCGATCTCAGGCGCAGCGTGGCGATGCCGGTGATGGCGGCCGCGACGCCGCCCACCAGCATGGCGCCGAGCCAGCCGACAAGGATCGGCAGATCGAAGCCGCCGAGCCGCGCGGCATCGTCGGGCGTGGTCAGCAGTGCCGAGGTGTAGGCGCCGATTGCAACGAAGCCGGCGACCCCGACATTGAAAAGCCCGGTCAGCCCCCATTGCAAATTGAGCCCGAGCGTGACGAGCGAAAAAATCAGCGCGGTGGTCAGGAAGAAAGCGCCGTAGCCGAGCAGATCCATCAGCGTTCCCTCACTCCGAAAAGGCCGATGGGGCGCACGAACAGCACCGTCATCAGGATGACGAAGGAGACGGCCGCCCGCCATTCGGCGCCGATCAATTGCACGGCACCCGCTTCGGCCATGCCGATGATCAAACCGCCGAGGACGGCGCCGGGCACGCTGCCGATGCCGCCGAGGATGGCGGCCGCGAACATCGGCAGCAGCATCTCGAAACCCATGAATGGGCGGATCTGGATGAGAATGCCGATCATGACGCCGGCGACGCAGGCCAGCGCCGCGCCGATGATCCAGGTGACGCGCACCACCTTGGCGACGTCAATGCCAACGATGCGCGCCAGTGCCGCGTTCTGGCTCAATGCCTGCATCGAACGGCCGGTCTGGGTGCGGGTCATCAGGAGGTGCACACCGAGCACGAGCACGGCCGTCAGCAGCAGCAGCGCGATCTGGTCGGGGGTGATGCGAATGCCGAAGCCGACGGGCATGGCGATCTGAATGGCCCGGCTGAAATAGGTCGGCCGC
This sequence comes from Mesorhizobium sp. M0136, assembly GCF_040322515.1. Classification (NCBI taxonomy): domain Bacteria; kingdom Pseudomonadati; phylum Pseudomonadota; class Alphaproteobacteria; order Hyphomicrobiales; family Phyllobacteriaceae; genus Mesorhizobium; species Mesorhizobium sp. M0136. Next base: position 169,989 of record NZ_JAMYTP010000003.1, read on the forward strand.
GAGGTGAAGATGAATTCGAGCAGGCTTCTCAGCGCCATGGAGGCGCCGAAGCTCGCCATCACCACGATGATCGCCTGACCCTTGGCCCGCAGCCGCGCGAACAGCACCATGTCGAGCGCCAGCGCCAGCAGGCCGGTGGCCACCATGCCGATGATGAGCGCGGCGATCAGCGGCCAACCGAAGGAGAGGGGCGCGATCGGTGCGATCTTGCCGAACATCGCGCCGATGGCGCCAACCACGGCCAGCGTCGCATAGGCGCCCCAGGCCATGAAGTCGCCATGGGCGAAGTTCGAGAAGCGCAAGATCGAATAGGTGAGTGTCACACCGATGGCGCCGAGGCCGATCATCGACCCTGCCAGCAGTCCGTCGACGACAAATTGCAGGTTCATGCCGCGCCTCCTTTCCTAAAGTCGGGGCGGCGCTGGCCAAGGTAGAGTTCGGCGACGACCGGATCGTTCCAGAGCTCGGCGGCGATGCCCTGGTGCCGCTCCTTGCCCTCGACCAGCACGTAGGCGCGGTCGCCAATGGCAAGCGCTGCCTTCGCGTTCTGCTCGACCAGCAGGATGGTGACGCCGGATTTGCGGATGCCGGCCAGCATCTCGAACACCATCGATACGAATTTCGGCGACAGGCCGGCCGACGGCTCGTCGAGCACCAGCACCTTGGGATGGACGATCAATGCCCGCGCGGCGGCCAGCATCTGCCGCTGTCCGCCTGAGAGATTGCCCGCGGCCGTTCTGCGCTGACGGGCGAGATCGGGAAAGACCGCATACATTTCCTCGATGCGGGCGGGGACCTCGCGCGGCCTCAGAATGCCGCAGGCGACCCTGAGATTGTCCTCGACCGACATCAGCGGGAAGATGTTCTCTGTCTGCGGCACGAAGGCAAGGCCAAGGCGGACCATGGTGTGGGCGGGCGACGCCGTGATATCCTTGCCGTCCAGCAGCACCGTGCCGCCGGTGATCGGGACAAGGCCGGCGATGGCCTTGATAAGGCTCGACTTGCCGGCGCCGTTGGGGCCGAGGACGACGACGATCTCGCCCTTGTCGACGGTGATCGAGGCGCCGCGCACGATCGGCACGCCGGGCTCATAGCCGGCTTCGAGCTCGCGGACATCGAGTACCCTTTGGCTCATGCCGTGCCTCCGAGGTAGGCCTCGATGACGCGTGGGTCACGCGCCACCTCGTCCGGAGTGCCTTCGCGCAGAAGCTGGCCGCTCGCCATGACCAGCACGCGGTGGCAGAGTCGCGTCACCATGTCGATATTGTGCTCGATCAGCAGGAAGGTGATGCCGCGCGCATTGATGTCGCGGATGCGGTCGATGATGATCTCGAGCAGGGTTGCGTTGACCCCGGCCGCCGGCTCGTCGAGCAGGATGATCGCCGGGTCGGCCATCATCACGCGGGCCAGCTCGAGCAGCTTGCGCTGGCCGCCTGAGAGCACGCGCGCCGGCTCGTGCGCAAGGTGAGCGATCGTGACGAGCTCGAGCAGTTCGACGGCTCTTATCTCGGCAGCCCTTTCTTCGGCAGCGACCCGCCGGGGCGTCAGGAAATTGGCGAGCAGTTTTTCTCCGGCCTGCCCTTGCGCGGCCAGCATGACGTTTTCGATCAGCGTCAGGTTAGGCAAGGGCCGGGGGATCTGGAACGTGCGGCCGAGGCCGCGGCGGATGCGGCGATGGGCAGCTTCCCCCGACACCGATACGCCGTTGAGGAGGATTTCGCCGCTGGTCGGCAGAATGCTGCCGGCGAGCAGGTCGAACATCGTGGTTTTGCCTGCGCCGTTCGGGCCGATAAGGCCAAGTATTTCGCCCGGCCGGACGTCGAACGAGACATTGTTGACCGCAACGAGCCCGCCGAAGCGTCTGAGGACGTTCCTGGCCGTGAGGACCGGCGTGCGGATCTCCTCCTGCCGTTCCGTCGTGTCGCTCATCAATCCCTCTGGCCGAAAGCGATCTTCGTCGCCTATGATTTGATTTGTGATCACACTTGCTTTGATCACGCTATTCGGCTTTAATTTCTTCCGCAAGCCGAAAACGGCCAAGACCGGAATTGCCAATGCAGAAGGCCGCCGTCGAAAAGAACAAGAACAATGAGGTGATCGCAGCCCAGCTTACACCGGTCGGCCGCGAGACCGTGCAGGATCGCGTCTATTCGGAGCTTCGCCGCGCCTTGATCGGCGGCCTTTTCGAGCCGAGCCAGGTTCTGACCATCCGCGGCCTCGCCGACGCGCTGGTCACCAGCACCATGCCGGTGCGCGAGGCGCTCGGACGGCTGATCACCGAGAAGGCGCTGGAGGCGCTTCCCAACCGTTCGGTACGTGTGCCGCCGATCACGCTGGAGCGTATCGACGATCTCTTGCGGGCTCGGTCGCTCATAGAGGGCGAAGCGATAGCACTTGCCGCCACGCGCATGAACCCGCGCCAGATTGCTTCGGTCGAAGCCATGCTAGGCGAGTGGGACGAGATGCGGGCACTGAAGCACAAGAAGGATATCGATCGCGAGGCGACGCTCAACCAGAGCTTCCATTTCGAGATCTACCGTTGCTGCGGTTCCGCCGTGCTGATCCCGATGATCGAGAGCCTTTGGCTGCAATCCGGACCCTGTATCCGCGTCGCCATCTACGCCTTTTCCGACGCCGGCGAGGTCGACACCGCCCACTATCACCGCAGCATCGTCGCCGCGCTTGCCAAGCAGGATGCGCAAGCGGCGCGTGAGGCGCTGGTGGCCGACATCAGCCGGCCCTTCGCCTTTCTGCGCGACAAGCTCCAATCCAAAAGCAAGGAAGGATTGAGGGCATGACGGCGCTTGGCATCAGCATCACCGAGCCGCGCTCACAGCTTTCCGTGACCGCACTGCTGTTGCCTGAAAAGGCGCCCGACAACGCCGCCTTCCTGCTGGCCTATCTCGAGCAACCGCGCGTCGTTGCCGGCATCCATGCGATGTGGACGGGGCCTGAGATTTCCTGCCCGGTTCCATCAGTCGATCTTGAGGGCCAAACCTATGCCAGGCCCTTGCCGGCGGAGAATGCAACGCTGACGCCGCAGCCGGGCGACATCGTGTTGTCCTACGTGCCGCCGCGCATGTGGGGCGGCAATCCGAATGCTATTTTCGATATCGGCCTGTTCTACGGAGCGGGCGCACGCCTGCTGTTCCCGATCGGCTGGCTTGCCGGAAGCGTCGTCGCGCAGGTGGTGCCTGAGCAGCGCGATGAATTCGCAGCCGCTTGTGGCGTGATCCGCCGCAACGGCGCCTGCGACATCACCTTTACCCGGGTGGAGATCTGAATGGCCGGACAAGACGACAGTTTCGAACTCTTCGACCTTCGCGTCGAGGCGGTTATCCCCGAGGGCAAGCCGATCTATTGCGGCGCCAAGGCCGGCGACTATTTCGAGTTGAAGGGCGAGATGCTGTCGATGCCGGCGGGCCAGGGTTTTTCGATCTATTCGATATCAGCCGTTCTGCCGCTGCTCGCGGCAAAACAGCGCCCGACCCACAGGAATGACTGGATGACATCGGACGCCGAGATCGCTTGTCCAGATCCCAATTGCGCCAGCCGGCTGCGGATCATCAGGACCGGCAAGCGGCGGTTCAGCCATGCCGAGACCACGGCGGTTCCGCTGCCGAAGGAGAGTGACCAGAGATGACCGCCAAGGCACTCGAACTCAGCCCCGGCTACACGATCTCGCGCGTCATTCGCGGCGGCTGGCAGCTTGCCGGCGGGCACGGCGCGGTCGATCGCCAACAGGCGGTGAGCGACCTGATCGCCACGTTCGACGCCGGCATCTGGACCTATGATTGCGCCGATATCTATACCGGTGTCGAGGAACTGATTGGTGCGGCGCGCCTGCGCCTTGCCAATGAGCGTGGCCTCGACGCTGCCGCCAAGATGAAGGTGCACACCAAGCTGGTGCCTGACCTCGAACGGCTCTCCACGATCGGCCGCGACTACATCAGCAGCATCGTCGACCAGTCGCTGCGGCGGTTGAAGACTGAGCGCCTCGATCTTGTGCAGTTCCATTGGTGGGACTATTCGGTGCCCCGCTATGTCGATGCGATGGGCTGGCTCGATGAGATCCGCAGGGAAGGCAAGGTGCGCAATATCGGCATCACGAACTTCGACACGCTGCGGCTGGCCGAGATCCTGGCCGCGGGTGTGCCGCTGGTCAGCCAGCAATTGCAATACTCGGTGCTCGACCAGCGGCCGGCCAACAGCCTTGCAGCACTCGCCAGCCGGCATGGCGTCAGTTTCCTCTGCTACGGTTCGGTGGCGGGCGGCTTCCTTAGCGAAAAATGGCTTGGCGTTACCGAGCCGCAGACGCCGCTCGAAAACCGGTCGCTGGTCAAATACAAGCTGATCATCGATGATTTCGGCGGCTGGGAGCTTTTCCAGGAGTTGCTTCGCACACTGAAGGCCATCGCTAACCACCGCGGTTTCGACATCGCCACCATCGCCAGCGCCTGGGTGCTGGAGCAGCCGCAAGTGGCGGCCGTCATCGTCGGCGCCCGCAACCAGGCGCACGCCCTTGCCAATGCCAGAATCATGGACGTCGCGCTCGATGCAGACGAACGGGCGAGGATCGCTGCCGTAATCGCGCAAAGCCGGGGGCCGCTGGGCGACGTCTACACATTGGAACGCGACCGTCACGGCCGCCACGGCTCGATCATGCATTACAATTTGAATGCAGGCAGGAAATGAACGCGGCCATGGACGAAAACCCCTCCTTGCTTTCCCGCGCCAGCGCCGAGGTGGTCGATCTCCACCGCTTCTTCGTCGACTGGTTCAATGCGGCGAGTGCGGACAACGCAGATTTCAGGCGCTTCGAAAGCGTTATGGGCAAAGGCTTCCAGATGGTTGCGCCGGACGGTCAGGTCCTCGATCGCGATGCTGTGCTTGACCATGTCAGCGCAAGCCGCGCCAGCTGTGACGGCGGTTTCACCATCTCGATCGAGGATATCCGGGCCGGCTGGCAGGCCGGCGACACGATCGTCCTCTGCTATGTCGAGGCACAGCAACGCGCCGGCAAGCACAGCCGCCGTCGCTCGAGTGCCGTTTTCACCACCAGTTCATCGGCGCCTAACGGCGTCGAATGGCGACATCTGCATGAAACCTGGCTGCAGGTGCCGGAAGGCTGAACAGGCTCAAGACGTGAATGAGAGTCGTGTAACGAAAGGGGAACAACAATGACAAAGACCATACTTCAGATCACCACCGCGCTCGCCTTGCTGACAGCGGCCGGCGCAGCACAAGCCGCCGACTGCAAGATCACCGTCGGCCTCGTCATGGAACTGACCGGCCCGGCCGGCGAATATGGCCAGGCAGGCGCCAAGTCGGTCGAAATGGCATTCCGCGACATCAACGATGCCGGCGGCGTGCGCGGCTGCGATCTCGCGACCGACACCCGCGACAGCCAGAGCCAGGGCAACATTGCGGTCGACGCCGCAACCCAGCTCGTGCAGGTCAAGAAAGTGCCGGTGATCATAGGCGGCATCATCTCCTCGGTGTCGATCCCGATCCTGACCTCGGTTACCGCGCCGGCCAAGATCGTCCAGGTGTCGCCGGCTTCGTCGTCGCCGACGCTGACGGCGCTCGGGCGCGACGGCAAGACCAATGGCATCTTCTTCCGCACCATCACCTCGGACGCTCTGCAGGGCGTCGCCGCCGCCAAATATGCCATCGACAAGGGCTTCAAGAAGCTGTCGGTCATCCACGTCAACAACGACTTCGGCGTCAACATGGTGGCGGAATTCTCGCGTGCCTATAAGGCGCTCGGCGGCACCATCGTCTCCGACACGCCCTACAATGAAAAGCAGTCGAGCTATGCCTCTGAAGTGACCGCGGCCATGGCCGGCGAGCCGGACGGGCTTTACCTCGTCAGCACGCCTGTCGATGGCGCAACCATCGCCCGTACCTGGATTTCGCAGGGCGGCGTCCAGAAATTCCTGCTCAATGACGGCATGAACAGCCCGGACTTCATCGAATCCGTTGGCGCAGATTACCTGAAGGATGCGTACGGCACTTCATCCGGCACCAGCCCGACCGCATCGACCGAGTATTTCACCAAGAACTACAAGGAATTTTCGGGCATCGAACCGTCCAATCCCGCAGCCGACCGGTCCTATGATGCCGGCGCCATTGTCGGCTTGGCTATCGCCATTGCCGGCTCCGAGGATCCGGCCAAGATCAAGGACGCGATGTACAAGGCGGTCGATCCGGCCGGCACACCGATCTATGCCGGCAAGGACGAGTTCGCCAAGGCGCTCGGCCTGATCAAGGAGGGCAAGCCGATCCGCTACGAAGGCGTCATCGGCCCTGTAGCCTTCGACAAGTATGGCGACATCACCGGCCCGTTCCGGCTCTGGAAGATCGTCGACGGCAAGGTGACGACCGACGGCGAAATGACGACGGATGACGTCAACGCCTTGCAGGCGAAGCTTCAGTAAGCCCCCTATGTCTTGTCCGGCATCGATCCCATTTCATTCAGCTTGATGCCGGACGCTTGCATGTCCTGTTGCTGGTTATGCCGGCCTGGAAACGACCACCGCACCAGCCGTCGGCATGATCCAGGGGCAGGCATAATAATCGGTGATGCCATTTATGGTCCCGCCAGCGGCTTCGATCCGAACCGGATGGGCCGGCTTCCAACCGTCTTCGCCATGGTGGAGCACGAGCAGCATCGCCTCGCCATCGATCATGCCAATCGCCATTTTCCAGGCCGTCGAGGCTCTTTCATATTCAACGAAGTAAGGTGAATCCGACAGCCTGCCCCTGAAGCAATCCGCGACCTGCAATTGTGCGTCGGCGCTGCTCAGCGCCCGTACCCCGTCCCAGTCGCGGCGGTTGAACAGTTCGACATAGCGGCTGAGCAATTCCAGAAGTTCCGGATCGCGCTGGGGCTCCGAACGGAGGATTGGCTCGCCTGACAAGGCGGCCAATTTGGAGCGGCCACGGCTCAACGCGGCCTTGACGCCACCCACGGTCGAGCCGACGAGATCGGCGATCTCTTCCAGCGAATAGTCGAAGACATCCTTGAGCAGGACGCAGGCGCGTTCCTTGGGCGGCAGGTGGATAACCAGCCGTTCGATCGCGCGATCCGCGCCCTTGCCCGCCGGCTCGACCGGCAGGATGATCTCGTCTTCGACGAAATTGGCCTCCGCATGCAGACGCACCTGCCGGCTTCGCAAGAAATCGATGCAGCGATTATATGCAATGCGAAACAGCCAGGGGCGAAGAGCACTCGCATCGTCCAGCTTCTCGATCTTCCGATAGGCCTCGAACAGCGCCTCTTGCATCACGTCTTCGGCGTCGAGCGTCGAACCGGTCATGCGTGCACAGTAGCGGTGCAGCCGTCCACGCAAATGCGCGACTGTCTCCAGGAAGCCGGCGTAGCGGACGTCGAAAAGCCCGGTCGGGTCAAGTCTTGGCTGCATCTTCATTGGCATTCGATTCGGCGGCGGATCACATCGGGACATAGGTCAGCGTGATCACACCGTTCTTGAAACGGTGCGTATCTATAAGCTCCAGCTTGACCAGGGACGGGTCGACATCCTGGAAAGCGCGTTTGCCATGCCCGACGCGGGTCGGCACGATCGAGAGTTGATACTCGTCGACAAGCCTGTTGGCGAGCAGCGTCTGGTCGAGATTGCTCACTCCATACTTCAGTATGTTGCCGCCGGTTTGCTGCTTGATCCTGGCGATTTCGGCAGCGACGTCGCCTTGGATCAGCGATGCGTTCCAGCTCACTGCCTGGAGGCTGCGCGAAGCGACGAGCTTGTTCAGCCCGTTCATGCGGTCCATGTACTTGCTGCCTTTGACATGCGGCCAACGCGCCGAAAACATTTCATAGGTGATGCGGCCGAGCAGGAAAAAATCCGCCTCGCCGGCCTTTTCATATGAGTGCTCCTTCATCTCCTCGTCGAAGAAGGGCGAGGCCCATTCCATTGGTGCTTCGATGACGCCGTCCAGCGAAATAAAGCTGCCTACGATTAATTTCCTCATCGCGTGCCTCCGGTTGCGCAACAGGCATCCCGTCGGATCCAAGAACCGGCGCAAACGAACCGGCCCGACGGATGACCACAGGATGCAGTGCCTAAGACGTTTCCGGTTCGACTTTGGATACGCGTGAGGATCGTATGAGCTAATAAAGCGGCTTGGCCATGTGCCGGGGGGTCGGCCATTCCGTCGTTATCCCCGGCTGCACCGGCCGCTCGAGATAGGTCGACAGGACCACATAGCTTCGGGTCGAGGTGACGCCAGGCGTTTCGTAGAGGCGCGACAACAGGCCTTCGAGTGCCCGCGTGTCCTCGGTGCGGACCTTGATCAGCATGCATGTGTCGCCGGCCACCGAATGAATCTCCTCGACTTCGGGATGTTCGGAAATAGCCATCAGCTCCGGCGTCTTTCCCCACCCCTTGGTGTCGATATGGACGAAGGCAAGCAGCGGCTTGTGCACCGCCTTGGGATCGATGATGACCGCGGTGTTGCGGATGGCGCCGCTGCGCCGGAGGCGCTTGACGCGTTCATGGGCTGCCGGCGGTGAAAGGCCGACCCGGTCGCCGAGCTCGGCATAGCTGATCGTGGCGTCGTCGACCAGAACGCCTAATATTTTTCGGTCGGTTGCATCGATATCGCGGGCGGCAGGCCTGTTCTGCGGAATGCCATCTGTTTCTTCATCCATAATGAAATTCCCTATTGATGCAGAATTTAATACGGCCATTATCGCCCTATGTCGAATAGTGATCAAGTCGCAACATTTACGGTAAGGCCGCCTATCCCGGCGCTCGCTTACCTCCTCACCGGATGCATTGCCGTGATCGGCTCGAACTCGCTGGTGCTCGGTCCGATCGCACCGGCGGTGGCCGCGTCCTTCGGCACAAGCGTGCCGGCGGTTATGATCGCGTCCGCCGCGTTCGGGCTCGGTACGTCGGCGAGCGCCTTGTTCCTGGCGCGCTATATCGACCGGCTTGGTGCCCGCCGCATGCTGCAAGGAGCGTTGCTGCTGCTGGCGATAGCGCTCGTCGCCAGCGCTGCTGCGCCGACGGTGACGGCGCTGGTCGCGGCCCAGCTTCTCGCCGGCATCGCTGCAGGTGTCGCCATGCCGGCAATCTACGCCAGCTCCGCCGCGATTGCACCGCCCGGCCGCGAAAGCGGCACCATAGGCGTCGTGCTGACCGGCTGGACGCTGAGCATGATCGCCGGGGTTTCGCTGTCGGCCGTACTTGCCGACCTGGTGCATTGGCGCGCCGTTTTCGCGGCGGTCGCGGTGCTCGCAGCACTCGCATTGGCAAGCCTGACGCTGACGTCGCTGAGCGATGTCAGGAAGAGCGGCCCGGCGCCGACGCCGCTGGGCGCCTTGAGCGTCCCCGGCATAGTGCCGCTTCTGGTTGCCTGCGCCGCATTCATGACCGCGTTCTACGGTGTCTATGGCTATCTTGGCGATCACCTTCACAATGGCTTGGGACGGCCGGTCAGCGCCAACGGGCTGGCCGCGCTCGCTTATGGCGCCGGATTTGGTGCGGCGGCACTTCTTGACGGCGTTATCGACCGCCTGGGCGCGCGGCGTATCATGCCATTTGCCTACCTGCTCGTCGCGGCCGTCTATGTCGCGATTGCCGCAGCGAGCAGTAGTTTCCATCTGACTATAGCGATGATAGCCGTCTGGGGCCTTGCCAATCATTTCGGGCTGAACGTCCTGGTGATGCGCCTGTCCGCGCTTGATCCTGCGCGGCGCGGCACGATCATGGGCTTGAACAGCGCGGTGACCTACCTCGCCGTGTTCGTCGGCACCACGGCGTTCGGACCGCTTTATTCCACATTCGGTTTTGCGGCGTCGGCGGTGGTTGCAGCCCTGCTCATGCTGATCGCTGCTGTGGCAGCGGCGTGGCGTTCGCCGAAGCTGTAGCGCAGCAAGGCTTGCGTCTCGGCCCCGTCCATCGATAGATGCTTGGTGGATGGACAATACAACGCTTGAGACAACCGCCGATCCCTTGCCGCACGAGCTAGCTTTTCTCGGAGAGCGGCTTGCTGCGTTCAACGACAGTGATGTCGGCGCCTCCCGCAGGAAGGCATTGGCCGTGTTCGTGCGCGATGAGCACGGCGTTATTGTCGCCGGCATCTCGGGATACACCGCCTGGGGCTGGCTCTATGTGCAATGGCTCTGGGTCGATGAAAAACTGCGCGGCCACGGCATGGCCGGCAGGATGCTCGAGGCGGCCGAGAGGGAGGCGATCGCGCGCGACTGTCACGGCGCCTGGATCGACACGTTCAATCCCAAGGCGGCCAAGGCCTATGAGCGCCACGGCTACCGGCCGTTCGGTGCGCTCGCCGACTTTCCCATTGGCCGCAGCCGCATCTTCTTACAGAAGAACCTGAAGCACGACTAGCCGGCGAGCCGCCCTCCGCGCATCGCCTGCGGCACGCCGGTCGTGCTGGGGAAGCTGATCGGCAAGCCCCTAAGCACACGCACTGCCAGGAAGGCAAAACACTCCGCCTCCACCGCATCGCCCTTCCAGCCCATCGCCTCAGCCGGCACGGCCTCGACACCGGCGCGGCTGGCAAGCATGGCCATGATCGTTGGATTGTGGCGCCCGCCGCCGCTGACCACCAGCCGCTTCGGCCGGCGCGGCAGAAGATCGAGCCCTTTGCCGACCGCGGCCGCGGTGAAGGCCGTCAGCAGTGCTGCGCCATCCTCGGCATTCATCCCGTCCGCCATCGAGGCGTCGAAATCGAAACGGTCCAGCGATTTCGGGTAAGGCTTGGTCAAATACGGGTGCTGCAGGAGCTTGGCCAGCCGTGACTCGTCGACCGTCCCGGCCCGGGCCAGCGCGCCGTCGCGGTCCATTTCGCCAAGACCCTTCGATTTGATGAAGTCGTTCAGCGGTGCGTTGGCGGGCCCGGTGTCGAAGGCAACAATATTGTCCATGCCGTCCCACCAGGTGATGTTGGCGACGCCGCCGAGATTAAGCACCGCCGTGTCGCCGCTGGCGTCTGCCTCGCGCAGTAGCGCGGCGTGATAGGCGGCCGAGAGCGGCGCACCCTGGCCGCCGGCGCGCATGTCGGCCGAGCGGAAGTCATAGGCGACTTTGGTGCCCAGGATGGCATGCATCAGCTCGCCGTCGCCGAGCTGGCGGGTCCGGCCCAGTCGGCCCACTTGCGGGGCACGGTGCAGCACGGTCTGGCCATGGAAGCCGACGACGCCGATATCGGCCATGGTCAGGCCGTGACTTTCGACAAGATCCCTCACCGCGGCGGATTGGGCGCGCGTCAGTGCCTCCTCTGCCTCACGAAAAATCGCCGGTTCCGGTCCGGTGAAATTCCAGATCCTGGCCTGGCGCAACGTCTCCTCCAACAGGCTGCGGATCGATCTGGGGTAGGGTGCCAGCGTGTAGGTGCCGAAATCCGCGATCCGTTCGCCGTCGGTCTTGATCAGCGCGACGTCGATATTACCGTCCAGCACGGTGCCGGTCATCAGGCCGACAGCCCACATTGGTGCGCCATTTTTCGCAATCATGACTTGTCAGGCTCCGTTGACGAGATCGCCGATCGATTGCCTTAGCGCTGCGATCCCGCTGTTGAAATGACGTGTCGGATGGATCCGGTTGGTGAGCAAGGTCCATGCTCTGCCTTTGTCGAAGTCGACCCAAAGCCCGGTGCCGGTGAAGCCGGTATGGCCAATTGTGCCGGGGCTGCACAGCCGGCCGCCGGACCAGCCTTCGTAAGGCCGCTCCCAGCCATGGGTGCGGGTTGCCGACAAGGGCGTGCGCATCAGCGCTATTGAACGCTCGGATGCGCCACTCCCGCCCAGCAGCCCTAGCGCAAAATCGAGGATCGCGGCCGCCGTTCCGAACAGCCCGGCGTGACCGGCCCCTTGCAATGCCGAGCAATTGTCGTCGTGGACCTCGCCGCAGAGAACACGATGGCGCCATGTGCAGTCTTCTGTGGCCGCCGCGCGATCCGGTTCGGTGGAGAACGCGAAGCCCGGACCGGGATCCATGTCGCGAATGGTCTTGCCGGACAGGCGCTCCAGGACGAAGCCGAGCAGAATGAAATTGATATCGGAATAGACCGGCTCCCCGACCTGCCACTCGCGCTGCAGGACAAAGGCGCGCAACAGCTCGGGATCGCGGCCATAGGTGTAGATTGGAGCAACGGCCGGAAACGGCGTCTGATGACCGAGACACTGGCGAAACGTCACCTTCCGTTCCCAGGCTTTTTCGTCATATTGGCGAAGGTCGGGCAGGACCGAAATCAGCGGCGCGTCGAGGTCGATGACGCCTTCTTCCGCCAGTGCAAGGATACGCGGCGTGGTGAAGATGACTTTGGTCAGCGACGCCAGATCGAACCATGTTTCGATATGCATCGGCCGTATCTTCGGCACGACTTGGGCTGAGCCGACTGCCCGGACGATGCGTTGACCGTCCCGGTCGACCATGCCGAGCACGCCGCCGGGAATGCGCGACGCAGCCACGGCCGTTTCGAGCGGGGCGAATGCACGGTCGAAGAGATCATGCTCGATCAAATGCGGCCTCCGTCTGAAAAGCAGCGAGGGGGCTGTTCGTCTGACTCTGCATGCTTTCGAGCGACAATCATCACGCTTCCACCCGTGCCCTATGATCCGGCCCGAATTGCTGCCAATTGGCCGGGCCCGGTTCAAATCCCAGCGGACGCACGAGCGAGGGAACCTGGCGCGTGTCCAGCTCGAAACGTTCATGCCGCCGGTCTATGGTGGGAACGGCCGCGATAAGTTGTTTGGTATAAGAGTGCTTCGGCTCCGAGAGCACCGATCTGGCATCGCCGATCTCGACGATCTGGCCGGCATAGATGACCGCAATGCGATGGGCGATCCGCTCGACGACAGCCATGTCATGCGAGATGAACAGGTAGGCCAGCCCGAATTCACGCTGCAGCTCGACCAAAAGCTCCAGCACCCTGGCCTGCACCGACACATCGAGCGCCGAAACCGCTTCGTCGAGGACGACAACCGAAGGATTGAGCATCAGCGCGCGAGCGATGCACAGGCGTTGCCGCTGGCCGCCGGAGAATTCATGCGGATAGCGCTGCAGGCTGTTTTCCGGAAGGCCGACGCGTTTCAGCAGCGCGGCCATTTTCGCCCGCGTTTCAGCAGTTATCCGTCCGCCGCTAGCGATCATCGGCTCTGTGAGGATGCTTTCGATGGTGAGTCTGGGATTGAGCGAGCCATAGGGATTCTGGAACACCATCTGCACCGGAAGGGCGCTCTGCCCGGCGACGGCCTTGCGCGTGCTGGCCGAGATTGTGCCGCGCGTCGGGCGCACCAGCCCCAGAATCGCGCGGGCGGTGGTGGACTTTCCGGAACCGCTCTCGCCGACGACCGCCAATGTCTCGCCCGGCATTAGCTCGAAATCCACCCCGTCCACTGCGTGCACGGCACCGCTGGCGCGGCTGAAAAACCCAGCCTTGACCGGAAACCGCACCACGAGGCCAGTGACCTTCAGCGCCGGCTCGGCAGCTTTTTGCGTTTCGCGTTGCACGTCCTTGCGTGCGGCACTGCCGCCGGCGAAATGCGGCACCGCATGAAGCAGATGCCGCGTATAGGGATGCTGCGGATTGTCCAATATCTGGTTCAGCGCGCCCTGCTCGACAGCTTCTCCGCTTTGCATCACCATGACCTTGTCAGCGATGCCTGCAACCAGACCGATGTCGTGGGTGATGAAGATCATCGACATCCCGGTTTCCTGCTTCAATTCGGCGAGCAGCGCCATGATCTGCGCCTGCACCGTAACATCCAGCGCCGTCGTTGGTTCGTCGGCAATGAGCAGGCGCGGGTTGCAAGCGAGCGCCATGGCGATCATCACCCGCTGCAACATGCCGCCCGAAAGCTGGTTGGGCGTGTATTTCAGTCGCCGTGCAGCGTCGGGAATACGCACGCGGTCGAGCGCGTCCTTGGCCGCCGCCGTCGCTTGCCGGCCGGTCAGGCCGCGATGCAGGCGAAACGATTCCTCGATCTGCCTGCCGATGGTCAGCACCGGATTGAGCGAGCTCATCGGCTCCTGGAAGATCATGCCGATTTCACCGCCGCGGATCTTCGTCAGTTGCGGCTCGGTCGCGGCGGTCAGGTCGAAGATGCTGTTGTCGGCCCGCCTCAGCTTGATCGAGCCCGCGGTGATGCGACCGCCGCCATAATCGACAAGCCGATTGATCGACAGCGCCGTGACCGATTTGCCCGAGCCGCTTTCGCCGACGATGGCCAATGTTTCGCCGTCGGCGAGATCGAAGCTGACGCCGCGCACGACCTCATTGGCTTTCGGGTTGCGGCCGAAGCCGACGCGCAATCCGCTGACGGACAGCAGCGGGATCATGCGATTGATCTCCGCATCTTCGGGTCGAGGACATCACGCAACGCATCGCCGAGCAGGTTGAAACCGAGGATGCTGATCATGATTGCCACGCCCGGGAAGATCATCAGCCAGGGAGCTGTCTCCATCAGATTGCGGCTGTCGCTCAGCATCAGGCCGAGCGACGCGGCGGGCGGCTGCGTGCCAAGCCCGAGGAAGCTTAAGCCGGCTTCGGTCAGCAGTGCCCAGGCCAGCGCCAGCGTCACCTGAACCGTCAGTGGCGCCACCAGATTGAGCAGCAGATGCCGTGTTACGATATAGCCCGCACTGCTGCCGAACGTGCGGGCCGCGTCGACGAACTCGCGCGCCTTGAGCGACAGAGCCGGACCTCGCACGACGCGCGTGAAGATCGGCGTGTAGACGATGGCGATGGCAATGACGCTGGTCGAGCTTCCCGGTCCAGCAACCGCGACGATCAGCAGCGCCAGCAGGATCGCCGGGAACGCCAGCACAACGTCCATGATGCGCATCACCAAGCCGTCCCAGCGGCGCCCGAACCAGGCTGCCGCCAGCCCGAGCACGGTGCCGGCCAGTGTCGCGAAGGCGACCGAAAAGAAGGCCACGATGAAGGACTGGCCGATCCCGGTCATCAGCCGACTTGCGACATCGCGGCCGAACAGGTCCGTGCCCATACAGTAGGTGCCGTCAGGCGCATGCAGTCGCTCGACCCGGTGCTGCGTCAGCGGATTGTGCGGCGTCAGCCCCAGCATGCCAAGCACGGCAAGCAGCAGATAAAGCGCAACGATGGCACCGCCAATGCGGCCGCTGGGATGCGCAAATATAGCCCGCAATGTCGCCATCAGTGCTCGCTTAGCCGGATACGCGGGTCGAGCGCGACATAGGCGAGGTCGACGAGGAGATTGACGATCATGAAGTTAAAGGCGATGAACAGCACGCTTCCCTGCACCAGCGCGTAGTCGCGCTGCAGGATGGCATCCAGCACCATACGGCCGAGACCGGGCAGCGCAAATATCTGCTCGACGATGACTGCCCCGCCCAGCAGATAGCCGAACTCTATGCCGCTCAGCGTCACGACCGGGATGAGCGCGTTGGGCAAAGCATGCCGCCAGATGACGCCGCGCGCCGAAACGCCTTTGCTGCGCGCCGTCCTGACATAGTCGTCGCTGAGCACATCGAGCATCGCCGAACGCGATATGCGGGTCACCGAAGCCGCGAAGGCAAATCCAAGCGTGACCGCAGGCAGCAACAGTTGGCCGAGATTGCGCAGCGGATCCTGCCACAGCGGCGAAAACTCGCCCATCGCCGGCAAAACGCCGAACCCCGCCGACAGTGTGTAGATGATCAGCAGGGCAAGGACAAAGTTCGGCGTCGACTGCCCGATCATTGCGACAACGCGCACGCCGAGGTCGGACAGCTTTTCATTATGGGTGGCGGCAAAAATCCCGGCCGGCATGCCGACAACCAGGGCGATGACCATCGAAAGCAGGGCGAGCTCCAACGTTAGCGGGAAACGCTCGAGGATGACGTGGAGCACCGGCCTGCCATAGGTGGACGAAATGCCGAGATTACCTTGGAAAAGACCAAGCAGCCAGCGCCAGTACTGGATGAACCAGGGCTGGTCGATGCCGAAATAAGCTGCAAGCGCATCGCGCTGCTGCGGCGTCAGCAGGCCGGCTTCGGTCCCCAGCATTGCCGTGATCGAATCGCCCGGAACCATCCTGATCGCCAGGAACACGACGATGGACACGCCAAGCAGGACGAGAGGGAAGGTTGCCAGTCGCCGCATCAGATAGTTCACGCGAAGAATACCCTCTCGTCCGGCACCAAAGCAGCTACTGGATCGTCACTTTGGCGAGGCTGAACAGCGAACCTGTCGGCACCGGTTCGAATCCTGCGATATTTTTCTGCTGTGCCGTGTAGCTGTAGGACGTGTAGAGCCAGATCCAGGGCGACATCTCAGTGATGTGCTTCTCGAAGTCGGCGAAGATCGCTTTGCGCGCTGCCGGGTCGGTCTCGCTGCGGCCCTTCTGCATTAGACTGTCCAGCGTATCGTCGATATAGTTCGCGACCTTCTGCAGATTGCCCGTCTTGGTCCAGTAACGGTTGTACATAGTGTAGGGATCGGCCCTGCCGCCGTTCAGGGCGATGGCCATGTCGAAATCGCCCTTCAGCCAGGCATCGACATAGACGTTGAGCTCCATCATTTTGATGTCGAGCTTGACGCCGATTTCTGCGAGTTGCGACTGGATGACCTGGGCTTCCGCCGCTGCCGTCGGCGGCTCGCCGGTGGCGCCGATCACGGTCGCCGAAAAGCCGTCGGCGTAGCCCGCTTCGGCCATCAGCTGCTTGGCTTTCTCGACGTCGCGCTTATAGCAGAACAACTGGCTCGGATCGGTCGCCAAGGCCGGGATAGTCAGCGGGCCGGTGACTTTGCCTTCACCGAGCGAGGCGGTGTCCAGCACTTCCTGCCGGTCGATGGCGCAGGAAATCGCCTGACGCACCTTGAGTTCGGTCATCGGCTTGCGGGAAGGATTGAGCTGCAGCACGTGATAGGCAAGCACCGGCACACGGTTCAACTGCAGGCTGGCTTCCTTGGGCACAAGGGTGGCGACAAGCGGATCGTTGAGCAGGGCAAAATCGATCTGCTTGCTGCGCATCGCCGCCAGGATCGCCGTCTCGTCCGGCAGCACGCTGATCTCGATGCCGTCGACGCCGGTCGTGCCGCCCGCCCAATCCTTGTTGGCGACAAGCACTTCCTTGGAATTCGGATCCCACTTTTCCAACTTGAACGGACCCGAGCCGATCGTCGTCGTGCCGATCGAGCCGGCCGTGATTTCGCTTGCCGGGACGATCGCGGCGTTGACGTCGCTCATCGCCGTCAGGATCGGCACATCCGGCTGCGAGAGGTGGAACACGACGGTGGCTGGATCGGGTGTGTCGATGCTGGCGATCGAGAGAAAGTTGGCACGCGCGGCCGCGCCGGTCTTCTCGTCGAGTATGCGCTCGAACGATGCCTTGACATCGGCCGAGGTCACGGCGGCGCCGTTCTGGAATTTTGCTTTCGGATTGAGTTTGAAACTCAGCTCCTTGCCGTCCGGCGAGAACTGCCATGAATCGGCAATCGCGGGCGTGATTTGCAGGTTTGCGTCGAGCCGCACCAGTGGCTCATAGATCAGTTCCAGCAGCCGCAGTGAGGAGAATGCCGTCTGCTTGTGCGGATCAAGACCGGTGGCGTCCTGCGACCACGCCATATGCAGCGTCGCCGCACTCGCCTGCGCCGGTAGCGCGGCGATGCCAACCATTGCCGCGAGTGCCATGCCGGAAAGCAGTTTCTTGCCAATGTGCCGTACCATTGTCGTCTCCATTATTGTTAAACCTGATGCCTTGCAGTTCCCCGGACCGCTTCAAAGGGACACACGTCCCGGAACATCGGCCCAGTATCCATGCGGTCTTACACCGTCTTTTCGCCTATCGCCTTGCGCAGGAAACCTCCCGCGTTGGCAAGCGCCTTACGTGCTTCCTCGACGCCCATGCCGGTGATCGTCACCAGGATTGCCAGTTTTACATCATTGCCGGTCTGGTCGAGTGCCTGTCGTGCCTGCTGTGCGGCGCAGCCGGTCGTCTGCATCACGATCCTGACCGCCCTGGCGACAAGCTTCTTGTTGCTTGGATTGAGGTCAACCATCAGGTTCTGATAGCTCTTGCCGATGCGGATCATGCTGGCGGTAGACAGCATGTTGAGCACCAGCTTTTGCGCGGTTCCCGATTTCAGTCGGGTCGAGCCGGTGAGAACCTCCGGGCCGACCACCGGAGAGATGGCAATGTCGGCTATGCCGGCAATGGTCGATCGCGGATTGCAGGACAGCGCCACAGTGGTCGCTCCCACCTGCTTGGCATAGGTCAGGCCGCCGATGACGTAGGGCGTGCGCCCGCTGACAGCGATGCCGACCACCACATCGTCGGCGGTCAGCTTGATGTCCTGCAATGCCTTTACACCCTGTTTCGGGTCATCCTCGGCGCCTTCCGCGGAGCGCACCAGCGCGTCGTCGCCGCCGGCGATCAGGCCCACCACCATGTCCTCGGGTACGCCGAAGGTCGGTGGACATTCCGAGGCGTCGAGGACGCCGAGCCGGCCGCTGGTGCCAGCGCCCAGATAGACAAGGCGCGCACCCTTCTGGAACGCGCTGACGATCCGGTCCACGGCAGCAGCAATCTCAGGAATGACCTTCTCGACGGCGGCCGCAACGCCTTTATCTTCGTCATTGATCTTGCGCAGCACCTCGATGGTCGGCAACAGGTCGATGTCGATGGTTCTCGGGTTGCGGTCCTCGGAAACCAGCCGCTCCAACTCCGACATCAACCCGTGTTCGACCACTTGCTTACTTTCAATCTGCCGTGAGCGGGAACGCGATGCCGTGCCGGGCAGGCGACCGGCTGTCTTGTTTCTGCTTAGTTAACTTTTTAGAATTCGGTATTCCCGGTGTCAACGGATTGTAGGAATAAAATATTCCTCTTTGAGTAGCGCGTTACTCGCCGCAAAGCGACTTTCTGGCCAGGATTATGGCTCCCGAAACCGCATCGCCGTCGGCCGGCTTCAGCCGTCGGCGGACGTCGGGAGCGAGCCATGGCTCAAGCGGGCTGGACAACCCTCCGAGCAACGTAACCCGCGGCGCGCCTTTTTCGAACAGCACCCGCACGAAGGTCTCGATCTGCTCGGCAGCGCCTTGCACGATCCGCCGACCGGCCGGATCGCCCTGGTCGGCATGGCGGATCACCATCGGCGCCATGGCGGCATAGTCCGTCGCACTGGCGCGGTCCATCCAGGCCACCGCCTCGAACGGGTCGTCCTTGAAGCGCTGCATCACCTCGGCCAGCAGCGCGGTCCGCTCGTGCCGGCCGTCATGGGCGCGCAAGGCGAACTGTACCGCTTTCAACCCTAGATCGGCGCCGCTTCCCTCGTCGGAAATCGGAAAACCGTAGCCGCCGACACGCAGGTCGCGCCCTTCGACAAAGCCGAGCCCGATCGAACCGGTCCCGGCTATGACGATGGCGCCGTCCTGGCCCGAATGCGCGCCCAGGCAAGCCGCGACGCCGTCGCTGACGAAGTCGAGACTTGCAAAGGGATGGGAGATCGCACGAAACGCCTCAAGCGACCCCTTGCGGCCGATGCCGGCAAGACCGACGCCGGCACGGATCCTGGCGATTTTCGTCGCCGTGAACCCTGCCTCTTTGATCGCAGCATCAAAGGCTTTGGCAACGGAGGCCCAGGCCGCCTCTATACCGATCCGCGTTGTCGCCGGACCTGAGAGACCTTGCCCGAGCACGGTTCCCGCCTCGTCTTCGATACGCGCCCGACAGCCGGTTCCGCCGCCATCGACGCCCAGGAAATAATGCGAAGACGCCGCGCCGGCACTCATCCACTTATCCGCTCGATCTGGGCGCCGCAAAGCCGGAGCTTGCGGTCCAGCTGCTCATAGCCGCGATCGAGATGATAGACGCGGTTGATCGTCGTCTCGCCCTGGGACACCAGCGCTGCCAACACCAGCGAGACGGAGGCGCGCAGGTCGGTGGCCATCACTTGCGCGCCCTTCAGCTTCTCGCCTCCGCGCACCAGCGCCATGGTGCCTTGCAGCTTGATGTTGGCACCGAGCCGCATCAGTTCAGGCACATGCATGAAGCGGTTCTCGAAGATCGTCTCACGCAACAGCGAAGCGCCCTCGGCACAGCACATCAACGCCATGAACTGCGCTTGGAGATCGGTCGGAAAGCCCGGATAGGGCTCCGTCGTCACATCGACGGCTTTGAGCGGCCCGTCTCTCGATACGATCAGCCCGCGGTCGCCCGGCCAGATTTTCACACCGGCTGTTTCGAGCAGCTGGACGACGGATGCCATGTGCTCGAGCCGCGCGTGGGTCAGCTCGAGCTGACCGCCGGTGATAGCCGCCGCGACGGCATAGGTGCCGGCCTCTATCCGGTCCGGGATGATGTCGTGCGTGGCGACGCGCCAGCCTGTGCCGCCCTCTATCAGGATACGGTGCGTGCCGGCGCCCTCGATCCGCGCGCCCATGGCGTTCAAGCAGGCGGCAAGGTCGGCCACCTCCGGTTCGCGCGCCGCATTGAGGATCTCGGTTTCGCCCTTTGCAGTCGTCGCTGCCATCATCGCCGTTTCGGTCGCGCCGACCGATGGTGAGCTCAAAACGATACGCGCGCCTTTCAGTCCGCCCGGCGCGGACGCGACGATCAGCCCGTTTTCGATCGCAATGTCGGCGCCAAGTGCGGCAAGTGCGGCGACATGCATGTCGACCGGCCGTGCGCCGATCGCGCAGCCGCCGGGTAGCGAAACCCTGGCGTGGCCGAAGCGGGCAAGCAGCGGGCCGAGCACCAGCACTGTCGCGCGCATACGCCTGACGGTATCGTAGGTTGTCTCCTTGGAGACGGCAGCACTGGTATCGATTGTGGCGGCATGCGCCGATCTGGTGACTTCGGCCCCATGAAGGCCGACGACGCCAAGCATGTTGTCGACGTCGGTCACCGCAGGCAGGTTGGTCAGTTGCAGCGGATAAGGGCTGAGCAACGCCGCCGCTATTTGCGGCAAGGCCGCGTTCTTGGCGCCGGAGATCGTCACCGCGCCCTCAAGCCTGTGCCCGCCGGCGATCCGCAATTTGTCCATGGCTCTGACCTAATCCCGAGCTGTCGGTGTGTCTACGATCTTTCATGGCCGAATCGTCGACATGCCCGAAGGCTGGGCCACAACCGCACCAGTCGAGATTTGATGGTTCATTCTTCGCTGTCAATCAGAGACGGAATAATTTATTCCATGGCTTGGCATTGTCCGTGACTGGCAACAGGTGAACGCATGTCCATCCTGAAGAAAATCGAGGCCAAGCTCGAAATCATGGCGCCCGGCGACCGCGAGATCGGTCGGTATATCGTCGATAATCCCGACCAGATGCTGCGCCTGTCGACGGCGGCGCTTGCCGCCGAGATCGGCCGCAGCCAGTCGAGCGTCGTCAAGTTCAGCCAGAAGCTCGGCTATTCCAGCTATCAGGAGCTCAAGCTCGCCGTCAGCGAGGCCAAGTCGCAGGAATGGCACGTGCCGGCCGGCATGATCCACGGTTCGATCGAGGTCGGCGACAGCTATCTGGTCATCCTGCGCAAGCTGATCGGCAGCAAGCTTTTGTCGATGCAACAGACGGTCGCGGCCAACACCGAGCAGGAAATCGGCAGGGCCCTCGAGGCGCTGAACGGTGCGCGCCGCATTCATTTGGCAGGCGTCGGCGCATCCTCGCTGGTGGCGCGCGATTTCTCATACAAGCTGATGAAGCTCGGCCGCAACGTGTTGCACGACAGCGACAGCCACGTGCAAATGGCCAATGTCTCGACGCTTGGACGAGGTGACGTGCTGTTCGCGCTCTCCTATTCCGGGGCGAGCATCGAAACCTTGCGGATAGCCGAACTTGCCCGCAATCGCGGCACCACCGTGATCGCCGTCACCGGGCTTCGCGACAATCCGCTGAGCCGGGTTGCCGATATTCGCCTCCACACGATCGCCGATGAAGAGCGCGCGCGCTCGTCATCGATAACCGCGCGTGATGCGCAACTGACGCTAACCGACCTGCTGTTCATCCTGCTTGTGCAGAAGCAGCCTGACGCCAACGAATACGTCCACAACAGCGAATTGGCCGTCTCGGTGCTGAAGGCTTAGCTGTCTTCGGCGTTAAGGCCTCTGTTCCTCCCTGATGCTGCACGTCGACAAGAGCAGGTTTCGTCCTTTGAAGAGCCGCGGGAGCGCCGATTTGGTCAAACGCCGCCATGGCAACCGATGTTGACAAGATCATCTGTTGTTTCATACATCGAGTTCAGCCTCGAATTTGGCGGGCCAGGTGAGACGATGGACGACCTTGGAGCACAAGAACAAGCGGTTCTCGACCTCATTGCGGCGAATCCGTTTGCCGGCCAGCAGGATATTGCAACCGCGCTCGGCATTGCCCGCTCGACGGTCGCCGCCCACGTCGTGCAACTCATCAACAAGGGCTACATTCTCGGCCGCGGCTATGTCTTGCCGGCGTCCAAACGTATGGTCTGCATCGGCGGCGCGGTGCTCGACCGCAAATACCACGCCAAGAAGGATCTGATCTTCGAGACATCGAACCCGGTCGACGGCTATCGCAGCTTCGGCGGGGTTGCCCGCAACGTCGCCGAAAACCTTGCCCGCCTCGGTGTCGACATAAGCTTCGTCTCGATCGTCGGCGAGGATGAAACCGGCCGCGCGCTGGTGCGGCATTGCGTGATTTCGGCGCCGATGTCAGCCAGGTCATCACCACCACGGAGCGGCCGACGGCCGAATACGCGGCCATCCTCGACCGCAACAACGATCTCGTGCTCGGCATCGCCGACATGGAGATCTTCGATCTGTTTTTGCCGTCCTATCTCGACCGTTTCTGGCCGCATCTGGCTTCGGCGACATGGGTGTTCATCGACTGCAACCTGCCGGCCGCGACCATCGCAGCGCTGATCTCGCGCAAGCACGGTGCGCGCTTCAAGCTCGCAGTCGACACGGTATCGGCGCCGAAATCAGCGCGCCTGCCGAAGGACCTGACCGGCATCGATCTTCTGTTCACCAATCATGACGAGGCCAATACGATGCTCGGCATGACGGATGCCGACAGGCGGCTGACGCCGGAGGAAGCAGCAGCAGCGCTGCGCGCGGCCGGCGCTGGCGAAGTGATCGTGACTGTGGGTGCGCATGGATTTGCCGTTGCGACCGAGAGCGGTGTGACGGCCATGCGCTCCGTCCCAGCGCAGGCCGTCGACATCACCGGCGCCGGTGACGCGATGATCGCCGGCACCCTGTACAAGGTGCTTTCGGGTGAGCCGGTCGCTCATGCCGTGCGCACCGGCGCGCTGCTTGCCACACTGACCACCGAGAGCGAATCCAGCGTCCACCCCGATCTGTCGCCGCGCTTCCTTGCCGCCGGCATGTACCGCATTCCTGCCTGAAAGCGAGATGATATGAAACCTTCCCTTGTCCATTTGAACGATGAAGTCGCTGCTGCGCTTGATAAAGGCCGCGCGGTGGTGGCATTGGAATCGACGATTATCACCCACGGCATGCCATATCCGGCCAATCTGGAAACTGCCCGTGGTGTCGAGACCGTGGTGCGTGAAGACGGCGCCGTGCCCGCCACGATCGCAGTGGTCGCCGGCAAGATCAAGGTTGGCCTCGACGACCGGGAACTGGAAGAGCTGGCAGCGGCAAAGGGCGTGGTCAAGGCTTCCGGGCGCGATCTCGCCGCAATCATGGTGCGCGGCGGCTCGGCCGGAACCACCGTCTCGGCGACGATGCGGATTGCCGCTTTAGCCGGGATCGGTATTTTTGCGACCGGCGGCGTCGGTGGCGTGCATCGCGGCGCCGAAGCCACTTTCGATATCTCCGCTGACCTGACCGAACTCGGCCAGACCGGCACGACCGTCGTCTGCGCCGGGGTTAAGTCGATACTCGATATTGCGAAGACGCTGGAATATCTGGAAACTCAGCGCGTGCCGGTCATTGCCTATGGGAGCGATGATTTTCCGGCTTTCTACACCCGCTCCAGCGGGCTCAAGGCCGACCATCGCCTCGATACCCCCGACGAGGTCGCGCGAGCCATGCTGCTGCATGACGAGATGCAATCCGGCACCGGCATTCTCGTCGCCAACCCGATTCCCGAAGCGGACGCGCTCGATCCGGCGTTCATCGACGGCACGATCGCAGCGGCCGTTGCTGAGGCCGAGAAGCGCGGCATCGGGCGCAAGGAACTGACGCCGTTTCTGCTCGCCCGCATCAACGAGCTTTCACAAGGCCGCAGCCTGAAGGCCAACATCGCGCTTGTCCGCAACAACGCCGCGCTCGCTGCCCGTATCGCAGTTGCGCATGCGGAATTGAAGGGCGCGACCAGATAGAGACAGCGTCCGGCCAGCGCTACGTGTCTTCGATTTCAGCCCGGCGCGAGGTTGAAGATGCGCCCGGCATTGAGGATATTGTTCGGGTCGAAGGCTGCTTTCAGGCGGCGCATGGCCGCGATCTCGGCGTCGCTGCGCACCAGATGCAGCCATTCCTTCTTGTCGAGGCCGATGCCATGCTCGGCCGAAACGCCGCCGCCAGCCGCGGCCACACCTCGGTAGATGATCCCGTATGCGGCCGCCGGATCCACGGTGCGGACCTGGTAATGCAGGTTGCCGTCGCCGAGATGGCCGAAGACGTAGATGTCGGCGCTCGGGTCGACGGCTTTGATAGCGGCTTCCGTCTCGCGCAGGAAAGTCGCCATTTTCGCCAGCGGGATGCTGACATCGACGCTAATCAGGCCTGCTATCGAAAACAGAAAACGGTTGGCCTCCTCGCGCACCGCCCAAAGCGCCCGGAATTCGCGCGGCGATTGCGAGGCGACGACGTTGTCGATCAGGCCATCTTCAACCGCCTGCATCAGCACCGCGGCGAAGCGGTCGCCGTCGCGGTCCGGCTCGCTGCCCTGTATCTCGGCCAGCACATAGACGGGTGAGCCGACCGGCAGCGGCGCCGGCGCCTCCATGCCGGCGATCATGGCGCCATAGAGGGGTGCGAGATTCACCTCATAGGCCGAGAGCAACGGCCCAAGCTTCTGCCGGAGCTGCGCAAGCAGCGCAATCGCCGCATCGAGCGATGGAACTGCGCAGAAGGCATTGACCTCGGTGGCAGGTTTGGGATGCAGCCGCAGGCAGGCGCGCGTGACCACGCCGAGCGTGCCTTCGCTGCCGATGAAGAGCTGGTTGAGGTCATAGCCGGAATTGTCCTTTGGCAAGCCCTTGAGCGACGTGAGCACACTGCCGTCGGCAAGCACCGCCTCCAGCCCAAGCACCTGCGCCCGGTACATGCCGTAGCGCAGCACGCGGATGCCGCCGGCATTGGTGGCGACATTGCCGCCGACGGTGGCCGTGCCGCGCGCGCCGATGTCGACGCCGAAAAGCAAGCCGGCCGCATCGGCCGCGTCCTGCACCATTTGCAGCGGCGCGCCGGCCTCGGCGACGATCGGCGCCGCCTCGCGGTCGGGCGCCGCGACCGCCGTCATGCGCTCCAGCGACAGCACCGCCTCGCCGGGCTGAATGCGCGCCGCGCCCGCAAGACCGGTGCGGCCACCCTGGACGACGAGCCTCTGCCCGGCCTCGTTGCACAGGCGCAGAATGTCCGACACCTCGCCGGTCATGCGTGGACGCAAGACGATTGCTGGCGGCGCGCCGTCCTTGCCGTCGGGATCTTCCCGGTAGCGTGGTCCGGCCTCCTCAGCTGAGACAATCGCTGACCTGTCAAGCCGCTTTTCCAGCCGCGACAGAAGCTCGGCAATTTTCTGCGACATGTGGCTCAAGGACATGAACGGCCCGGGCGCGTCGACGCGGCCGGGAGAGGGAAGGGCGAGGGCTGTGAAAGCGGCCGTGGCTGATTTCTACTGTTCAGCAAATGTGGGGAAAACCGCCGAGAATACAGCCGGTTGCCTTCGCCATGCGTCGCTCCTGTAACCGGTCGACCATAGGCGCGGCCGGCTGTTTGTCAAACCTTTGACCGCAAGCGCTTGCCTGCGGCGGCCCAGTATTCTGGACGAGGCAAACGCTCACTCATGCATCCCAGGCGCCTCAGCCTCGGCGCGAATGAGCTTGATGTCGGCTCCCGCCGCCCAGGCGCCGATATCCTCCCGCCGCAGTGCCGCCGCCATCATGTCCGGAAACAGATCCGGCGTGCAGGCGAAGACCGGAATGCCAAGTGCCGCGACCGAACCTGCCATCGCTGGATTATAGCCGGGCCGTCCCTGATCGGTCAGCGCCAGAAGCACGACGACATTGACGCCGGATCGAACCAGCGCCGCCAGCCGCCGCAGCAGTTCCTGGCCATTGCCGCCTTCAAAGAGGTCGGTGATCAGCACCAGATGCGACTTGGTGGGCCGCTCGATACGGTCGGCGCAATAGGCGATTGCCTGGTTGATGTCGGTGCCGCCGCCGAGTTGCACGCCGAACAGCACTTCAACAGGATCGCTGAGTTCTTCGGTCAGGTCGACGATTGCGGTATCGAAACAGACGAGCTTGGTGCGCACAACCGGCAGCGAGGCCATGACCGCTGCGAAGATCGAGGCATAGATCACCGAACTTGCCATCGAGCCGGACTGGTCGACGCACAGAACCACCTCGTCGAGATCGACCAGCCGTCGCTGCTTGCGTATGAAACCAACCAGCTTCTCCGGCACGATAGTCTTGTGTTCGGGTTGGTAGTGGCGAAGGTTCGCCGAGATGGTGCGCTGCCAGTCAATATCGCGCGAACGCGGGCGGTTGGTGCGCCTCGACCGGTCGAGCGCGCCTCGGATTGCCTCGACTGTCTTCTGCTCCAGCCTCTGCATCAGCTTGGCCACGATATCGGCGATGATCGCGCGGGCGATGTCCTTGGTCTTGGCAGGCATCACCGAGCGGAGCGAAACCAGGTCGGCGACCAGATTGACGTCCGCCTCGATCGCCTTCAGGAACTCCGGCTCCATCAGCATCTGCTTCAGGTTCAGCCGTTCGAAGGCATCTTTCTGGACGATCTGGACGACCTGCGCGGGAAAGAAAGAGCGGATGTCACCCATCCATTGCGCAACGCGCGGCGCCGAACGGCCTAGCCCGCCGCGCCGTTTGCGCGGGTCGGCAGCGGCATTGGCGCCGTCGCCGTATAACGCGTCAAGAGCCGCCGAAAGCCGTTTGTCGTCGCTGGAAAGTGCCGCAGATGTCTCATCGTCGGCGCCGATCGTCAGACGCCAGCGGCGCTCTCTTCCGCCATCGGGCGATGGTGCGCCGGTTTGGGTCGCCTCTGCCTCGTCGTCCATCGTTATGTCCCGCTCTTGAGCAAAGGTCCAAGCCGCTCCAGGTGCCGACGCCAGGCCTCGCCGCCATCGGGCGCCGGTATCAGGCCGGCCGGCAGCCGAGCGGCGCGGCCGAGCACCGCTTCAATCAACCGCCGGCGCTCCATGCTGTCCATATTGGAGAAGACGCGGCGCAGCAGCGGTAGATGCGCGATGAAAGCGTCCTCGTCGAGGGACTTCAGCCACGCATCAACCGCGCCGCGCAGACCTTCGTCATAGATCAGCCGCTGACCGGCAGTGCTGAAGAAGCCTTCGAAGAACCCGGCCGCTTCAATGACAGGAGTCCCCGGTGACAAGCGTCGCTCGAGCAGTCCGGCAGCGTCCTCGGCGGAAAGCCGGCCAGCTTCGTAGAGCAGGTGCGCGGCGCATCCTGCCGGCAGCGCCGTCGACCGCGATCCCTCCACCACGGCAGCCAGTCCGTTACGCCATCCGTCCAGTACGTCTTGCCCGGGCTCGACCAGTCTGATCGCCTCATCGGCCTTGCGCATCGCACCGACCAGCGTCGCGGCGGCTTGCTCATCCAGATCGCGTACAGCATAGGGAAGCGCGATCGCACCTTCGACGATCAGCCGCTCCATGAGACCGGACAGCCGGTTCGTCTCCGTTTTGCGGGCCTCGCCGTAACGGATGATGTCGGCGAGGGGCGGCACAGACGCCAGGATCTCCAGGCATTCGCTGCTGCGCGCCGCTCGCGCCTCGAACGCCGCAAGGCCGGCAGTCGATGCTTCCGACAGGCTTGCCGTGATCGCGTTCTGCACCAATGCCGCAAGCGTATCGAGCGTCGCCGCCGTTTCGATCATCTGGATCAGGCGGGCATTGGCAGCCTTTTCGATGGTCGGCCCGTAGATCAGGTTCTCGACCAGACGAACGGCATATTCCGGTTCCCACGCCAGGGTCCACCGCTCGCGGAAGGTGCCACGGCTGCGACCGGCATCGGTCAGTCTGCCCCAATGCACACCAAGCACGCTCAGCCGATGCAGCAATGTCGAGCGAAACAGCCCGCTTTCGCTGCGCAGGTCGACGGACAGTTCGCGCTCCAGCGCCTCGGGCTTCAGCCGCGCCGCCTTCTGGTTGCGCTGCAGATCCTCGATCAATGGCGCCAGCGGCGTGTCGGGCGGAATTTCACCGACGTCCGCACCCAGAAGCAACTCGGCCTCGACCAGCCCCCACAGCAACGCTTCGCCATTGAACAGGGCCGCGATCGCGGCGTCGCGCAATTCCTCGAACCCGGGCTTCGGCCGTTCGCGAATGGCGGCGAGCGCGCGGGCGAGCCGCTCCGCTTCGATCAGCGAAGCGGTCGAGACCAGATGGCCCTTCGCCCGCAGCAGCGCCGCGATCATGGCAAGCCACAGGGTTGCCGCATCGCGCCGACCGCGCGTGCGCCAAAGATGCTTGCACCAGCCGGGCGCGACGACGCCCGCGCCATAGCCGTATCCCAGCGCCAGGCGCGGTCCGGTCCACGGTGCCCATGTCATTGTGCTCTTGCGCCGGGCAATTCCCTTGATCGGGACCTGATCGTTTTTCTGAGTGTGGGTGGCCTGCAGCGCCGGCACATGCCATGCTCCGCAGACGACGGCGATCGGCCCCTCGAACTGCTTACGCGCCTTGGCGATTTCGAGCCGCATATGCGCCTCGCGCTTGGCTTCGAACTGCGCGATCGGACCCTCACCATTCCGCAGTGTCGTCATCGCATTGGCGATGGCCGCAAATATCGGGCCGGGTTCCGGGTTCTGTTCAATGATGTCCGACCACCAGCTTTCGCCGTCCTCATAACCGGCGGCGTGCGCCAGCATGGCAATCGGATCACGCGGAAGCGCAGCCGCGTCACCATCCTCGGGGGCTTGGGTAGCTTCGGTCGCATCGGTGTCCTCCGCGCCACCGATCGCAGCAGTGGTGAACCGTGCCGACGATGGCAGGTCGATAAACTGCAACGTCGCCTTATTGCCCACAGCCCAAAGCGCCGCCTGGTATTCGGGCGAGAACTCGGCAAAAGGCCAGAAGCTTGTCGAAGCCGGATCGTCTTCCGGATAGCAAAGGAGCGCCACCGGCGGCTGCATTTCGGGGCGGGCCAGCATGGGCAGAAGCTCAGAGGCGTCGATCGGCCCCTCGATCAGCACGGCGACCGGGTTCAAATCCTGCAGTGCCTGCAGCAGGCTGTCGGCGGAACCCGGCCCGTGATGGCGTATCCCGAAATAGGCAATGTCGTCGTGGCTCATGGCGTCAGATCGCTGCGTTCAGCGCCGCGTAATAGCCCGCATAGTCGGGGCGCTTCTTGAGCACCGTTTCCAGATATTCCTCGAGCACCACCTTATCCTGCACCGGATCCTTCACGATCGCGCCGACAAGGCTGGCGGCGAGACCTTCGGCGCCGAGCTTGCCACTGTCGAACCACGCCGCCTGGCTGAGCCCGCCAACCATCGTGGCGATCGCTTCTGCGGTCGACAGCGAGCCGGAAGGAGTCTTCAGCGTCACCTTGCCGTCGGCAGTCGCGCCGGAGCGCAATTCGCGAAAGATGGTCAGCACACGGGCGATCTCCTCGCCGACATTTTTTGGCACCGGCAGGTCGAGTCCGCCAGCCATCTCATCGACCCGTTTGGAGACGATCGCCACCTCTTCGGCCATGTCTTCGGGCAATGGCAGCACCACGACATTGAAGCGACGCTTGAGCGCCGAGGAGAGCTCGTTGACACCTTTGTCGCGGTTGTTTGCCGTGGCGATAATGTTGAAGCCGCGCTGGGCGTAGATCGAGGTGTTCAATTCCGGGATCGGCATCATCTTTTCGGAAAGCACGGTGATCAGCGTGTCCTGCACGTCCGAGCCCATGCGGGTCAGTTCCTCCAGCCGGCAGAGCTTGCCGTTCTGCATGGCTCGGTAGAGCGGCGTCGGCACCAACGCTTCCTGGCTCGGGCCTTTTGCCAGCAGCTGCGCATAGTTCCAGCCATAGCGGATCTGGTTCTCGTCGGTGCCGGCCGTGCACTGCACGATCAGCGTCGAGTCGCCCATGATGGCGGCGGCAAGATGTTCAGATACCCAGGACTTGGCGGTTCCGGGAACGCCGAGCAGCAAGAGTGCACGGTCGGTGGCGAGCGTCGCTACCGCGGTTTCCATCAACCGGCGGCGACCGACATATTTCGGGGTTATCAGTGTGCCGTCGCTAGCCTTGCCGCCGAGCAGATAGGTCAGCACAGCCTGTGGCGACAGGCTCCAGCCGGCAGGTTTTTGCCTGTCGTCACCGCGCGCCAGCGCCTGCAATTCAGAGGCATAGGCCTGCTCGACCGGGAGACGGATGGCAGCGTTCATATGAATTCTCCGGATTGATCATGTGTCGGTTCGAGACTGATGTTCGGCCAGCGCCGCGTTGAGACGCAGGAAACTGAGTGATGGGGCGGCGGGCGGCATACCGGCAGCGACGACCTCGTCGATCAATTTGGCCGCTGTGGTCGCTGTGGCAAGGTAGCCGATCGTTTCCAGTATATCGTCAGCGCCCCGCCGCACGGCTTCGTCGTTTCCCGCAACGGCGGAACGCAAAGCGGGAAGAGCTGACCCGTTCGAAAGATCGTCCCATTCCAGCCAGCCAGCATCAATGCCTTCCGCCAGATTGATCGCGCTGAGGTAATTTGCTTGCTTGAGGATCAGCCGGACGAGAGCCCGTTTCCTGCGGCTGTCCAGACGCGGCACAAGGTGCAACACGAACAGCGCCGGTTTGCCGCCTTCGGTGACAAGCATGTCCGCCATATGCGTCACCGCCGCGTCGCTCCCAGAAGCGGCGACCATTCGGGCGATCAGGATATCGGCGTTGTTGTCGGCGCCGAACTGCCAGGCTCCGATGAATTCGGGTTCCGTGATGCCGAACCGTCTGGCGAGGTCGACCAGATTGCAGGTCTCGAACAATTCGGCGCGGCGCTTTTCCTGCGCCGGGGATTTGAGTTTCGCCGGCGTGTAGGTGGTCCGGCGGCGGATGAAGCCGGATTTGCCTTCGCCGATGAAGACGGCGAGTTCGACTGCTGGATCCTCCGCCCCGCCTTCGCTTGAATGGCCGTGCTCGCCCAACCTTGCCAGCAACCGGCCAGCCAGGTCCTGCACCTTGCCGGAACGGTCGGTGGCAAGGCTTTTCAGGAACGGCGCGTCCTCGGCATAGAGGCCGAAGCGCATAAGTTCGATGAGCGCAAGCCTGACCTCCGCAGGTTCGCCCGAGGCCTTGGCCTCGATCAGCATTCGCGCCGCGGCCGGTTCGCGCCGGCGCATATCGGCCAGCGCGATGCGGCGCGCGGCGGGATAGAACTCATCCCAATTTTCCGCCGTGAGTTTCTCTTGCGGGGTGTGTCTTTCTCCATCCACGCTGGCTTGCCAGTCGATCCATGGAGCGTAGACATCCGGGCTGTTCTGATCCGACGAGGGCATCCAGTCCATTGGGTGGAGCACGAAGCCGCGGCTGGCGACAAGCGTCACCACGCGCGTCTTGCGCCTTGCGTCGGCGGCTTGTTTCAGGGCGGCGCGCAAAAGCGGCCGCAACCGCTCCGGCAGCATTGGCAAGGCAAGCCCGGGCAGCGGCGGCCGCCGCTTGAGCGTCTTCGGCGCCGCCGGCCGCAAGGCGACGTCGAGCGCTTGCGCTGCAATTGCCAGGAGCCGGCGCTCCTGCTCGTCGGGACTTGCGCCGCCTGCGATTGCCTTCCAGGCGGCCGGAGCCAGATCGAAGGTGGCTCCGCCGGTGATCCAGCAATCGCGCATGGTCGCCAGGCCTGTTTGCTCGCCCTCATTCACGACAGGTCAAGCCTCCCGAACCCGCTTTGAGCCGCCAGAAGGTCAAGCCGAGCGCCGTCCCAGAGCGCTGCCGTGGCGGCAAGGTCGAGGCCGAGCAATGTCTGATTGACGGCGCCACTGATCGGCAAGGCGAGCCCTTGCGGATCATCGGCGGCCTGCCACCAGGCTGCGCCCCGATCGTCGACCAGGATCGCACCGGGCGGCAGCATGAGAGGGCTATCTGTGAGCCAGGGAGCGGCATCCTGATGGCACACATGCGCAGCCAGCGGATCCTTGGCGACGCCCAGGGTAAAATCGGGCCACGGGCCCGATGCGACGTCGCCCATGCGTTCTGCCACCAGCGCCCGGAGTGGCCGGCGTGATGGATAAAAGACCAACCGGGCATTGAAGCGATCGCCTGGCGAGAAGGCGTTGGATCGGCGTCCGGCCGAGGCGGGAAAATAATCGAGCAGCAGGGCAAATTGTGGTGTGGAGCTTTTCAGATCGAGCAGCCATGTCGAATGGCTGACCAAACCATCCCGCCGGGTCTCGATCTTCTCGCCGACAACCTCCCAGAGACTTTCGACTTGCATTGCATCGGGATTGGCCAGCACCTGTTCGCGGGTTTCGGATGTCGATACAAGCCTCTTCAGCTCGGGATCGTCGGGCGCCGACCGCCAGGCCTTGGCCAGCAGCACGAGCTTGCCGAGTTCGCGGATCGCCGCATCCGGTCGTTCTTCGCTGCGCAGCGCCATCAGCCGCGACGGAATCTCGTCGATACGGCCGGCGAGCGCCGCTGCCTTCATATCGACCAGCCGCGCAGCAATCCGCCGGCAACGGTCGCTGCTGGCGTCGAGAAACCCGGAAAGACCGAGCCGCAACTGGTCGGCAATCCACTGGTCGAGTTCATCGAGCGCCGCCGACACTGCTTCTCGTGTGCTTTCCGCCCGCTTGCGCTGCGCCGCCTCGCGACGCTCGACCGTTGCGTTATCTTCAACGGCGGCGCTCTCGTCCGCCCGTGCGGCTTCGCCAATGCTCTTGGCTTCCGCGCCCGGTGCCGGTTGCTGCACCGGCTGTGACGCCGTCTTCCTGCGTCGGCCAAGCCAGTCATTCACCCATTCCGGCGTCGTATCGGCAGCGGCAAAACTGGCTGGCGCGGTGGCGGCAATCCACATCAGGGCCAGCGTGTGCTTGCATGGGAATTTGCGCGAAGGGCAGGTGCATTGGTAGCCGTGATCACCCGTGTCGACCACCACTCGATAAGGATTGGAGCCGGAGCCCTGGCATTCGCCCCAGATGAGCGCCTGCTGCTCATGCTTTTCGAGCCGCGGCCAGTTCGTTCGTTTGGTGAGCTTGGAGGCGGCGCTCAGCGACGCCTGATCGGGAGCAAGCGCCTCAATGGTCTTCAGATCGAATTCCAAGCCGCGCTTCTCCCGCCCCGACGCAGTATAGATAGCGGTTTGTGACGACTTATTATAGCTCTGGCATGGTGAAGATTGGGCATGCCTTGGCCCTGTTTGATGGGCCAGGACATGCCTCAGACGCAAATGGGGTCGACTGTTATTCGGCAGACAGAACGGGCTTTGGTAGCCGGCGGCCTAGGCGGAAGCGTTCAGGCTCTGCCCTTCAGGAACTCGATCACCATCGCCGCGGTCCAGGTGAAGCGATTGCCGCCGAGCGGCTCGCCGCTGAAGGGACCGTAATATTCGGCAAAACCGCTCTCGGCGATCAGGTCGAGACTGGATTGCGTGATCCGTTGTGCGATTTGGCTGTGGCCGGCGGCGGCAAGGCCGTCGGCGATCATGTAATTGACCACCAGCCAGACCGGGCCGCGCCAGTAGCGCTTTGGGTCGAAGCGTCCATCGCCAGGATCGTGCGAGGGGACGATGTAACGCGCTTTGCCGGCGATGCGCTCGATCGTTGCAGCGATGGCCGCTGCCCGGCTTTCCGGAATGGCCGAAAACACCGGCAGAATGCCGCCGACCGACGCGCTGTCCACGAGCTTTCCGGCCACTCGGTCGAAACAAATGTACTGGCCATGTGTGTCGCTCCACAGCCGTTCCATCGTTGAAAGCCCCTTTTCGGCACGGGCGCGGTTGGCTTCTGCGATTTCGGTTTCGCCAAGTGCCTCGGCGAGATCGGCAAGGTCGGCGGCGGAAC
The DNA here is from genome assembly GCF_040322515.1 of Mesorhizobium sp. M0136. Lineage (NCBI taxonomy): Bacteria > Pseudomonadati > Pseudomonadota > Alphaproteobacteria > Hyphomicrobiales > Phyllobacteriaceae > Mesorhizobium > Mesorhizobium sp. M0136. The sequence goes on from NZ_JAMYTP010000003.1 coordinate 204,115, forward strand.
GGATCAGGATGGCGTTGAAGCCGGGATCGACGACCTGGAAGGGCGAGGCATCGTGCAGCCGGGTGTTGTCCCAACCAAGTTCGCGGAAATGCTGCAGCAGCCAGATATAGCGATCGTACTGGGCCCTGGTCGGTCGATGCGCAGGGTCGGCGTGCAGGATGTCGCGGCGGGTGTAGGGCTCGACGCCTTCGGTCGGCACGCGCTCGAACGCCTCGTCCCAGTCGATCGAGTTGTCGCGGCCGGACTCCCATGGGTGAATTATGGCGACCAGCCCTTCGCCGTTCGGGTCGCGATTTTCGTAGAACCAGCGGTGCCAGGCGTCGATCTTCGGCAGCAGCGCGCGGGCGCGCTCGGCCGCCAGTTTCTTGTCCTTGGCCTGATCGAACAGGCGGCGCACGGCAAAGCCGGCGACTGCCGGCTGGGTGATGCCCGAGGTGGCGGTCGGGCGGTCCGTTCGCCAGACCTCCGGCCCGGGGAAATAGCCGTCGCTCCAGACGTGGAAGACGATGTGCGGCACCATGCCGTCCGGCCACTGGTGAGCGAACAGCGTGTCGATCTCGGTCCAGGCTCGGGCCTCGTCATAGTGGGCAAGACCGAGGGCGGTCAGGCAGGAATCCCAATTCCACTGGAACGGGTAGAGGCCCTTGGTCGGTATGGTATAGGTGCCTTGGTCATTTTCCCTGAGCACCTCGACGGCGCGGGCGATGGTTTCGTCGACAGCAAGAGATATCATCGGGGCGTTCGTACTTTCAGGATCGAAGGGAGGATCAAAGGGCGTTCGTGGTTTCGGGATCGAACCAGCGGATGCGATCGGGTTTGGGCGAAAGCCGCAAGTGATCGCCGACGGCGACCGTGGCATTCGATTCGAGGATGGCGCGAAACAGGCCGCCCTCGACGTCGCAGGTGGCCAGCGTGTGCGGTCCGAGCGGCTCGACGACGCGCACGGTGGCGTTAATACCTTCGTTGCCGGCGTCCACATCCTCGGGGCGAATGGCGAACTCTATCGTCTGCTTGTCCGATTTGGGGCCGGGCAGCGTCAGGCCGGCGACGGTCCAACTGCCGTTCGCCGTCTTCGTCGCCGGGATGAAATTCATCGGCGGGTTGCCGATGAAGGAGCCGACGAAGCGGGCCGCCGGATTGCGGTAGACCTCTACCGGCGAGGCGGCCTGGACGATACGGCCCTGATGCATGACGGCGATGCGGTCGGCGAGGCTCATCGCCTCGACCTGGTCGTGGGTAACGTAGATGGTGGTGGTCTTGGACGCCGCCAGCACGCCCTTGAGCTCGGCGCGCATTTCGAGCCTGAGCAGCGCGTCGAGGTTCGACAGCGGCTCGTCCATCAGGATCACATCGGGCTCCATGGCGAGCGCGCGGGCGACGGCCACACGCTGGCGCTGGCCGCCGGAAAGCTGGCCCGAATAGCGCTTCAAAAGCTGCTCGATATGCATGAGCTCCGCGGTGCGGTTGACGCGCCCGTCGACCTCCTGCTGCGGCAGCTTCTTCATGCGCAGGCCGAAGGCGATGTTCTCGAATACCGTCAGGTGCGGAAAGACCGCGTAATTCTGGAACACCATGGCGATGCCGCGGTCGCGCGGCGGCAGATGGTCGACGCGACGGCCGCCGATCCAGACCTCGCCCTGGCTTGGCGTTTCCAGCCCGGCGACGATCCTCAGCAGCGTGGTCTTGCCGCAGCCCGAGGCGCCAAGCAGCACCATGAATTCCTGGTCGGTGATGGTCAGGTCGATCGAATGCAGCGCGGTGAAGCCGCCGAAACGTTTTGCCACCTGCTTGATGACGATCTCAGCCATCGGCGTTCTCTTTTGTGCGCGTCATCGATTGGCGATCCCCCACATGGCGAACAAATATTTGCGGACGGCGAAGATGAAGATCAGCGCCGGAATGACCAGTGCCGCGCCACCGGCAAATTTGAGGTAGAGCGGCGACTCGCCGAGGCTCTGCAGCAGGAAGGCGGTCAGCGTCCGGTTCTCTATGGTGAGCACTGCGGCGGCAAACACCTCGTTCCAGGAGATGGTGAAGGCAAACACCGCCGACGCCGCGATGCCCGGCAGCGCCAGCGGCAGAATGACTTTTCGGAATGCCTGCAATCTCGTGCAGCCCAGCGTCCAGGCAGCTTCCTCCAGCTCGACTGGGATGCCGGAGAACAGCGAGAAGGTGATCAGCACGGCAAACGGCAGCGCCAGCGTGGTGTGGACCAGCGCCAGCCCGATCGCGGTATCGTCGAGGCCGGTGCGGATGAACATCACCGCCAGCGGCAGCGCCAGCAGCGGCAGCGGGAAGGCGCGGGTCATCAGCACGAGGAAACGGAACGTTTCCTTGCCTGGAAAATCGAAGCGCGACAGCGCGTAGCCCGCGGGTGCGCCGAAGCCGATCGAGAGCAGCATCGTCAGCGTGGCGACGAGAACGGAGTTCCACAGCGCCTTGGCAACACCAGCGAAATTGATGAAGAAAGAAAGGCTGCCGAAATCGAATGACGGGAAGAAGCGCTTGGGAAAGGCGGTCACCTCTTCCGGCGACGACAGCGCGTTGACGATCAACAGATAGATCGGCAGCAGCACCCAGACGCAAAGCAGGATGACGGTGGCGACCAGCAACCAGTTGCCGGCTTTGCGGGCCTCAGGCGCCGCGATCGGGAGCTCCGCGACCGTGCTCATATCCGCGCTTCCTTCGGCACACGCAGCACCCGCAGGAAGAACAGCGTGAAACCGATCGAGATGGCGAGGATGAACAGCGCCATGGCGGCGGCGACATTGCGGTCCTGCAGCGTGAACTGCCAATTGTAGGTCTCGCCCATCAGCACCGGCAGATTGGTGCCGCCGAGTGCTGCAACCACGGCGAAGACTTCAAAGGCAAGGATGACGCGCAGGATGATCGCCGTCTGCAGGCTTGGGCGCAGCAGAGGCAGCGTGATCTTGATGAAGCGCTTCCACGGGCTAGCGCCAAAAACCTCCGCCGCCTCGTAGTATTCCCGGGGGATCAGCCCCATGCCGGCGACCAGAATGACCATCATGATGGCGGTCGCGCGCCAGATCTCGGCCAGCGCCACGGCGATGAAGATCGTCAGCTTGCTCTGGTAGCCGAGGAACATAACCGGCCTGTCGATGACGCCGAGATTGGAGAGCAAGGTGTTCAGGAAGCCGGACTGGTCGAAGATGGCGAGCCAGATCAGTCCGGCGGCGAGATCGGAAATGCCGAGCGGAATAGCGAAGATGTAAAGCGCAGCGCTGCGTCCGGTTTCAAGCCGCGACACCATCGTTGCCATCAGCAGCGCCATCACCAGTTGGATCGGCACGACGATGGCGCTCAGCAGCAGCGTGTTGCGGACAGTGACCGGAAACTTCCAGCTGCCCGCCATGGTGCGGAAATTGTCGAGCGTAAAGCCGCCGTCGCGGGTGAACGCCTCGAAGGCGACCAGCGCGAACGGGTAGAGGAAGAAGACGCAGAGGAACAGCGTCGCCGGCATCAGCAGCAGATAGGGAAGGGCCTTGCCGTGCATGGAGCGCTCTCTATTCGACGCTTGAAAACGGGTGGGCGCCCGGCGCGCTGGAAATCCGGACGCCCAGGGAGGATTCTTAGTCAACCGGGCAGGCGCCTTGCGATGGCTTGTCGGGCGCCCAGCACGGCGCCTTCGCCTGTTCGATGATCGCCTTCAGCGCCGTCGCCTGTTCGTCGAGCACGCCGTGCACATCCTCGCCGCCGAGCACGATGCGCTCGAAGCTGTCGGTGTAGATCTGATTGAACTTGCCGCCGAGGCCGCCAAGTCCCATCGGCAGCAGCGCCGGCAACGCATCGGGAGCTCCGGTCATGGTGGCGATCACTGGGCTGAAGGCCTTCACCGAGGCCGGCATGTCGTCGGGCAGCTTGACGTCGACGATGGGGAAGAAGTTTGTCGCCCTCAGCGTCGCGATCTGGGTTTCCGGTTTCAGCATATAGGCGACCAGCGCCTTGGCCTTGTCCATGTCAGGCGAGGTCTTCGGGATAGCGACACCGGCCACCACCGGCATGTAGCCGCGGCCTGCCGGGCCAGCCGGCGCCGGAAAGGCGACGAAGTCATTGGGTTTCTGGTTAAAGGCGTCGGCGAGGCGCGCCACGTGATCGAATGCCACCCAGACTTCGCCGGTCAGCAGCGGCTCCTGCATGAAGGCATAGTTGGTCGAATTCGGGTTGGTGTACTGCCACAACTCCTTGAATTTGTTCCACGCCGTCTCGGCCTCCGCCGAGCGGAACTTGGTCACCATCGAACCGGTATAGGACGGAAGGAGAAAACCCTCTAAGAAACGATGCTTCAGCCCTTTCGGGCCGGCCGGAAAACCGAACTTGGGCGAACCGGTCTTTTCAGCGATGTTTTTCGTCCACTCGATCAGTTGGTCATAAGTGATGGTGTTGAGATCGGTGCCGGCCGGCAGATATTGCAGCGCCTGTTTGTTTGCCGCCATCAGAAAGGTGGCCTGCATCCATGGCAGGTATTTCTGCTCGCCGGTGCCGAGCATGCCGAGCTTCTTGTAGGTGTCGTTGACCTTGACGCCACCGAGATCGACGCCAGAGAGATCGACAAGGTTCGCGCCGACGGTGGAGAAGTCTCCGTGCAGGCCGCCGAGCACACCTATGGTGCCGGAGCCGGCCTGCAGTTCGGCCTGAAGGCGGGTGAGCCAGGGCCCGTCCTCGGCGACCTGATAGTCGACCTGGCCGTCAAACCCCTTCAGCACTTCGCTGCGCATCTTCTGTGTCTCTTCCACTGGTCGCGCCTGTGTCGACCAGAACAACACCTGCTGGGCTTGTGCTGCGCCAGCAGCAAGCGACAACGCCAGCACCGCACCTGCCAATGTCCTCAACGCATTCATCGTCATCTTCCTCCCTGGTTGTGCGCCGCTAAGGCGTCAGTTCCGTCCTGTAGGTGCCGGGCCATGGCTTGCCCGCGAGACAAGTGTCGGCCGCACCAGCCGCGTCAGCGGCGTGGTCGGCCTGTCGCCGATGACGGTCAGCAGCATCTCGCCGATCTCGCGCGCGCACTGGCGGATCGAGGCGTCGAAAGTGGTCAGCCCCGGCGGCGCATAGGCGGAGGCGGCTATGTTGTCGAAGCCGATCACCGAAAGGTCGCGAGGAATGGCAAGTCCGGCGCGCCCCGCCTCTTCTATGACCGTCAGCGCCAGCTCGTCGAACAGCGCGACAATGGCCGTCGGCCGCTCGGCAGCGTGCAGCAGCCGGTTGATCGCCTGGATGCGGGCACCGCGATCGAAACGCGGCGCCGTCGCCACATCGAGCCTGACCGACGGATCGCCCCGGCGGGCGATCGCGGCGGCGAGCCCATCCTGCCTAAGATGGCGAAACGTCATCGGCTCGGAAATCGTCACCAGGCCGAAATGCCGGTGTCCGAGGTCGTAGAGCATGTCGAAGGCTTCGCCGAAAGCATGTGCGCCATCGGTATCGAGCCAATGGTAGGCAAAGTCGCCGTCGAGCAGCCTGCCATGCGCGACGAAAGGGAAATTGCGTTGGCGCAAATAGGCAAGCCGCTCGTCGACCTCGGCGATACGGGTGACGACGACCCCGTCGGCGCGGCCCGATTCGACGACATGGCGAAGCACGGAAAGTTCCGACTGGCCCTGCGCCGCTGCGGCCAGGATCAGGTCGGAGCCGTGCGAAACCAGCCCTTCGCCGAGCCCTGTGACGAATTCGCCGAGGAAGGAATCGACCAGATTGGGGCCGCGGATCGGCAGCACCATGCCGACAAAGCCGCTGCGGCCGGAGACCAGCGTGCGGGCTGCGGTATTCGGCACATAGCCGGCCAGGCGCGCGGCCTCGGTGACACGTTGGCGCGTTTTCAAGGCGATCTGCTCGTGGCCGGCAAGGGCCCGCGAAACGGTGGTGATTGACAGGCCGAGCTGCGCAGCAAGTTCCTTGAGGGTGGTAACGCGGGCCGGCATCGTTCCTCCCGAACGAAGTTTGAAACGTTTGTAATCACTTCAAGCGAAATTGCAAACGTTTTAAATGGCGCGCGGTTGGTGTGATTTCTTGCCCGTTGGGTAGCGCGGCCCTATCGACCCCGGCCCGCAAGCTCCTGGTCGGCGATTTAAACGCAGCGGTTGCTTGACTCGGGCGACGCCTTGTGAAAAATTTTGCAGCAACTGATAAAAATATCAAAGGGCGGAAATGGTTGGTTTTGGCAACGGCCTGCTGCGCGACGATGAGACAGGTATGGCAGCCCGTGCCGCCTGGCTTCACTATGCCGGCGGCCTGACCCAGTCGGAGGTCGCCAAGCGGCTCGGCCTGACCAGCCTCAAGGCGCATCGCCTGATCACCAAGGCCAATCAGGAAGGCCTGGTCAAAGTCTATATCGACGGCGAAGTCTCCGAATGCGTGGAGCTTGAGGACGAGTTGTCCGGCCGCTACGGCCTCGACTATTGCGAGGTAGTTCCGGACTTCGATGCCGAAGACCTGCCGCTCAAGGCGCTCGGCATCGCCGGCGCGCAGTTTCTCAAGCGCGAGATCGAACGCGGCGAAGAGGCGCTGATCGGCGTCGGCCACGGCCGCACGCTTGCCGCCTGCGTGGAGTATCTGCCGCGCATATCGGCCGGCCGGATCCGTTTCGTCTCGCTGCTTGGCGGCCTGACGCGCAAGTTCTCGGCCAATCCGCATGACGTCATCCACCGCGTCGCCGAACGGACCGGTGCGGAGGCCTATGTGATGCCCGTACCGATGTTCGCCAACACGGTCGAGGATCGAACCGTGTTGCTCGGGCAGAAGGGCGTCAGCGATGTCTTCGACCTCGCCAAGTCCGCCGACTTGCTTATCGCCGGCATCGGCACCGCCGAGCGTGAGGCCTCGCTTGTCGCCACCGGTATGATCGAAAAGGGCGAAATGGAGGAGATCCGCCGCAATGGCGGCGTCGGCGAACTGCTCGGGCATTTCTTCGACAACGCCGGAAAGGCCGTTGCGACGACGCTTTCCGACCGGGCGCTGGCGCTGGCGCGCGAAGACATCAGCAACCGCAGGATTGTCGCCGTCGCCGGCGGCAAGGTGAAGGTTCGCGCCATCAAGTCAGTGCTGGAGGGCCGCTATCTCAAAGGCTTGATAACCGACGAGCGGACGGCGCGATCGCTCGTGGAACAGACGCTGGTCGGGTAGCCGGCAACCATTTCGTTGAAACTACCCTGTGGAGGAGAAGAGAAATGCATGAGAAAGAGAAAGACCTCATCGACGCGTTCCTGCGTGGACAAGTCGACCGCCGTGGGCTGATCAAGGGCCTCGGTGCAATGGGCCTTGCCGCCAGCACCGCCGGCACACTGCTCAATTTCGGGCAGACCCGCGCCCTGGCGGCTGATTTCGACTGGCAGGCGCATAAGGGCAAGACCATCAAGCTGTTGCTCAACAAGCATCCTTACGCCGATGCGATGATCGCCAACCTCGACAATTTCAAGCAGTTGACCGGCATGAATGTCGTCTATGACGTGTTCCCCGAAGACGTCTATTTCGACAAGGTTACCGCCGCGCTGTCGGCCAGCTCGCCCGAATACGATGCCTTCATGACCGGCGCCTACATGACCTGGACCTATGGCCCGGCCGGCTGGATCACCGACCTCAACGAATGGATCAAGGATTCGGCCAAGACCAACCCGAAATATGCCTGGGACGACTTCCTGCCCGGCGTCAGGAAGTCCTGCGCCTGGAACGGCCAGCCTGGCGGAGTGCTCGGTTCCGACGACGCCAAGCAGTGGTGCATTCCGTGGGGTTTCGAACAGAACAACATCACCTACAACAAGGGCATGTTCGACAAGGTCGGCGTCAGCGTTCCCGGCAATATGGATGAGATGGTCGCTACGGCGGCGAAGCTCACCAAGGACGTCGGCGGTGGCGTTTACGGCATCGGCGTGCGCGGCTCGCGCTCCTGGGCGACGATCCACCCGGGCTTCCTGTCGGCCTACGCCAATTTCGACCAGAAGGACCTGAACGTCTCGGCTGACGGCAAGCTGTCGGCCGCGATGAGCACCGCCGAATCCAAGGCTTTCCACAAACAGTGGGTCCAGATGATTCAGGAGAGCGGCCCGAAGGACTGGTCGACCTACACCTGGTACCAGGTCGGCACCGATCTCGGTGCAGGCGCCTCGGCGATGATCTACGATGCCGACATTCTCGGCTACTTCATGAATGGCGGCGATAACAAGATGGCCGGCAAGCTCGCCTTCGCGGCGTTCAAGGCCAATCCCGCCGCCAAGGCACCGACGCCCAATATCTGGATCTGGTCGCTGTCGATGTCCAACTTCTCCAAAGACAAGGACGCCACCTGGTACTTCATGCAATGGGCATCCGGACCCGAGCATGCACTGTTCGGTGCGACCAAGATGGACTTCGTCAATCCGGTCCGCCAGTCGGTCTGGAACGACCAGATGTTCCGGGACAAGTTGAACAAGAGCTATCCCGGTTATGTCGAGATGTTCGACGTCTCGGCGCCGGGCGCCAGCATCAAGTTCACTCCGCAGCCGCTGTTCTTCGATCTCACCACCGAATGGGCGGCGACGCTGCAGAAGATGGTGGCCAAGGAAGTGCCGGTCGACGAGGGCCTCGACAAGCTGGCCGAGAGCATCAACGGCCAGCTCAAGGAAGCCGGGCTCGGCTAAGGCGCGGCAAAGGCTGGCCCGTCGCGGGCCAGCCTTTGAGATGTGATCGTTTGCGACGCGGTCCCGAAAGGTGCCGCCTGCTCGCCCGACCGGCCGCCTTGCTCCCTTGGGCGGCCGGGACGGCGAAGCAACAGGATGACGGAGCAGCAGATGACTGCGGCGACAATACAAAGAAACAGGCCGTCGGGCTTCAGGATCAGCAAGCGTGTGCTGCCTTACCTCCTCAGCCTGCCGGCCCTGCTGGTCTGCATCGGAATCCTGATCCCGTTCCTGACCTCGGTGGTCTATTCGTTCCAGCGCTACCGGTTGAGCCAACCCTGGGCGCGGCAGTTCAACTGGGGCGACAACTATATCTCCTTCTTCACCGACCCGAAGTTCTGGAATACGCTGGAGATTTCGCTGCTCTACGCCGGCATCACCGTCGTGCTCGAGCTGCTTCTCGGTCTCGGCATCGCCATGCTGCTGCAGAAGCGCTCGACGCTAAACAACTTCATCTCGATCATGCTGTTGATGCCGCTGATGACGGCGCCGGCGCTCGCCGCGCTGATGTGGAAGCTGATGACCAATCCCGGCTTCGGTGTGCTCAGCTATCTCGCCAGCCTGATCGGGCTGCAGGATTTCCGCTGGGCCTCGTCTCCGTCGACGGCATTGCTCACCGTCGTCCTTGTCGACATCTGGGTCTACACGCCTTTCATCATGATCCTGCTGCTTGCCGGACTGCGCAGCCTGCCGACGCAGCCCTTCGAGGCGGCAGCACTCGACGGCGTGCCGCGCAGCTTCGTCTTCTTCCGAATCACCCTGCCGATGCTGACCCCCTATATCCTGACAGCGACGCTGTTCCGCCTGCTCGATTCAATCCAGCAGTTCGACATCATCTACGCCATGACCCAAGGCGGGCCGGGCGATACGCTGACCGTCTTCCAGGTGGAGGCCTATCTCAACTTCTTCCAGTCGACCAATGTCGGCCGCTCGGCAGCACTGATGATCATCCTGTGGGCGATCACCTATTTCCTCTCGAACATTTTCATCAAGAACTGGCTGCGGCTGCGCGAACGCGCCCGCGGCCATGCATAGGAGGCTGGCATGGAACACACCTCCCTTCTCGAACGCATCCTGCGTGGCATAGCCCTGGCGCTGGTCGTGATCTTCTTCATGTTCCCGATCGTCTGGATCCTGATGATGTCGTTCCAGACCAATGAGACAATCCTGCGGATCCCGCCGCAGCTTGTCTTCGAGCCGACGCTCGCCAACTACACCGCCTTGATCACAGGCAAGCTGATGACGGCAGCCGGCACGCTCGACATCGCCTTCATGCGCAATCTCTGGAATTCCGTCTTCCTGTCGGTCACCTCGGTTGCCGTCGCGCTGCTGCTCGGCGTTCCCGCAGCCTATGCCTTTGCACGGCACAAATTCCGCGGCTCGGAGGACATCGCCTTCACGCTGCTGTCGTTCCGGTTCGCGCCGGCGCTGCTGGTGCTTTTGCCGCTCACCCTTTATTTCCAGAAGCTCGGGCTGGCCAACACCTATATCGGGCTGATCTGGGTCTACCAGCTGATCTGTCTGCCGCTGATCCTGTGGATCGTGCGCGGCTATTTCGAGGATATTCCGGCCGACATCGAATACGCCTACCGCATTGCCGGCCATTCCTGGTTTGCCACCTTCCGCAAGATCGCGTTGCCGCTCGCCGGGCCGGGCATTGCCGCTGCCGGCCTGCTCGCCTTCATCTTCGCCTGGAACAATTTCGTCTTTGCGCTGGTGCTCGCTTCGGCCGACAAGCAGCCGGTGACGGTCGGCGCGCTGGCCTTCATCACCTCCTCCGGCATCCAGTACGGCCAGATCTCAGCTGCGATCGTGCTGTCGATCACGCCGACGCTGGCGCTCGCGCTTTATGCGCAGCGCTATCTCGTCGAAGGCCTGTCGCTTGGCGCGGTGAAAGGATAGTCCGATGGCAAGCCTCGAACTGCGAAACATCGTCAAGCGCTACAAAAGCCAGACCGTTCTCGACAATCTGTCGCTGACCGTCGCCGACGGCGAAACGCTGGTCCTGTTCGGGCCGTCCGGCGCCGGCAAGACGGTGCTATTGCGGCTGGTCGCCGGCGTCATCGACCCCGACGAGGGAAAGATCCTCATCGGCGGCGAGGACATGACCGACGTCGACGCCGAGTTCCGCGGCGTCGGCATGGCATTCCAGAACTTCGCGCTGTTCCCGCACATGACGGCTTTCGACAACATCGCCACGCCGCTGCAGGCGAAGCATTCGTCGCAGGGCGCGATCAAGACCGGCGTCGAGAGCGTCGGCAAGCTGTTGAAGATCGGCCATGTGCTCAACCACAAACCGCGGGCGCTGTCCAACGGCCAGAAGCAGCGCACCGCGCTTGCCCGCGCCCTGGTCGGCTCGCCGCCGCTTCTGCTGCTCGATGATCCCTTGCGCAACGTCGATGCCAAATTGCGCTTCGAAATGCGGCTCGAACTGCCAAGGCTGCTCGCCGATCGTGGCGCAACCGTTGTCTACGTCACCCAGGACTACAAGGAAGCGATGGCGCTTGGCGATCGCATCGCAGTGATGTCGCAAGGCGTCGTGAAACAGCTCGGCACGCCCGAACAGATCTATCGCGAGCCGGCCAACGTCGAGATCGCCCGACTGTTCGGCGACCCGACCATCAACCTGCTCGACGTCAAGCCGTCCCGGGATGCCAAGGGCGTCTATGTCGGCCTGTCCAATGTCCAGGTCCATCTGGCCGGCGCGCATGAGGCGGCGGTCGGCCGTGACTGCGTGATAGGCTTGCGGCCGGAGGCGCTGGCCTTTGTTGACGAAGGCACGTCCGGCGCCATCCCGGTGACGGTCGAGGCCGAGACGCCGCTCAACGAGAAGATCGTCACACTGGTGCGCACCGTGCGCGGCCGTGAAATCCTGGTCTCGCGTCCGTCCGGGATACCGGGTCAATCCGAGGGCAGGGCGCATATCGCTGTCGACAGCAAAAGCGCCGTGCTGTTCGATCGTGCAAGCGGCGAGCGCATCGGCTCGAAAAATGTCGTCAATTTGCGCAGTGGAGAAGCGGCATGAGCCCGAGCGCAATCACCATTTTGGGCGTCGACAAGTTCTACGGTCCGATCGACCGCGGCGTGCACGCCGTCAAGAACCTGACGATGGAAATCGCCAAGGGCGAGATCGTGGCACTGCTCGGCTCATCCGGCTGCGGCAAGACCTCGACATTGCGCATGATCGCAGGCTTCGAAGAGGTCTCGCGCGGCACAATCTCGGTTGCCGGCCGCAAGGTGCACACGTTGCCGCCGGTCAAGCGCAACGTCGCGATGGCCTTCGAGGGCTATTCGCTTTACCCGCCGCTGACCGTGCGCGAGAACATGGCCTTCGCCCTCAAGGCTGCCAGGCTGGCTAAGAGCGCGGTCGATGCAAAGGTTGCTCATATCGCCAAGCTGCTTGAGATCGAGGACATTCTCGAGCGCTATCCGAGCTCGATCTCCGGCGGCCAGCAGCAGCGCGCCAGCCTCGGCCGGGCGCTGATCCGCGAAGCCAACCTGCACCTGCTGGACGAGCCGATGGGCCAACTCGAGCCGCAGCTTCGCGCTGTGCTGCGCGGCCGCATCAAGCACTTCATCAAGGAGCGCGGCCTGACCGCGATCCTGGTCACCCACGACCAGACGGAGGCCAATGCGCTGGCCGACCGTATTGCCGTTATGGAAGGCGGCGTGCTGCAGCAGTTCGATACGCCTGACAGGATCAAGGAGCGGCCGGCAAACCTGTTCACCGGCACCTTCGTTGGCGAGCCGCCAATGAATGTCTTCGAAGCCTATGTCGGCACGACTGACGGCAAGATCAGTCTCAAGCTGCCCGACGGGCTTTCGCTGGACTACGACAAGGATGCCTTCAGCGGCCCGGTTCGCGACGAATTGCTCAACCGGCAGCGCGTCGTCATCGGCGTCAGGCCTTATGCTGTCCGCCGCTCCAAGGACGGCGTGCCGGCCACGGTTTCGGCCAATCAATGGCTCGGCGATCAGACCCATATCGCCGCCGATTTCGCCGGCGGTTCGCTGGTTCTGGTCGAGCATGACCGGACCCGCCTGGAGCTCGGGGCGCCGATCAAGGTCAGCATCGATCCAAAGAACCTGCACGTCTTCGATCAGGCGAGCGGTGACGCCATTTCGCACGGCACGGAGCTTGCCTGATGCGGGATGTGCTGATCGGCGTCGACGCCGGCACGTCTGTCATCAAATCCGTCGCCTTCGACACGGCGGGCAGGCAGATCGCGGCCGCCGCACTGCCCAACAAGTACGAGACACTGCCGGGCGGCGGCGCCGAGCAGGACCTGACACGCACCTGGGCCGATACCGCGACGACCTTGCGCGAGCTTGCCAACAAGGTGCCGGATCTCGCCAGCCGGACCATTGCCATCGCCGTGACCGGGCAGGGCGACGGCACCTGGCTGATCGACAAGGATGGTGAGCCGGTGGCCAAGGGCTGGCTGTGGCTCGACGCGCGCGCTGCCGCGGTCGTCGAGGAGATACGCGCGCGGCCCGAGGACCGGCTGCGCTTCGAAAAGACCGGCAGCGGGCTCGCTGCCTGCCAGCAAGGATCGCAGTTCGTCTTCATGAAGCGCCACATACCCGCGATGCTTGCCAATGCAGCGACGGCCTTCCACTGCAAGGACTGGCTCTATTTCAAGTTGACCGGCCACCGCGCCACCGACCCGTCCGAGGGCACCTTTACCTTCGGCGATTTCCGCACGCGCGGCTATTCAGATGATGTACTCGAGGTACTCGGCGTCACCGATCTCCGGCATCTACTGCCGCCCATCGTCGATGGCACCAGGCAAAGCACCTCGCTGTCGGCGGCAGCCGCCAAAGCGACCGGTCTGCTCGCCGGCACACCGGTCGTTCTGGCCTATGTCGATGTCGCCTGCACGGCGCTTGGCGCCGGCCTGTTCGATCGCGAGCGCAAGCCGGGATGCTCGATCATTGGCTCCACCGGAATGCATATGCGGCTTGCCGAAACGCCGGAGGAGGTTCTGCTCAACGAGGCTGCAACCGGCTACACGATGACGATGCCGGCGCCGGGCGTCTTTGCGCAGATGCAGTCGAACATGGCGGCAACACTCAATATCGACTGGGTCCTTGGCCTCGCCTCCGGCATTCTCGCCTCGCAAGGTATCACACGGACCAATGGCGAGATGATCGCGCTGGTCGAGCAGTGGATATCGTCGTCCGAGCCAGGCTCGTTGCTCTACCAGCCTTATGTCTCGGAGGCTGGCGAGCGCGGCCCGTTCGTCGATGCCAATGCCCGGGCCGGCTTCATCGGCATTTCGTCCAGGCACGGCTATGCCGACATGGTTCGTGCGGTGTTCGAGGGGCTGGCTTTCGCGGCACGTGATTGCTACGCCGCCATGGGGCCGCTGCCCAAGGAAATCCGCCTGACCGGCGGAGCGGCCAGGAGCCCGGCGCTGCGCAATATCCTGGGTGCTGCGATCGGCGCCGACATTCGCACCAGCGAGCGCGAGGAGGCCGGTGCGGCGGGCGCCGCAATGATTGCTGCGGTCTGCGTCGGCCAGTACGCATCCATGGACGATTGCGTCAGTGAATGGGTCACACCGTTGCTCCGTGCGGCCGAGCCCAGCGACCGAAAGCTTGCCGCTGCCTATGAGGCGATGGCTCCGTCCTACACATTGGCGCACGAGGCGCTGCGGCCGGTCTGGCGTTCGCTGGCCGCGTCCAGGCAAACCGACGTGAATTGAGAAGAGCATGCCCAAGAAAATTGCGATCATCGGCGACCGCTTCATGCTTCCGGACGTGTTTCGCGAGAAAATCGAGGCGGCCTGCGGCGACAATCTAGACATCCGCACCGTTGAGACCGCTTGGCCCGACGAGCCGATGCAATTCGGCAATGCGGCGCTCGGCCTCGACAAGGTCAAGGAGTATTTCGGCGATCCGGACGAGGTGGTCGATTTTATCGGCGATGCCGAAATTTTTGTTACCCAGCTTGCGCCGCTCTCCGAAGCTATGATGCAGCGCCTGCCCACACTCAAGCTGGTTGCGGTGTCGCGCGGCGGGCCGATCAACATCGACATGGCTGCCGCCAAGGCCCATGGCATCACGGTGGTCAATGTGCCCGGCCGCAACGCCAGCGCGGTGGCCGAGTTCACCATCGGTGCCATTCTCGCCGAAACGCGGCTGATCCGTGTCGGCCACGAAGCCTTGCGCAAGGGCGAGTGGCGCGGCGATCTCTACCGCGCCGACCGCACCGGCCGCGAGCTCAACGAAATGACCGTTGGCGTCATCGGCTATGGCAATATCGGCACCAGGCTGGTTCGGCTGCTGCGTGCTTTCGGCTGTCGCATCCTGGTCTCCGATCCCTATGTGCAGTTGAGCGTCGAGGACCGCAATGCCGGCGTCGATCTGGTAGCGCTGGACGATCTGCTGTCGCGCTCCGATGTGGTCACGCTGCATTCCCGGGTCACCGAAGAGACGCGCGGCCTCATCGGCAAGGACGCTATTGCCCGGATGAAGCCAGGCGTAATCTTCGTCAATACCGCGCGAGGACCGCTGGTCGACTACGATGCACTCTACGAGGCGCTCGTCTCGGGACAGATCGGCAGTGCCATGTTGGAGACGTTCGCCGTCGAGCCGGTGCCTGCCGACTGGCCCTTGCTGCAGCTGCCGAACGTGACAGTGACGCCGCATATCGCCGGCGCGTCGGTGCGCACGGTGACTTATGCGGCCGAGCAGGCGGCCGAGGAAGTGCGCCGCTTCATCGCCGGTCTGCCTCCGGTCAATCCATGCTGACGACAGGGCATCGAGCGAGATGAACGGTGAAACCGAAATCGTCGACCTCTTCGTCATCGGCGGTGGCGTCAATGGCGCCGGAATCGCGCGCGATGCGGCGGGCCGTGGCCTGTCGGTCATTCTTTGCGAAAAAGGCGATCTCGCCGAGGGCACCAGTTCGCGATCGGGAAAGCTCGTTCATGGCGGTTTGCGCTATCTCGAATATTACGAGTTCCGTCTGGTGCGGGAGGCGCTGATCGAGCGCGAGGTGCTGCTCGAATCCGCGCCGCACATCATCTGGCCTATGCGCTTCGTGCTGCCGCACAGCCCCGATGACCGGCCGGCCTGGCTGGTCCGGCTCGGCCTGTTCCTCTACGATCATCTTGGCGGCCGCAAGCGGCTGCCGGCCACCCGCACGCTCGACCTGCGCACCGCACCCGAAGGCGCGCCGATCAAGGACGCCTTCAAGCGCGGCTTCGAATATTCCGACTGCTGGGTCGACGACGCCCGCCTGGTCGTCATCAACGCGCTCGACGCCGCGGAGCGTGGGGCTAGGATATTCACCCGAACCGCCTGCATTGCCGCCCGTCGCGAAAGCGGCCTGTGGTCGGTGGAGATGCGCGACGGTCGAACCGGCGTCAGGACCACAGTCCGGGCACGGGCGCTGATCAACGCCGGCGGTCCCTGGGTCAACGACATCGTCAACCGCGTGGCCGGCCAGAACTCCAAGCGGAACGTGCGCCTGGTCAAGGGCAGCCACATTGTCGTGCCAAAATTCTGGGAAGGGCGACAGGCCTATCTCGTCCAAAACAGGGACAAGCGCGTGATCTTCATCAATCCCTACCAGAACGATCTGGCGCTGATCGGCACCACCGACATCCCCTATGACGGGCGGCCGGAAGACGTGACCGCGGATGCCGGCGAGATCGATTATCTGATCAAGGTGGTCAACCGCTACTTCAAGCGCCAGCTTGCGCGCGGCGACGTCGTTCATTCGTTTTCCGGCGTCAGGCCGCTCTATGACGACAATGCCGACAATCCGAGTGCGGTGACCCGCGATTATATTTTCGAACTCGACGCTTCGGCAGGGCAGGCGCCGCTGCTTTCCGTCTTCGGCGGCAAGATCACCACCTTCCGCAAATTGGCCGAGCACGCGCTGGACCGCATCGCCCCGTTCTTTCCGAAGATGGGCAAGCCGTGGACCTCGAAAGGGCATCTGCCGGGCGGCGATATCGCCAATGCCGATTTCGAGCAGTTCCTCGGTGACCTCGGCCACGAATATCCTTGGATGCCCGCCTCCCTGGTCAAGCACTATGGCCGGCTCTATGGCACAAGGACGCGTGATCTGGTCGGCGCGGCCGGTTCGCTCGCCGAACTGGGCCGGCGCTTCGGCAAGGATTTTTTCGAGCGCGAAGCCAACTACCTGCTCGAGCACGAATGGGCCGAGACCGCGGCCGATATTCTCGAACGACGCACCAAGCACGGCCTGCATCTGTCCAGCGCGGAGAGAGAAGCGTTCGAGGACTGGTGTTCGAATCGGCTGGCGAAGGCCGGCTGATGGCCTTTACGCTGTCCCTCAACACCAATCCGCTGGTCAACCGTTTTGCCGAGCCGGACGACCTGATCGATACGATCGCCTACGACATCGGCATCCGCGACGTGCAGCTCACGCATGAATTCATCAATCCCGGCTGGCCGGCGGCAACGATCGCCAAATTCACCCGCCTGTTCCGCTCCGCTCTCAATCGCACCGGGGTGCGCGTGACCTCGGCGATGACCGGCCCTTACGGGCGGCTCAATCATTTCGGCCATCCCGATGCCGACGTGCGGCGCTACTACGTCGACTGGTTCAAGACCTTTGCCGAAATTTCGGCCGAGCTCGGCGCCGGCGGCATGGGTACGCAGTTCGCGATCTTCACCCACCGGGATTACGACGATCCTGAACGTCGCGCGCGGCTTTTCGACATCGCGCTGGCGTGCTGGCGCGAGGTTGCCGAGCATGCCCGGGCCGCCGGCTTGATCTACCTGTTCTGGGAGCCGATGTCGGTCGGCCGCGAGTTCGGCCATACGATCGAGAGCTGCCGGACGCTGCAGCGCGAGATCGATGCGGCAGGGATGGCGATCCCGCTCAAGATGATGGTCGACATCGACCATGGCGACGTGACGTCGAGCAATCCGGACGACATCGACCCTTATGCCTGGGCCGAAGCCTTTCCAAAGCAATCACCGATCATCCACGTCAAGCAGTCGTCGATGAACAAGGGTGGCCATTGGCCGTTCATTGCCGCCCACAACAAGGACGGCCGCATCACACCGGAAAAGCTGCTGGAGACGATTCGCCGTGGCGGCGGCGTCGACAACGAGATCTGCCTCGAATTGTCGTTCCGCGAGCGCGAGCCCGTCGACCACAAGGTCATCGCCATGATCCGCGAGTCGGTCGACTACTGGGCACCATTTATCGAGACCGGCAGGGCCGATCTCTTGCCACGAGCATGATGGGATGAGCAGGAGCGATGCGGCTCCTGCTCATCCAGAACGTCAGCCGAATTTCGGATCGAGGCTTCCCGACTTGTAGCGCTTGGCCATTTCCGACAGCGGCAGCGGCTTGATCTTCGGTGCGTTGCCAGCGGTACCGAACTGCTCGAAACGCTCCTTGCACAGCTTTCGCATGGCGGCCATTGCCGGCGTCAGATATTTGCGCGGGTCGAATTCGCTCGGGTTCTCGGTCAGCACCTTGCGGATCGCGCCGGTCAGCGCCATGCGGTTGTCGGTATCGATGTTGATTTTGCGCACCCCGTGCTTGATGCCGCGCTGGATCTCCTCGACCGGCACCCCCCATGTCGGCTTCATCTGGCCGCCATATTTGTTGATGATCTCCTGCAGCTCTTCCGGCACCGAGGACGAGCCGTGCATGACGAGATGCATGCTCGGCAGGCGGCGGTGAATTTCCTCGATGACGTTCATGGCGAGCACAGCGCCGTCGGGCTTGCGGCTGAACTTGTAGGCGCCGTGGCTGGTGCCCATGGCGACGGCGAGCGCATCGACACGGGTGTCGCGCACGAACTGTTCGGCCTGCACGGGATCGGTCAGCAGCTGGTCGTGGCTGATGACGCCCTCGACGCCATGGCCGTCCTCCTGCTCGCCGCCACCCATCTCCAGCGATCCGAGAACGCCGATCTCGCCTTCCACCGAGACGCCGCCCCAATGCGCCATGTCGACGACGCGGCGGGTGATGCCGGAATTATAGGCGTAGTCGGCCGGCGTCTTGCCGTCTTCCTTCAGCGATCCGTCCATCATCACCGACGTGAAGCCGTGCTGGATCGCGGTGACGCAAGTGGCTTCGTTGTTGCCATGGTCGAGATGCATGCAGACCGGGATATCGGGATGGATTTCGACCAGCGCGTCGATCAGCTTGGCCAGCACCACGTCGTTGGCGTAGGCTCGCGCGCCGCGGCTCGCCTGCAGGATAACCGGCGATTTGGTCTCCTCGGCTGCCTCCATGATGGCGAGGCCCTGTTCCATATTGTTCATGTTGAAGGCAGGCACGCCATAGCCGTATTCGGCGGCATGATCGAGCAATTGTCTCAGTGTGATGCGAGCCACTCAGTAGTCTCCCGTATCCGGTTTCTAGCCAGTGTTTGCGGGCTGTTCGGTTGTCGTCGAGCCCCTGATGCTTCTGGCCGGATTTCCGCGGCACCGCAACCGCTGGTCGCTCGGCCGGCAGCAATTCTTGTTACAGCACGCGACCAGAAGCGTCATGATATCCCATAGAGATGTAACATTATCACAAAAAAGTTGGTGGCTTGTGCGACGTTTGCCGTTATATCTCGGAACCGGGGTGTACGAGGAACCGCGGAAATGAAGAGCGACGGCCGTCGGCAAGGCATCATGGATTTTCTGATGGACATCGGCACCGCCAGTGTCGACGATCTTGCCTCACGCTTCGGCGTGTCGAAGATGACCGTCCACCGCGACCTCGACGAGCTCGAGGAAAGCGGCTTTCTGCGCAAGGTGCGCGGCGGCGCCTCGATCCAGCCGAGCAGCCTTTTCGAGAGCGATTTCCGTTACCGCCAGAGATTGGCTGGCGACGAGAAAAAGCGCATCGCCGTCGCCGCCGTGAGGATGATCGAACCGGGCCAGACGGTGATTATCGACGACGGCTCGACTGCGGGCGGCGTTGCTCGGCACCTTGCCGATCTGCGTCCGCTGACGGTGATCTCGAACAACCTGGCTGTCATCCAGGATTTGGCGGGCGTTGCGGGCATCAACCTGATTGCGCTTGGCGGCCAATACAGCAAGAAGTTCCACGGCTTCTTCGGCCTGCTCGCCGAAGACACGCTGAAATCTTTACGCGCAGATGTCGCCTTCCTGTCTTCATCGGCCATCCATGGTGCCTCTGCCTTTCACCAAGATCAGGAAGTGGTCCAGACCAAACGGCTGATGATGGCCGCAGCAGCGCGCAAATATCTGCTGGCCGATCACGGCAAGTTTGGCCGCACCGCCTTGCACTTCCTGACCGATCTCAAGGCCTTCGACATGGTCTTCACCGGCCGCGAGCCGCAGCCGCAGATGCGCGCCGCACTGGATGGCGCTGGCGTTTCGCTGACGGTGATCGCAGAGTAGGAGGGCGCGTATGGTTTATTGGGTCGGCACCAGCTGGAAAATGAACAAGACGCTCGCCGAGGCGATGGCTTTCGCCGAGGCGCTGGCGGAGTTCGTCCCCGGTTTCGACGAGCGCATTCAGCCTTTCGTCATCCCGCCATTCACGGCGGTCCGCGAGGTCAAGAAAGCGCTGTCGCCGACACGCACCAAGGTCGGCGCGCAGAACATGCATTGGGCCGACGCCGGTGCCTGGACCGGCGAGATCTCGCCGGTAATGCTGAAAGACTGCGAACTTGATATGGTAGAGTTGGGCCACAGCGAACGGCGCGAGCATTTCGGCGAGACCGACAAGGCTGTCGGGCTGAAGACTGCAGCGGCGGTGAAGCACGGTCTCGTGCCACTCATCTGCGTAGGCGAGACCTTGGCTCAACGCAACAGCGGGCAGGCCGCTGCGGTGCTGGCCCTGCAGGTGCACGGCGCACTGCAGTTTCTCGAAGGGGCGGCGAAGGCGGCGACGATCCTGTTTGCCTATGAGCCGGTCTGGGCGATCGGCGACAAGGGCGTGCCGGCCAGTTCTGATTATGCCGACAGGCAGCAGGCGCTGATCAAGAAAATCGCCCGCGACCTGCTGCCGGTGGTGCCGCCGGTGCTTTATGGCGGCAGCGTCAATCCGCAAAATGCCGCCGAACTGGTCGGCCAGCCCAATATAGACGGCTTGTTTATCGGCCGTTCCGCCTGGCAGGCGGAAGGCTATATCGACATCCTCAAACGCGCCTCGGCGGCGATCTGAAGCATCGAACTGGAAGGAAACCGAACATGAAAATAGCCATTGGAGCCGACAGCGCCGGCAAGCCGCTGCTCGACGTCATTGCCGCTCACCTCGCTACCAAGCCCGGCCTCACGGTCAACGACCTCAGCCAGGCGGGCTACTATGCCGACCTGTCGCAGAAGCTCGCCCAGACCATCCTGGACGGCGAGAACGATCGCGGCATCCTGTTTTGCGGCACCGGCATCGGCGTATCCATATCCGCCAACAAGGTCCCCGGCATTCGCGCCGCACTCACCCACGACACCTATTCGGCAGAGCGCGCCGCGAAATCCAACAACGCCCAGATCATCACCATGGGCGCGCGCGTCATCGGCCCGGAACTGGCCAAGTCGATCGTCGACGCCTGGCTCGCATCGGAATTCGATGAGAAGGGACCATCGGCCGGCAATGTCCAGGCCATCGACAGGCTCGACGCGGCGAAGCGGGGCTAAGCCAGACTGTTCCGCATCGCCCTGACGATCGTCACGGCCGACGCGGCGCCAGGATCGACGTGGCCGAGCGAGCGCTCGCCGAGACGCGAAGAGCGGCCCTTGGTGGCGATCATGTCCTTGGTCGCCTCGGCGCCGCTTTCGGCCGCGGCAAGTGCCGCATCCAGGCTCTCGGACAGGCTCTTGCCGGCTTGCTTCGCGGCACCCGCTGCCTGCGCTGCCGGCAGCCAGGCGTCGACCATGGTTTTTTCGCCGAGCTCGGCCTTGCCGCGATCCTGGATGCCTTGTGCCATCGCCCGGAACATGGCGATGACGTCAGCGTCCTCCAGAATTGCCTTGCCTTTGACGGCGGCGGCACCGCGCATGAAGGCGGTCGCATAGAGCGGGCCCGACGAGGCGCCGACTGCGTTGAGAAACGACTTTGCCGCGGTGTTGAGCAATGCCGTCGGCTCGGTCGACGCATCGATCTGGTCCAGCGTGTCGCGCACAGCGCCGAAGCCTAGTGCCATGGCGATGCCATGGTCGGCGTCGCCGATGACGCCGTCGAGCCGGCAGAGCCTGTCCTTGTCGGCGTCGATCGCCGCGGCGATCGCATCGAACATTCTTTTCAATTTGGCCGTATCGGTGGATGTCATGATGCTCTCTCAGCCGGCGCGGAACATGGCGCAGTCGCAGGGATGGTCGAGCATCTCCTGCAATTCGCCGTCGAGATGCATCAGCGTCACCGAGGCGCCGGCCATTTCGAGCGAGGTGCAATAATTGCCGACCCAGGTCGCGTGGACGGAAACGCCGATGTCATCGAGCCTCTGCTTGATCCGCCGGTTCATGATGTAGAGCTCCATCAGCGGCGTTGAGCCGAGCGAATTGACGAGCACGGCGACCTTATCGCCGCGCGCCGGCGCCATCTCGTCGAGGATCTTGTCCAGCATCTCGTCGGTGATCTCGTCGGCGGTTTTCAATTTTCCACGCGCGATGCCCGGTTCGCCATGAATGCCCATGCCGATCTCCATCTCGTCCGGCCCGATCTCGAAATTGGGCCGGCGGGTCTGCGGCAGCGAGCAGGGCGACAGTGCCACGCCCATGGTAAAGGTGTGATCGTTGGCCTTCCTGGCAATGCGTTCGCATTCATCGAATGACAGCATCCGGTCGCAGGCTGCACCAGCGGCCTTGAAGATGAAGAAATTGCCGGCGACGCCGCGCCGCTTCTGCCTCTGGTCGCGTGGCGCCGAGGCGACGTCGTCGGTGGTCAGCACGGTGCGCACTTCGATGTCGTCCATCGCCGCCATCTCTGCGGCCATGTCGAAGTTCATCACGTCGCCAGCATAGTTGCCGTACATGAACAGCACGCCGGCGCCGCCGCTGGCCGCCTTGGCGCATTCGAGGATCGGGTCCGGCGGCGGCGAGGCGAAGACATTGCCGATTGCGGCGGCGTCGGCCAGCCCCTTGCCGACGAAGCCGAGGAAGGTCGGCTCGTGGCCCGAGCCGCCACCGATGACGAGACCGACCTTGTCGGGACGTGGGCCGTCGCGGGCGATGATGGAGCGCGGACTTCCCTCCGCACTTCTGAGATGGCGCGGATGCGCAGCCAGGATGCCCTCCAGCATCTCGTCGACGGAGCGGTTACCGTCATTGATGATCTTCTTGGTCTGCACCAGCATCCTCCCTGGTTTTCGTGAGATACTACAGCGCCTTACCGGGATTTCCACCCGCGACGGAGATTTCATGCCGCGATGCGTTCGCGTGCCGCCAGCAGTTGCACGCAGGCACTGGCCGCCTCTTTGCCCTTGACCTTGAAATGCTCGAAGAAGAAGCGGTGATGGTCCGCGCTGTCATGGTAGTTGTGCGGCGTCAGCACCGCCGAAAGCACGGGCACGCCAGTCGACAATTGCACGTTCATCATGCCGTCGATGACAGCGCCCGCCACGAATTCATGGCGGTAGATGCCGCCATTGACGACAAACGCCGCGCCGAGGATCGCCGCATAGCGACCGGTCTGGGCCAAGGTCTTTGCATGCAGGGGAATCTCATAGGCACCCGGCACGTCGAAGACATCGACGGCAAAGCGTTTCTCCCCGAGAACCGCCAGTTCCGCCTCGAACGCTGCAACGCAGTGGTCGACGATGTCGGCGTGCCAGCGCGCCCGAATGACGGCAACGCGGATCGTTTCATAGTTTTTCCGGGAATGCTGATTCATGGGTCCATCCTTCCGTTTCGAACCAGAATCAGGACGCACGATACGGAATCCGAACCGCGAAAGCGGACCGTCTTCCATTCGTTCTCTTCCATCCGGACTTTGACCGTCGGCTCCGGAATCACACCGGATCTGCTGACCCTTCCGATCATCTGGAAGGCGCTCGCGGGCTTGGGCCGAAACCCTTCACCGCCGGTGGGGACTTTCACCCCGCCCTGAGAACATTGACCGCGTTTGTATGGAAGGGCTGGATGACGCTGTCAACCACCGGCGTCGCGGTCACCCTTGAGGGCGAGGAGGCGCTGACAATTTGCAGAGTCAAATGGCGATCACAGGCAAGGCAGGCAGCACCTTGTCCAAGGTGATGGGAAATTCACGCACTCGCACGCCGGTCGCGTTGTAAATGGCGTTGGCGACAGCTGCCCCGGCACCGCACACGCCGAGCTCGCCGAGACCCTTTGCGCCAAGCGGGTTGGCCTTGTCGTCATCTTCCTCGAGGAAGGCGACCTCCATATCGGGGACATCGCCATTGACCGGCACATGATACTCGGCAAGATCGTGATTGACGAAGTGGCCGTAGCGCGGATCGAGCACCGTCTGCTCCATCAGCGCTGCACCGATCCCCCAGGTCATGCCGCCGATGATTTGCGAGCGCGCGGTCTTGGCGTTGAGGATACGGCCCGCGCCGATCACAGTCAGCATCCGGCGCATGCGGATTTCACCGGTATCGCAATCGACAGCGACCTCTGCGAAATGCGCGCCATAGGAATGCTGAATAGGTCTTGTATGACTGGGTAGTGGCGCCCGCGGCTACGGAGCCTTCGGCTTCGAGCCCGTCGAGAGAGATCCCTCGGATAAGATCGGCCAGGCTCGCCGATCGCTGGCCGACCCTGACCTCGCCGTCGGCAAAGCTTGCCTCGGTGGCGTTCGCGCCGCGCAACGGCGAGGCTTCGTTCGACTGCGCCGCCTCCAGGATGCGTTCCTTCAGAGCGTTGCAGGCGTTGTGCAGCGCCGAACCCGCGCTTGCTGCGCCCCAGGACCCGCCGGAGCCGGCGGTACGCGGGAAGCGGCTGTCGCCAAGCTCCACTTTGATGGACGAGATCGGCAGGCCGAGGCTCTCCGCCACGATCTGGGTCAGGATCGTATAGGTGCCGGTCCCAATATCGGTCATGTCGAGCCGCGCCGTCACCCGACCGTCCCGGTCGATCGCAACCCGCGCCGTCGCCGCGCCGATGTAGTTCGGACGGATCGCCGCCGCCATGCCGTAGCCGATGAGCTTGCGGCCCTCTCGGGTGCGGCCAGGTGTCGGGTTTCTCCGCTCCCAACCGAAACGCCGGGCGCCTTCGTCCATGCAGGCGACGAGATTGCGGGTAGAGAACGGCACGCCGCGCTCGGGATCCTGTGCCGGCTCGTTTCGGACCCTGAGTTCGATCGGATCCAGGCCGACCCGCTCGGCGAGTTCATCCATTGCACATTCGAAGGCCAGCATGCCGGGCGCTTCGCCGGGCGAGCGCATCCATTCGCCGCGGTTGATGTCCAGCGGAACCAGGCGATGGCGGGTGAGACGGTTCGGCGCCGCATAGAGCGAGCGGGCAAACACTGCCGTTTGCTCGCAGTACTCCTCGAAGCTGGACGTTGCCGACCAGACCTCGTGCGCGATCCCGGTGAGCCGCCCATCGGTGTCCGCGCCGAGACGCACCTGTTGGATCATCTCTGCGCGGTGTCCGGCATTGGCGAACATCTGTTGTCGCGTCAGCGCGATCTTCACGGGACGCTGCAGGACCTGCGCTGCAAGCGCGGCCAGGATCGTATCGGCATGGGCAATCAGCTTGGAGCCGAAGCCTCCGCCGATGAACGGGCTGATGATGCGCACACGCTCGGGCGGGATGCGAAGCGTGCTGGCGACCCCGGCCCGGAAGTTCGCGAGGGTCTGCGCCGATGTATCGATCGTCAGCTCGTTGCCTGACCAGGCGGCGAGCGTCGCATGCGGCTCCATTGGATTGTGATGTTCGAAAGGCGTCCGGTACGTGGCATCGATCTTGACCGGGGCCGCAGCAAAGGCGCTCTCGAAGTCGCCGATCACGCTGTCGGTCTCGAAGCCGGCATTTGTCCGCTTTGGTGCATAGGCGTCGGCCTGATGGCCCGTTAGATCGTAGAGGCCCGGCTCCTTCTCGTAGCGTATTCTGATGAGGCCCGCAGCAGCGCGTGCAGCCTCGAACGTCTCCGCAACGACCAGCGCGACGGGCTCGTCGTAATACCGCACCCGATCGCTGTTGAGCGCGGGCCGGGCGCGGGTGAAGACCTCCGGCACCGTCGGCGTGACCGATGGGCCGAAATCCGGCTGGGCCGGCGCATTCCGGTGCGTCATGACGAGCAGCACTGCCGGCGCCCGTTCGGCTTCGGTCGTGTCGATCTCGGCGATGCGGCCCTTGGCGACGGAGGCGCCGAGAATGTAGCCATAGGCTGTACCATCCAGCGCATTCTCGTAAGCGTATGTGGCGCCGCCCGTCACTTTGAGCGGACCGTCAATGCGGTCGATCGGCCGCCCGATTAAGCCATTGCGCGTTTCGGAAGGATGGTTCTCGCTGGTCTTCGTCTCTGTCATCGCATCACCTCATGCACTCTCGGCGGCAGCAGCGAGCGTGTGCCGCATCGTCCGTTTCGCCAGCGGGACCTTGAAATCATTGGCGCCATGCCCGACGGCTCCGGCGAGCGCGGCTTCGGCCGCGTCGGTAAAGGCACCGTCGGACGCCGCCGCGCCTGCCAGCGCGCGCTCCGCCTCCGTCGCGCGCCAGGGTTTCGCTGCCACGCCGCCCATGGCGATCCGAGCGCTTCGGATACGGTCGCCGCTTTTCTCGACGATTGCTGCCACCGACACCAGCGCGAAGGCGTAGGAGGCACGGTCGCGCACCTTGCGGTAAAGCTGCCGGCCGGGTGGTGGCGGCGGCAGGGTAACCGCAACGACCATTTCGCCGTGGCCGAGCACGGTCTCCACATGGGGCGTCGCCTCGGGCAATCGATGGAAATCGCCGATCGTGATCGTGCGGGTCTCACCGCCGGGCGAGACGGTCTCGATCCAGGCGTCGAGCCCGGACATGGCGACTGCCATGTCAGAAGAATGTACCGCGATGCAGGCTTCGCTCGCGCCGAGTACGGCGTGCATGCGGTTGAAGCCCTGAAGCGCCGCGCAGCCCGAACCCGGCTGGCGCTTGTTGCAGGGCATGTTGCGGTCATAGAAGTAGGGGCAGCGCGTACGCTGCAGGAGATTGCCGCTGGTCGAGGCCTTGTTGCGTATCTGTCCAGACGCTCCCGCCAGCAGCGCTTGCGTGAGCATCGGGTAGCGCGACCTTACCCGTGGGTCGGCGGCGAGATCGCTATTGCGGACCTGGGCGCCGACACGAAGCCCGCCTTCCGCCGTCTCCTCGATCCGATCAAGAGGCAGCCGGCTGATGTCGACGAGATGCGCTGGGCGCTCGATCTCGAGCTTCATCAGGTCGAGCAGGTTGGTGCCGCCGCTGATGAACTTGGCGTCCGGCCGGGCCGCAACCGCGGCGGCCGCCTGCTCGGCACTCGTCGCACGTTCATAAGTGAAGGACTGCATTGCTCATGCCTCCTCTGCCGCGTCGCGGATTGCAGCGACAATGTTCGGATAGGCGGCGCAACGGCAGATGTTGCCGCTCATCCGCTCGCGGATCTCGACATCGGTGAGAGCGACGGAAGCCGCCGCCACGTCGGCGCTCGCATGGCTTGGCCAGCCGGCCCGCGCCTCGCCCAGCATGCCGACCGCCGAGCAGATCTGGCCTGGCGTACAGTAGCCGCACTGGAAACCGTCGCGGGCGATGAAGGCGGCCTGGACCGGATGCAGCCGGTCACCCTCGGCAAGGCCCTCGATCGTGGTGATCTCGTCGCCTTCATGCATTGCGGCAAGCGTCAGGCAGGCATTGATCCGGCGCCCATCGACGAGCACCGTGCATGCGCCGCACTGGCCGTGGTCGCAGCCCTTCTTCGAGCCGGTGAGGCCGAGATGGTTGCGCAGGGCGTCGAGCAGCGTCGTCCGCGGGTCTAGCTCGATGGCAAGATCCTTCGCGTTTATCCGCAACGACATCGTCATCGTCGGTACCGGCGAGGACGATGCAGCCGCCGTGACGGTCTCGGCCGGCTCGGCGTCAACCGGTATTCCGGCCGCCAGGAGCACCCCGGTCGCAACACCACCTTCCAATACCATCCGACGCGTCGGCCCGCTCCTGTTGTCCGTTTTGGCCATGCATGATCTCCCAGTCGCAATGAAGCGCAGACGGCAACTTGACCCGAGCAACCCTCGGGTTCTGTCACCCAACGACACTGGAGGTGGGAGTGCGCGCGGCGCCTTTCTTTCAAGAAACCGGCGGCACTATCAGGATTCTGGAGAAGAATTC
The DNA here is from genome assembly GCF_040322515.1 of Mesorhizobium sp. M0136. Classification (NCBI taxonomy): domain Bacteria; kingdom Pseudomonadati; phylum Pseudomonadota; class Alphaproteobacteria; order Hyphomicrobiales; family Phyllobacteriaceae; genus Mesorhizobium; species Mesorhizobium sp. M0136. Next base: position 231,984 of record NZ_JAMYTP010000003.1, read on the forward strand.
ATCCGATAGGCACGAGGCGTCGTGCCCCTGAGACGTCGGAAGGTCGTGGTGAAGTGGCTCTGGCTTGAAAAGCCGAGCCGAAAGGCAATGATACCGATCGACAAACCCGTTTCGCGCAGCAACACCTCCGCTCGCCGCACCCGTTCCTCGATCACATAGGCATAGGGTGCAAGGCCGGTCGTCGCCTTGAAGCGACGCGCAAAGCTGTCGACGGCCATGCCCGCGACGGCTGCCAGCTCGCTTAGCGAAATGTCGGAATTCATATGCGCATCGATGTAATCCCGAACGCGACCAAGTGCTCGGCGGCTGAGACAGCCGTGACGTACAAACCGCTGTTGCTCCCGGCTCAGGTTGGCCACGCGGAGGCTGACCAGGGCGACCAGATGCTCGACATAGGCAGTGTCTGGCTTGTGGCCGAGTGCCATCTCGTCGCGAAGCGAACTCAGGAGCGTGGCGACGACCGCGTCTTTCTTGTTTACCAGTATAGGCAGGTTCCTCAGGCGTTCGCATCCGGGAAGCCTGATATCGGGATCGATCCACAGGGCTGAATAGGAGAGGTTTACATCGCGATAGAAGCCCTGTCGCTCCGCGCCTGCCGGGACGAAGGTGAGGGCTCCGGGACGGTCCATTCCATCGTAAAGGGATCGTGCCTCGTGCCGGATGGATGTATGGGACGTGCCGCCTTCTTCGGTCAGCACGATCAGATGATGAGGGGCTGTCCAGCGGAGCTCCGCCTCCCGGCACGCCCACCGCCGGTTGTCGAACACGATCGAGGAGCTGACCCATGACGCGGTTTGCAGGGGCTCCGACTTCTCGTCCTGGCTCCGAACCCGTCCGTCACCAAGCAATGGTCTGAATGACATCGCGGTACCCCGCTTGTTCACTCGCCGGGCCGTGGTCAACCCCGGCTTCGAGCGTTGGGCGCCGCCCCGCCGCTACGCATACGGCCGTCCATGTGGGACAGGCAACGGGCGTTTTTAACCGTGCCGTGGTCAAGAAATCGTGAGATGAGGCAATCCAGAGCGCCCTCCCGGAAAAGCCGATCATCCGCGCTCAGGAAACATCGTCTTCAGGCCTTCGCGCGAGGCCGTAGCGACACCGCGTTCGGTGATCAAACCGGTGACCAGCCGCGCCGGCGTCACGTCGAAGGCCGGATTGGCCGCCGGCGTGGCTTCCGGCGACACGCGGACCTGGGCTATCTCGCCGGACGCGGTCTTGCCCCAGACCAGCGAGACCTCGTCGGGCGAGCGCTGTTCGATCGGGATTTCGGCCAGCCCGTCGCCCACGGTCCAGTCGATCGTCGGCGACGGCAGCGCGACATAGAACGGCACGTCGTTGTCGGCGGCGGCCAGTGCCTTGAGATAGGTACCGATCTTGTTGCACACATCGCCGTCGGCGGTGGTCCTGTCGGTGCCGACGACGACCATGTCGATCTGGCCACGCTGCATCAGATGGCCGCCGGCGTTGTCGACAATGAGCGTATGCGGCACGCCGTGGCCGGCCATCTCCCAGGCGGTCAATTGGGCACCCTGGTTGCGGGGTCGCGTTTCGTCGACATAGACATGGACTGGAATGCCGGCTTCCGTCGCCAGATAGATCGGCGCGGTGGCGGTGCCGTAGTCGACGGTGGCCAGCCAGCCGGCGTTGCAGTGGGTCAGGATATTGACCGGTTCGCCCTGCTGCTTGCGCGCCGCGATCGTCTTGATGATTTCGAGCCCATGGGCGCCGATGGCGCGGTTGAGGCCGACATCCTCGTCGGCGATCTCGCCGGCACGCCGATACGCAGCCGCGGCACGTTCTGCCAGGGGAAGCGTCAGCAGGAAGCGCTGCATTTCGTTCAGCGCCCAGCGCAAATTGATCGCCGTCGGGCGCGTTTCGTGCAAGGTTGCCCAGACGGCGTCGAGTGCCGCATCCGACGGGTCGTCGGCCATCTGCATGGCGACGCCATAGGCAGCGGTGACGCCGATCAGCGGCGCCCCGCGCACCCACATGTCGCGGATTGCCGTGGCGATGCCGGCGACGGTATCGATCTTTTCGATGCGGAAATCATGCGGCAGCCAGCGCTGGTCGATGATCTCCACCGAACGCCCGTCGTCACTCGGCCAGATGGTGCGGTAGTGGCGGTCGCCGACGTTCAAATCCTGCTCTCCCGTTCGATCAGCGCGGCCAACCGGTTGACCTCGTCGATGCTGTGGATCTGGCGCCGGTTGACGGCGAGGTGACGGCCGAATTTCAGCGCCTTTGCCTCACATCTGGCGCGCAGATCAGGATCGGCAATGGTCTCGAAATCGGCATTATGGGCAAGGCCGAGAATGCGCCGGTGAACCTCGACGCCGGCAAAGCCGAGCAGATCGGTCCAGATCGACTGCAGCATGTGGTCTAGCGCCTGCTCGGCGCCAAGCCTGTCGCCCTGATCCTCGAACAGACTCTTGTGGTAGAGCATGCCGGTACGCTCGGTTCGCCACAGATGCGAGAACTCGACGCGGAATACCGACCATGTCTCGACCGTAACGCCGAGCAGATAGTCGCGCATGGCATCGCGGCTTCCGCCCTGTTCATGGCCGCGCTGCGAGAAGAACGCCATCCAGAAATTGGCGAGCAGCATGCCGACGTCGAAGGCGATCGGGCCGTAGAAGGCGAATTCGGGATCGATCATCCGCGTTTCGGTGTCGGTGACCATGATCGAGCCGGAATGCAGGTCGCCATGCAGCAGCGTCTCGGCATTGGCAGCGAAGATGTGCTTCATGCGCTGCGCCTCGACCTTGAGGTCGCGGTCGGCGCGCAGCTCGGCGACAATGCCGTCGAGCTGCGGGCTGGTGTGCCGGTTCATCTTGGCATCGAAATACGGATCCGAGAAAACCAGGTTCTCGGTGATGTCGCAGAGTTCGACATTGTCGGCGAACAGCGCCAGATCGGCCTTGCGATCCTTGGTCGCCATATGCAGGTCGGAGCCGCGAAACAACGTGCGGGCCATGAACAAGCCGATGTCTTTCGCGATGTTCGGCAATTGCCGGCCTTCGATCAGTGCCCGCCGCAGGATGATGTGCGGCGACAGGTACTCCATGATGATCAGCGCCTGGCCTTCATCGAAGTGGTAGATCTCAGGCACCGAACCCGGCGCCCGTGCCTGTTGCCGCGTCAGCGCATGGTATTCGAAAAAGGAGCGTTTTAACGGCAGCGGCCAGCTGTCGCCGACCAGCCGGACGTAGGGCAGGGCCTGCTTGACGACGGCCGCACCCTCAGCACCTTCGACGATGAACACAAGGTTCAGATTGCCGTCGCCGACTTCACGAACCTTCCACTGGCTCGTATCCTTGCCGATCTGCGAACACAGGGCCTCGTTGGCACCGAGACGGCCCGCCAGTGTCTCGACCGACAGTGCTTCGAACGGCGATTTCCCAGTCATCCTCACCTCCCGCTTATGTGCTCCGATGATAGCGGAGCCATGGCGGCCGGGCCAAGCTAGGAAGCCTTCTGGCAATTGTCAATCGTGTTGACAATTGCCGATATAGCCCATAGCGTCACGGTCAGGGAGGAACGAATGGGCAATGATGCCGTGTTCCGCGTCGACGGCCTGAGGAAATCCTTTGGCCATATCGAGGTGCTTGGCGGCGTCTCGCTCGAATTGCATGCCGGCGAAGTGACCGTGCTGATGGGCGCCAACGGCGCCGGCAAATCCACCCTCGTCAAGATCATCAGCGGCGTTTACGACCATGGCGGCGGCTCGATGTCGCTTGCCGGGCATGAGTTCGACCCGAAAACGCCGGCGGAGGCGATCCGCGCCGGCGTCGTTACTGTCCACCAGAACATCAATGACGGCGTCGTCGCCGACCTCGACGTCGCAACCAACCTTACCCTCGACAGGCTGAGCGGCAGCGGCGTGCCGACGCTGTTCAATCCGGGCCGAGTGCGTCGCGAGGCAAAGGCGGTGGCCGACCGTATGGGACTGGCCATCGACCTCAAGGCCCGGATCAGCGATCTCTCTCTGGCCGATCGCCAGATGGTGGCGATCGCCCGCGCCATGGCGCACCGGCCGAAAGTGCTGATCCTCGACGAGCCGACCTCCTCGCTGTCCAGCGCCGAAGCCGACCGGCTGTTCGCATTGCTCGACCGGCTCCGCCAGCAAGGCGTGGCGATCCTCTACATCTCGCACCGTATGTCGGATATCAGACGGCTTGCCGATCGCATCATTTCAATGCGCGATGGGGTTATCTCAGGTATCTTCGACAAGAAGCCGCTGGATTACGAAGGTGCGGTCAACGCCATGCTCGGCCGTAAGATCCAGCTCGAGCGGATCGTCGCCAGGAATTCGGCCAAAGCAATTTTCACTGCCGATGCGTTGCGGATTGCTGAAGGCGCCAGGCCGATTTGGCTGACCCTCGGCGACGGCGAGGTCGTCGCCATCACCGGCCTCGTCGGTGTCGGCAAGACCGCACTCGCCGAGACGCTGTTCGGTTTGCGCAAGCCGCTGTCCGGGACCATGGTGCTGAACGGGAAACCCTATGCGCCGGCGTCGACCGGCGAAGCGATTGCCGCCGGCGTGTTTCTCGTCGCCAAGGACCGGGGCGAAAACGGCATCGTCGGCGACTTCAACATCCAGGAAAACATCAGCCTGCCGTTCCACAGTCGCATGTCGCGTCTCGGTGTTCTCAAACGCGGTATCGAACGCGCTGTTGCCCGCCAGCAGATCCAGGAGTTGGGCATCGTCTGCCGCTCCGAGAGGGACGAGATGGCGTCGCTTTCCGGTGGCAATCAGCAGAAGGTGATGGTCGCCCGCTGGATGTCGCAGGCGGCAAGGCTTTTCATCCTCGACGAGCCGTTTCAAGGTGTGGACATCTCGGCCAGACGCGATATCGCCGCAAAGCTGCGGGCGAGCGCCCACGGCCGCGCGACGCTGCTGTTCGTCACCGAACTCGACGAAGCCCTGGAGACAGCCGATCGCATCCTGGTGATGTCGGAGCAGACGATCGTCGGCGAGCACCGCAATACCGATGTCGATCTCGAGCGGCTATTGGCCGAAGTGGCGGGCGGGCCGTTGCACAGCGCAGCCTGACAGCGGGAAGACGATGAGAATTGGAATGGAGAGGGTATGAATTCGGGTCGGATAAAGACGGTGCCAGCGTGCGGGAGCGCTGAATGATCCTGCGCGACCATGCTATTCGCTACGGCTTCATCGTTCTGTTGTTCGGGCTGATCGCCTATTTCGCCGTCGCCGCCGATGGTTTCGTCTCGCCGCAAAGCGCCGTCTTCATCTTCCAGTCGGTCGCCATCACCGGCGTTCTGGCGCTCGGCGTCACCGCTACGCTGGTCGTCGGCGGCTTCGACCTGTCGATCGGCTCGGTCGCCACCAGCGCCATGATGGCGGCTGCCTACGTCATGGTGGTGCTGGAACAGAACGCCGTCGTGGCGGTCGTCGTCTGCCTTGTGATCGGCGCCGTCGTCGGCCTCATCAATGGCTGGCTGATCGTCTATATGCGGGTGCCGGACCTTTTGGCGACGCTCGGCATGATGTTCCTGCTTGTCGGCCTGCAGCGCATACCTACCGAGGGCCGTTCGATCGCCACCGGCATGACCATGCCCGACGGCTCGGTCGCCAACGGCAGCTTCGGCGCCGCGTTCCTGGCGCTTGGCCGCCATCGCTTCGACTTCTTCATCCCGAACCTCATCCCGGTGTCGGTCGTCGTCCTGCTCGTGCTGGCCGTACTGATCTGGTTCTTTCTAGAATACACGCGTTTCGGGCGCATGATGTATGCGGTCGGCAGCAACGAACGCGCTGCCGAACTCGCCGGCGCGCCTGTCAAGGCATACAAAATCTGGGCCTACGTTATTTCTGGGGTTTTTGCCTCGACCGGCGGCATTTTGCTCGCCGCCCGGCTTGGACGTGGCGACATCGCCTCGGGTAATAATCTGTTGCTCGACGCGGTGGCTGCGGCACTCATCGGTTACGCGGTTCTCGGCGCCGCCAAGCCGAACGCCTTCGGCACGGCTGTCGGCGCGGTGTTTGTCGGCGTGCTGCTGCAGGGCCTGACGATGATGAACGCGCCTTACTACACGCAGGATTTCGTCAAGGGCGTGGTTCTCGTGGTCGCCCTTGTCTTCACCTTCGCCCTGTCCGGTAGGGGCAGGAGATAGGTTTCGACCGGTTACATTTTGGGTTCAACAAGTGGAGGAAGCGACGTGAACATCACAAGAAGACTTTTGGGGAAGGCAGCGCTCGGGCTTGCCGGCGCAACATTGCTGATGCAGTTGCCAGCGATGGCGCAGGATCGGCCGGCGCCGTTCGACAAGCCGGGCGGCGTCAAGATAGCGCTGGTGCGCTATCTCTCGACCGGCGACTTCTTCCAGGCGTATTTGTCCGGCGTCGAGGCGCAGGCCAAGGCACTCGGCGTCGACCTGCGCGTGCTCGACAGCCGCCAGGACGCGGCGCTTCAGGCGGACATGGTCGACCAGGCCATCGCGCTCGGCGTCCAGGGCATCATCATCCAGCACGGACTGACGGAATCGATGAAGGACGCCGCCCAGCGCGCGGTCGATGCCGGCATCAAGGTCGTCGCCTTCGACGTCAATGTCGAAAACCCCAAGATCCCGCAGATCGAGCAATCCGACCGCGACCTCGCGCGCCTCGCACTCGAACAGGCGGTCAAGGACAATGGCGAGAGCTGGAAGGCCGGTTATGTCTATGTCGCCGGCATCGCGCCGCTCGACCGGCGCAACGAGACCTGGCTCGAATTCAAGAAGAAATATTCGGGCATCGACGAAGTCGCCATGTTCGGCACGCTCGACAATCCGATCGCCAATTCGGTCGCCAACCAGGCTCGCTCGGTGTTGTCGGCTCATCCCGACATCAAGGTGATGTTCGCGCCCTATGACGAATTCGCCAAAGGCGTGAAGATCGCCGTCGACGAGGCCGGGTTGAACAAGGACATCAAGATCTATTCGGCCGACATCTCTACGTCGGACATCGCCGCGATGCGCGAGCCCGACAGCGCCTGGGCGGCAACCGCCGCCACCAACCCGGCCGTCGTCGGCCAGGTCTCGGTGCGTGCGCTGGCGCAGCTGTTGGCCGGTGAAGATCCCGGCCACAACGTCATCGTGCCGCCGACGCTGATCACTCAGAAGGATCTGATCGACAAGGACATCAAGAACATGGAGGACCTCTCGGCCAAGCTGCCGCAGTTCGCCCATGCCGATGTCGCCATGCCGGCCTGGATGCCGAACCCGAACGCGAAGTAGTCTTTCGCTATCGGCAAAGGAAAAGAGCGGCTCGCGGGCCGCTCTTTTTTTTGTTGGCCCGGTGTTTAGATCTACCTCAACGCCGCCGCGATGTTGCCGCCGTCAACCGTCGTCACATCGGCGGTTGTCCGCTCGGCCAGCGCTTGATGCAGAAAGGCCTGGGCGACGTCTTCGGCCGTCACTTCCTGCCCGAGCAGGTTGCCGGACATGTACTCCTTCTCCGACACGCCGCGTGCGCCCGAGCGGCTGGCGATCATGGCATCGGTCAACAGCCCCGAACGGATGCGGTCGGCGTTGACGGCATTGGAGCGGATGCCATGCGCGCCGTAGTCGAGGGCATATTGCCTGGACAAAAACAGCGTTGCCGCCTTGGGAACGCCATAAGCGCCGAACTTCGGCCCCGGATTGACCGCCTGCTTGGAGGTGTTGAACAACAGCACGCCGCCGGTACCCTGTTCCAGCATGATGCGTACGGCATTTTGCGCCGCCGACTGGTGTGCGAAGAAATTGAGTTCGAAACTCTTGCGCAAGGTGGCGTCGTCGAGCTCGCCTATCCGGCCCTCCCAGGCAGCGCCGGCATTCGAGACGAGAATGTCGAGGCCGCCGTAGACGTCGACCGCTTTGTCGAACGCAGCGCGCATCTGCGTCGGATCGGTGATGTCGGCGCCAATGCCGATCGAACCGTTGCCGGCCTTTTTTGCCGCCTCGGCAGCCCTTGACCCATCGAGATCGACGACGACGGCATGGGCACCGTTGTCGGCGAACAGCTTTGCCGTGGCAGCACCGATCGCCCCGGCGCCGCCGGTGACCAGCACAACCTGGCCAGTCAGCGGCTTCGGCTTGTTGGAGGCGAGCTTGGCCTGTTCCAGCGACCAGTATTCGAGCGGGAACAGGTCGGCTTTGGACAGTGGACGGAAGTCGCCGACCGCTTCCGCTCCGCGCACCGCCTCGATCCACATTTCGCCGACGTCGGAGGCGATCTTCGCCTCCTTGAGCGTGCGGCCGTGGCCGAACATGCCGAGGCCGGGCACCAGCGTCAGCCGCGGCATCGGATCGAGCATGGTGCGCTTCACGTCGTCGAGCGCGTCATTGGTGTCGAAATAGGCGCGATAGTCCTTGGCGAATTTCTCGACATGCTGGCGGATGACGGATTTGTAGTCGCCTACCTTGTCAGCGTCGGGCGCCGGCAGTGCCATCGGTCCGGTCTTGATGCGGATCGACAGGTCGGGTGTCGACACGCCGCGCCCGGCATAGTCGCCAATTTTTGCCGAATTGATGAAATCCACGATCGCATCCGAGGTGCGGAAATCGCTGATCATGCGGTCGAAGCGGCCTTCACCGCGCGCCACCGCCACCGCGCCGCGCAGCATCGGAGCAATCTCCGCGGGCTTGGCCAGCCCGGCTGGCAGTGCCAGCTTTTCGGTGCGCGGCTTGCCGTTCCCGGCGATGAAATCCTCGGCGACGTTCACGTAATGGATCATCCGGTCATAGGCCTGTTTGGCATCGTCGCCGAAGGTGAAAATCCCATGCTTGTCGAGGATCAGGCCTTCGACCATCGGATCGGCGTCGAAAACATCGGCGGCCGCCTTCGCCAAATCGAAGCCCGGCATGATGTAAGGCACAAAGCCCATCTTTTCGCCGAACACCTTGCGGCTCAGCGCCTCGCTGTCCTCCTGGTCGACGATGGCGAGGATTGCGGTCGAATGCGTGTGGTCGACGAATTTGTGCGGCAGAAAGGCGTGCAGCAGCGTCTCGACCGATGGATTTGGCGAGGACGGATCGATGAGGTTCGCCCGCTGCAGCGCGACCATGTCCTCGTCGGAGAGCTTCTTCAGCGACCGCGCCTTCAACAGCGCGCCGAGCTTGACCGCCGGCAGCCCCTGCGGCTCGATGACGCCCATGTCCCAGCCGCTGCCCTTGACGCAGAGCACGTCCCACTCGTCACCGACAAGATCGGTGGCCTTGGTCTTGCACGAGGTGTTGCCGCCGCCATGTAGGACGAGCCGCGGCTCGCCGCCCAGCAGCCTGGTCGTGTAGACGCGCAACGCCAGGTCGCGGGCCACACCCTTCTTTGCATAGTCGGCGACCAGCTTCTCCGCTTCGCCGTCATTCCATAGGTTCTTCATGTCAGCTTCGTCCGATTTCTCTTTGTTGTGAACAGGAATGCCGCGACGCTTTGATGACAATGCACCGGCGGCTGGAATCAACTATCAGGCGACCTTTTCTGCTGCCGCTCCGGCATGGTCGAGCAGCCGTCGTGCCATGCGCGCGCCGACGACGAGATGAGTGCAGAGCCCGCCGGCGATCGCCGCGACGAGCGGTTCGAACTTGCTCTCCTCCTGCACCACCACAAGGCGCTTTTCGATCTGGCGCAGCGATGACAGCTCCGCCGAAATCAGCCGGCGGTTGTAGCTGCAGTCGAGCGCCTGGCCCTGGGCGTCGATGATTTGCCCGGCAATGACGCCGGCCGCACCCGCCTTGCGCAATGCAGCCATTTCGCTTGGCGTCAGCGCGCCGCATTTGACCAGATGGCTGTCGGTATCCACTGAGCCGACCGAGTATAGCGCCAGGTTGCAGTCACCGATGCCCGACAATTGCTCGCGGATCACCGGCTCGGCGCGCAGGCCGCGTGCCAGTTCTTCCGTCGTCAGCACCAGCGGCGCGTAAAAATTCAGTCCCTTTGCGTTGAGCCGGCGGGCGATCTCCATGGTGCATTGGTCTGGCCGGTACGAATAGGGGGCGCCGAGATTGCCGCAGAGCTGCACCACGGTGACGTCCTGCAGATCGGCATAGGACATGATGTCGGCGATGGTGTAGATGGTCCGCCCCCAGGCGACGCCGATGCGGTCGCCCTTCCTGACCAGCTCGAGGAAGACGCTTGCCGCAAGTACCGCGATGTCGGTGGACGGGTCGGCGACATAGCCGTTTTCCGGCGCGATCCAGACGGCGTCGAGCTTCAGCGCGTCTTCCAGCTCCCGCGCCAGCACGTCGTCGGTGAAAAGCTGGGTCGAGGTCGAGATGTTGACGATGCCGGTCTCGCGCGCCTTGCGCAGATACATGGCCACCGAGGCACGCGAAATCTTGAGCTGGCTGGCCACCTGGTCCTGGCGCAAGCCGTGTGCGTAGTAAAGCCAGGCGGCCTTGTGGATAAGCTGTTCTGCCGGTCGGATCGCCATGCCATCTCCTCGCTGACATTATTCATGGCTCTCGACAAAAGTCAAATTGGAGGAAGGAATAGATGCGCTTTCGCTCGCCGAATCTAGACCGTTCTTATGCCAAACGCGGTCTATGATGGCATCGTTGGTGGTGACGGGCCGGAAGCCGGTAGCTAAAGTTATCGACGAAGATTGCGGAGGACGGGATGGGCAATCCCTACGAACAGGACCTCGATCGAAATCCGGCCAACCATCAGCCGTTGACGCCGCTCACCTATTTCGAGCGGGCGGCAAAAACCTTTCCCGACCAGGTCGCCATCATTCATGGCCGCCGGCGCACGACTTATCGCGATTTCTGGAAACGCTCGCTGAGGCTTGCCTCGGCCCTTTCTAAGCGCGGCATCGGCAAGGGCGACACCGTCACTGTCATGCTGTCCAACACACCGCCGATGCTGGAAGCGCATTTCGGCGTGCCGATGACCAAGGCGGTGCTGCACTCGCTCAACACCCGCCTCGACGCCGCCGTCATTGCCTTCCAGCTCGATCACGCCGAAAGCAAGGTGCTGATCGTCGACCGCGAATTCGCCGGCGTGGTCCGGCAAGCGCTGACGCTGGCCAAGGTCAGGCCGCTGCTGATCGATTACGACGATCCCGACTATGCCGCCGATGCGCCCTATCCCAAGGGGGAACGGATCGGCACGCTGGACTATGAGGCGTTTGTCGCCGACGGCGACGAGGATTTCGCCTGGTCGATGCCGGACGACGAATGGGATGCCATTTCGCTCAACTACACCTCCGGCACGACAGGCAATCCGAAGGGCGTCGTCTGTCACCATCGCGGCGCGGCACTGATGGCCTATGCCAACACCATCCATGCCGGCATGGGCAAGCACCCGGTCTATCTGTGGACGCTGCCGATGTTCCATTGCAACGGCTGGTGCTTTCCCTGGACGCTTGCCGTCCAGGCTGGCACCCATGTCTGCCTGCGCTGGGTGCGGCCGAAGCCGATCTACGACGCCATCGCCGATCACGGCGTCACCCATTTGTGTGGCGCGCCGGTGGTGATGTCGGTGCTGATCAACGCCAGGGACGAGGACAAGCGGCAGTTTCCGCAGACCGTCACCTTCAACACCGCCGCGGCGCCGCCGCCTGAGGCGGTGCTGTCGGGCATGGCCGATGCGGGCTTTGCCGTCACCCATCTCTACGGCCTGACCGAGACCTACGGCCCGGCCGTCGTCAACGAATGGCATGGCGAGTGGGACCGGCTGGAGAAGGGGGCGAGGGCGGCGAAGAAGGCCAGGCAGGGCGTACGCTACGCCGCGCTCGAAGGCCTGACGGTGATGGACCCGCAGACCATGCAAGAAACGCCGGCCGACGGCGAGACGATCGGCGAGGTGATGTTCCGCGGCAATATCGTCATGAAGGGCTATCTCAGGAACCGCAAGGCGAGCGACGAGGCTTTTGCCGGCGGCTGGTTCCATTCGGGCGACCTCGGCGTCATGCATCCGGACGGCTACATCCAGCTCAAGGATCGTTCCAAGGACATCATCATCTCCGGCGGCGAGAACATCTCCTCGATCGAGGTCGAGGAGGCGCTCTACAAGCATCCCGCCGTGGCTTCCTGCGGCGTTGTCGCCCGATCCGACGATAAATGGGGCGAGGTGCCCGTCGCCTATGTCGAGCTGAAGCCGGGCAAGGCGGCGACCGAGGCCGAAATCATCGAGCACTGCCGCGCGCTGCTCGCCCGCTTCAAGGTGCCGAAAGCGGTGATCTTCGCCGAAATCCCGAAGACTTCGACGGGCAAGATCCAGAAGTTCCGGCTGCGGGAGATGGCGAAGCAGCCTTAGCGCCTGATCCGAAACGGAACCGATTTCGGAAAGCATCTTTCCAAAAATCCTTCGCACAAAAAGACGCGCGCTGTCGCAGGCGCGCCCGGCGCCAATCCCATGCGCTTCATGGGCCAACTCCGTCCAGAGATGTCACCCTCTGTCGTCAGCGGCCAAAATCGTGCCTTGACAGGTGACGGTTTTCAATTTACGAGTGACGAAATTCTAAATTCGTCAGTCGTAAATTTTGGCAAACGAGATGCTTGAAACCCTAGACACCGCCGCCGATTCCGCCCGCCAGGAAAATGTCACGCGCATCCTGGATTGCGCGGAGCGATTGTTCCGCCACTACGGCTACGGCAAGACCAACGTCGCCGACATAGCGCGCGAACTTGGCATGTCGACTGCCAACATCTATCGCTTCTTCGCCTCCAAGGTCGAAATCCACCAGGCGGTTTGCGGCCGTATGCTCGAGACCTGCTACCGGTTGACCTACGAGGCCTGCCATGGCCCCGGCACCGCCAGCGAAAAGCTCCGCCGCTACGTGCGTACGCACTATCAGTGGACGCTCGAGACCATGATCGACCAGGAGAAGGTGCACGAGATGGTCATCGTCGCCATCGAGCGCGACTGGCACGTCATCGAAAAGCACATCGACAGCATCCATGAACTGGTCGCGGAAGTGATCCGCGAGGGCATCGCTACCGGCGAGTTCGTCGATCAGGATCCGGTGATCGCTTCCCGGTGTTTCGGCGCTGCCATTATCAGCCTCTGTCATCCGCAGATGGTGGCCCAGTGCCTCGCCAAGAAGAACCGGGCAACGCCGGACGAGCTTGCCGACTTTGCCATCAGAGCCTTGAAGAAATGACCGTTGCCGCCCGTCGGGCGGCGATGCCGAGAATTCATCTCCACAGTTCGGGAGTACGAAAAGTGTCTTTGTCCAAGTCCATCACCAACGGGCGACCGGTCGCCGGCCTGGCATTGATTGTCGTTGCCGCCCTCGGCCTCGCCGGCTGCTCGCAGGAGAAAGCCGAGGTCACCGAGATCATCCGCCCGGTCAAGGTGGTCGAGATCGCCAAGGCGAGTGATACCCGTCAGCTTTCCTATTCCGGATCGGTGCGTGCCCGCACCGAGATGAATCTCGGCTTTCGCATCAACGGCAAGATCACCGAGCGCCTTGTCGACATCGGTGACCGCGTCAAGCCGGGCGACGTTCTCGCCCGCATCGATCCCACCGACTACGAGCTTTCGGTGAGAAGCGCTCAGGCTAGCCTCGATGCTGCCGACCGTCAGGTCGAGACAGTCGAGCTTACGCGCAAGCGCGCCGAACAGCTCTACGCCAAGAATTTCGCGCCGAAGTCGCAGCTCGAGCAGGCGACGCTCGCCTATAATCAGGCGGTCGCCACGCGAGACTCCGCCCGCTCGCAGCTTGCCCAGGCGCAGAACCAGGTCCGCTATACCGATCTCAAGGCGGACAAGAAGGGCATCGTCACCGCCGTTGCCGCCGATGTCGGCCAGGTGGTCGGCTCCGGCACGCCGGTGGTGACCGTTGCCATCGACGGCGAGAAGGAAGTCCTGATCGCTGTTCCCGAAACCGATATCGCCGAATTCAAGCCGGGCAAGACTGTCAAGGCTGGCTTCTGGTCCGACGAGGCGCTGACGCTCGACGGCAAGGTCCGCGAAGTCGCCGGCAGCGCCGATCCGCAGTCGCGCACCTTTGCCGTTCGCGTCAGCCTGCCCAACGATCCTCGCGTGCTGCTAGGCATGACCGCCTCCATCGAAGCCGCAGCGGACAACCGGCAGCAGCTGGTGTCGATCCCGCTGGCCGCGTTGGCGCAAAAGGACAGCCAATCGATCGTCTGGACCGTCGACCGCAATGGCGGGACCGTCCATGCGCATCCGGTCAAGGTCGCCGCCTTCACCCCCGACGGCGTCAGCGTCGCCGATGGGCTGAAGCCGGGCGACGTGGTCGTCGCCGCCGGCACGCAGTTCATGACCGAGAATCTGAAAGTCAAGCTGACCGGTGATGCAGCGCAACAGTCGGCATCGGCCGATGACGACGCTGCAAGGCGCTTGCGCTGACGGCCAGGCAATTCACGGTTTCCGGGCGGCAGGCGCCCCCGATTTTCGAGTTCTCAGGTCGATGTAACCCCCACGTCGATCCTCGTGTCCCACCGCGATGTAGATCTCTCAACTCGGAAAGCCACGCCGCCCGGAAGCCCACATCGGAAGTTCCTTGGGCATGCGAAAGCGCGTGCTCTGTTGATCAAATTGAAACGGACTGACGCCGATGACCATCGACACCAATGAAAAGCGGTCTTTCAATCTTTCGCGCTGGGCAATCGGCCATCCGAGCATTGCCCGCTTCCTGTTCGGGCTGATCATCGTCGCCGGTGCGCTCGGCCTGATGCGCATGGGCCAGAAGGAAGACCCCGATTTCACCTTCCGCGTCATGGTTGTCCAGGCGATCTGGCCAGGCTCCTCGATCAAGGAGATGGAGGACCAGGTCGTCAACAAGATCGAGCGCAAGCTGCAGGAAACCCCGCACCTCGATTTTGTCCGCTCCTATACCCGCGCCGGCAGCGCCATCATCACCTTGCAGGTCAAGGGCGACACCAATCCGGCGCAGGTCGCCGATGCTTTCTATCAGGTGCGCAAGAAGGTCGGCGATATCGCCAATGAGCTGCCGCAGGGGCTGCTCGGGCCTTACTTCAATGACGAATTCGGCGACACGTTCATCACCCTGCATTCGATCAGCGGCGACGGCTACAGCTATCCCGAGCTGAAGAAATTCGCCATCCAGGCGCGTGACATGTTGCTGACGACGCCCGGTGTCGAGAAGGCCGTGATCATCGGCGACCAGCCGGAAAAACTCTACATCGACGTTTCATCCAAGGCGCTCGCCGAACGCGGCCTGACGTTGACCGACCTGCAGAATGCGATCCGAGGCCAGAACAATGTCGATCCGGCAGGTTCTGTCGACACCGGCCAGCGTTCGGTGCGCATTTCGGTCGAGGGCGATGTCACCAGGGCGGCCGACATCCGCGAGCTTCGCCTGCGCGCCGGCAACCAGGTGACCCGCCTCGGCGACATCGCCACCGTGACCTCCGGCCTCGAGGATCCGTACCAGCGCAAATATCGTTTCAACGGTCACGACAGCGTCCAGCTCGGCGTCGTCATGGCCAAGGGCTTCAACGTCACCGACGTCGGCAAGGACGTCGAAGCGACCTACAAGCGCTTCGAAGAGGCGCTGCCCTATGGCGTTTCGGTCGATCAGATTTCCGACCAGCCGCATGTCGTGAAGGAGGCGGTGAGCGAGTTCATGGAAGCGCTCGGCGAAGCGCTGCTGATCGTGCTTTTCGTATCGTTCCTGTCGATCGGCTGGCGCTCGGGCCTGGTGATCGCGATCGTCATTCCGCTGGTGCTGGCGGCCACGTTTGCCATCATGTACGAGCTCGGCATCGACCTGCAGCGCATTTCGCTCGGCGCGCTGATCATCGCCCTTGGGCTGTTGGTCGACGACGCAATGATCGTCGTCGAAATGATGGAGCGAAAGCTCGAGGAAGGCTTGGTCAAGGTCGAGGCGGCGAGCTTCGCCTACTCCTCGACCGCTTTCCCGATGCTGACCGGCACGCTGATCACGACGGCCGGCTTCATTCCCGTCGGGTTCGCGGCCTCGACCGCCGGCGAATATGTGCGCACCCTTTTTTACGTCGTCGGCATCGCGCTGGTCGTGTCCTGGTTTGCGGCGGTCTATTTCACGCCGTGGCTCGGCCACATGATCCTGAAGCAGCGCAAGCACGCCGGCAACCATCACGATGTCTTCGACACGCGCTTCTACCGCCGTCTTCGCTCGACCGTGGCATGGGCGGTGCGCCACCGCATCATCGTCCTGGTGATGACGCTGATGACGTTTGCCACCAGCCTGTGGGCGTTCCAGTCCATTCCGCAGAATTTCTTCCCGCAATCGTCGCGTCCGGAAATCCTCGTCGATCTCTGGCTGCCGGAAGGCACCAGCATCAAGGAAGTCGAGACCCAGGCCAAGGCGCTCGAAGCCAGGATGATGGACGACAAGGACAAGCGCTTCATAGCCACCTATATCGGCGAAGGCGCGCCGCGCTTCTTCCTGCCGCTCGACCAGCAGCTTCGCAACCCGAACTTCGCCCAGCTTCTGGTGATGGCCAATGACGAACCGGCCCGCGAGCGGCTGATCGTCAAGCTGCGCACCATCCTGGCCGAAGATTTCCCATCGATCCGCGCCAAGGTCGATCGCCTGTTCCTCGGTCCGCCGACCGGCTGGCCGGTGCAGATGCGTGTCATGGGTCCGGATCGCCAGGAGGTGCGCCGCATCGCCGACGAGGTGAAGGCGAAGTTCCAGGCAAATCCGCTGCTCGGCGCCATCCACGACGACTGGCTGGAGCCGGTGCCGGCGATGAAGCTGGTGATCGACCAGGATCGTGCCCGTGCGCTCGGCGTCACCTCGCAGCGCATCCGCCAGATGCTGCAGGCGACCATGTCGGGAGCGCCGCTCGATGATTTCCGTGACGGCGAGGAGACGGTTTCAATCGTCGCCCGTGAGCCGGAGGCAAGCCGTCACCTGCTGTCGGCGGTCGACTCCGTCTATATCCCGACGGATTTCGGTGGCTCCGTGCCGCTGTCGCAGGTCGCCAAGGTGGTCCCGGTGCTGGAGCAAGGCGTCGAATGGCGGCGCGACCGCTTGCCGACCATCAGCGTACGCGCCACGCTTCCGGATGGCGTGCAGCCGAACGATGTCGCCATGAAAATGTACAGCGAAATGCAGGGCCTGCGCGCCAGCCTCGCCCCCGGCTACAAGATCGAGATCCAGGGCGGCGCCGAGGATGCGGCCGAAAGCCAGGCCTCGATCGCGGCGAAAGCACCGATCATGCTGGCCGTCATCGTCGTGCTGCTGATGATCCAGCTGCAGCATTTCGGCAAGGCGATGCTGGTGCTGGCGACCGGTCCGCTCGGCATCATCGGCGCGGCCGCGGCACTTTTGATCAGCGGCGCGCCGTTCGGCTTCGTCGCCATCCTCGGTGTCATCGCCCTGCTCGGCATCATCATGCGCAACTCGATCATCCTGGTCGATCAGATCGACCAGGACATTGCCGCCGGCGTGGAGCGTTCCGAGGCCATCATCGGCTCGGCGGTGCGCCGGTTCCGGCCGATCGTGCTGACCGCGCTGACGGCGGTGCTGGCGCTGATCCCGATCTCGCGCGGCGTCTTCTGGGGGCCGCTCGCCTACGCCATGATGGGCGGCATTCTCGTCGCCACGGTGCTGACCATCCTTGTCCTGCCGGCAGCCTATGCGCTGTTCTTCGGCAGGGAGCCCAAGAAGGTGGTGGAGCAGCCGGCCGAGACGGAAGAAAAGAACGAAAGGCCGCAACTGGCCCTGGCGGCCGAATAGAGCTGTTGGCAAATGTGACCTCCGGCGGTTTAATCCGCCCACCGGGCGTAGGCGCCGGAGGAGGATGTTATGACCATGGCTCAGACAACGGCGGCGCTGCGGCTGCCGATCGACGGGCGCCATCGCCGGATGTTCATCGGCGGTGGCTGGGTTGATGCCCGCTCCGGTCGGACCATGGAGAGCCGCAACCCCGCCACCGGCGCGGTCATCGCCACAGTACCGCGCGCCGACCGCCAGGACATCGACTTGGCGGTGACTGCTGCGCGCAAGGCGTTCGAGGGGCCGTGGAGCCGGTTCAAGCCTTATGAGCGGCAGGTGCTGCTGCTGAGGATCGCCGATCTCTTCGAAAAGAACTGGGAAGAGATCAGCCGCTCCGACACCACCGACATGGGCATGCCGATCATACGCACCCGCGCCAACCGCAACCGCGTCATCGGCATGCTGCGCTACTATGCCGGCATGGCGACGGCGCTGCACGGCGAGACCATCGACAACTCGCTGCCCGGCGAAATCGTCTCTTTCACCCGCAAGGAGCCGGTCGGCGTCGTCGGCGCCATCATTCCCTGGAACGCGCCAACGGCGGCGTCGATCTGGAAGATCGGCCCGGCGCTGGCGACCGGCTGCACCATCGTGCTGAAACCATCGGAAGAGGCGCCGCTGACGCCGCTTTTGATCGCCGACATCATGAACGAAGCCGGCGTCCCGGAAGGCGTCGTCAACATCGTCACCGGCACCGGCGCCGAGGCAGGCGCGGCACTCGCCGAGCACATGGGCGTCGACAAGATCGTCTTCACCGGCTCGACGGCAACCGGCCAGTCGATCGTGCGGGCCTCGGCCGGCAACCTCAAGCGCGTCTCCCTGGAGCTCGGCGGCAAGTCGCCGGTCATCGTCTGCGCCGATGCCGATCTCGACAAGGCGGTACCGGTGGCGGCGATGTCGGTGTTCGCCAATTCCGGCCAGATCTGCATTGCCGGCTCGCGCCTTTTCGTCGAACGCGCCGTCCATGACGAGTTCGTCGAGCGGCTGGCGGCATATGCCAAGGGTCTCAGGGTCGGCGACGGCATCGACCCGGCGACCGAGATCGGCCCGCTCGTCTCCGAAAAGCAGTTGCAACGGGTCACCGGTTACCTCGAGGCCGGCACTGCGGAAGGGGCGAAACTCGTCACCGGAGGCACCCGGCTTGTGGAAGGCGCGCTTGCCGCCGGCAATTTCGTCGCGCCGACTGTCTTTGCCGGAGTCTCGGACGACATGAAGATCGCCCGCGAGGAGATCTTCGGGCCGGTGATTTCAGCCTTGCCCTTCGATTCGCTGGACGAGGCGGTCGAGCGGGCCAACAACACGCCCTACGGCCTGGCTGCAGGGGTCTTCACCCAAAATCTC
Source organism: Mesorhizobium sp. M0136 (assembly GCF_040322515.1). Classification (NCBI taxonomy): domain Bacteria; kingdom Pseudomonadati; phylum Pseudomonadota; class Alphaproteobacteria; order Hyphomicrobiales; family Phyllobacteriaceae; genus Mesorhizobium; species Mesorhizobium sp. M0136. Next base: position 251,003 of record NZ_JAMYTP010000003.1, read on the forward strand.
GCTACCGCCCACCAGCTGTCACGCAAGATCCGCGCCGGCTCGGTCTGGGTCAACACCTATCACGCCATCGATCCGGCCGTGCCCTTCGGCGGCTACAAAATGAGCGGCTACGGCCGCGAGGGCGGCGCCGAACACCTCGACGAATACCTCAACACCAAGGGCGTGTTCATCAAGATCGATTGAGCCTGGCGCCAACAGGGTCAGAAACGAAAAACCCGCCTCGGGAGGCGGGTCTTTGGAGCCAATTGGCACCATACCCAATTTAGTAGCATAGCTGCCGGCACAAAGCAAGAACAAAATAGGGCTATGCCTCAAATAATCGACGTGCCGGGCGTCTCGATGTTCCGGCAGGGGATCGGGCGCATCGCGCACCCGATCCCTCAAGGCAAGCCTCAGATGACGAACAGCCAGTTGGCGAGCAGCATCACCGCGACGCCGGCGATCAGCGTCAGATAGGGCAGCATGCCTGCCTTTCGCACCGTAAGGTCGGACGAGCTCATGCCGAGATCGGCCAGCATGTGGTCGGGGAATTTGCCCTTGTCCTGGATGTAATGCCGGAAGCAGAACACCGGGATGATCAAGGCTGCCGTGATCAGCCCTGCCCACAATGCCATCGGGTTCCAGACCTTGGCTCCGGCGCCCATGAAGACCGCGTTGACGTAGGCGAAGACCGCGCCGAGGCCGAGCAGCCAGCTCGGCGCCTTCCAGGGCCGCGCGATGTGGCCATTGTCGATGCGGTGGATCCAGCCGGCATTGAGGTTGAGGAAGTTGAAGATGATATAGCCGCAATTCGACACCGCGAGGATGAAGAAAAAGCTTGTCGCGTCGGCCGAGGCGATGGCCAGCACGATCAGGTTGAAGACCAGGTCGGTCCACATCGCCCGCGTCGGTGCGCCATGCTCGTTGACATGGCTGAGGTAGCGCGGCAGCCAGCCGTCGACCGAACCTTGGTAGAGCGTGCGCGAAGAGCCGGCCATCGCCGTCATGATGCAGAGCACCAGCGCCAGGATCATCAGCATGACCAGCAGGCTGTGGATCAGCTGTCCGCCGCCGACCATGCCGGCCAGCGCATCGGCAACGCCGGAGCCGTCGACGATCGGCGTCGCCAGCATGCCGTTCAAGCCGAGCACGCCCTGAAAGGTGAATGGCACCAGGATGAACAGCAGCATGCACAACAGGCCGGAGTAGAAGATCGCCTTGAAGGTATCGGTGCCGGGGTTCTTGAATTCGGAGGTGTAGCAGACGGCGGTCTCGAAACCGTAGGTCGACCATGCCGCGATGAACATGCCGCCGAGCACCAGCGTCCAGCCGGCGATGTTCCATGCGCCGGGCTCCGGCGCATAGGCTGCCGCGAGCGGCACCAGCGGCGAGAAATTTGCCCAATCGATCTGGCCGGTGACGATTGGCACCACGCCGACGATCAGCATCGGGATGATGACCAGCAGGCCGATATATTTCTGCACGTTGGCCGTGCCCAGGATGCCGCGGTGCTGGATCGAGAAGATGATCAGCATCAGCACCGCGCCGATGAAAAAGGTGGCGTTGAAGGTAAAGGAAACCGGGCCAAGCGTGTGACCGTAGAGCGTCCAGTTACGGATCGCCGGCGTCGCCGCCGCGGTGACCGCGGTGATGGCGTCAGCGGCGCTGGTTCCGGCATGGGCCGCAATATAGGCGGCGACTTCCGGCGAAGTGTCGGTGAACAGCGGCACCGGCGCCAGTGCGTTGAGGATGTAGGCTGCGGCGATCGAGCAGCCGAGCGACAGCACCGGCGACCAGGCGAACCAGTTGCACCACACCGAAAGCGGCGCAATGAATTTCGAATAGCGCAGCCATGCGGTGGCGCCATAGATCGAGGCGCCGCCGGATTTATTCGGGAACAGCCCGGCGATTTCCGCATAGGTGAAGGACTGCAGGAAGCCCATGACCATGGATACGGTCCAGATCAGGAAGGCCAGCGTTCCGGTAGTGCCGGCGATGCCGCCGATCGAAAACAGGACAAGGGCCGGAACGCCGCTTGCGACCCAGAAGGCGCCGCGCCAATCGATGTTCCGGTGCAGCTGCCCTTCGGCAGGCGGCACCAAGGTGGTGACTATCGTGCTCATTTACGTGGATTCCCCATTTTTGATGTTCCCATCGGCAACAGCCGCAGTCTCGCGAGGCGTCATCGACGCTCACGTTGAACGGCCCCAGGCGTTTTCCGCTCAGTAGTATTTTTTTCTTAGCAGTGAAGATTGACCCAACGCGCTTTCACGTCAAGCGCTTTGTGACGCTGTGCACATTGCGTTTGTGAACAGTCGAGCTTCGTTGGCGCTGCCAACGGGTGCGGTCTTCCTTCTCCCACGACAGCAACGGAGAAGGGAAGAACCAGGGCAGCGTCGATCAGGAGCGCGGCCTGGTCTTTTGCGGGTCGTAATGGGCAAAGGCGACAACGCGCGCCGGCAGCCGCTTGCTGTGGCCGTCGAGCTTGCCGATCTCGACCTCGGTGCCGACCGCCGAATGCGCGACGTCGAGCCTGGCCAGCGCGATGGTCTTGTTTAGCAGCGGCGAGCGCATGCCGGAGGTGACCACGCCGATCTGGGCGCGGCCGACATGTACGCAATCGCCGTGGCCGACGGCGACATTGGCGTCGATGTCGAGGCCGACCAGCTTCCTCTGCGGATTTTCCTTGCGCCGGATCAGCGCCTCGCGGCCGATGAAATCGTCGCTCTTGGTCTTCAGCGGTACGGTGAAGCCGATGCCGGCCTCGAACGGATCTGTTTGGTCGGAAAATTCGTAACCGGCAAAGATCAGCCCGGCCTCGATGCGCACCATATCGAGCGCCTGCAGCCCCATCGGCTTCAGGCCGTGCGGCTGGCCGGCCTGCCAGATCGCCTCGAACACCTTTTCGGCGTCGCGCGGGTGGCACCAGATCTCGTAGCCGAGCTCGCCAGTGTAGCCGGTGCGCGAGACAATGACGGGAATGCCATTGCCGCCGCCGATGCGGGCGACCGCGAAACGGAACCATTCAAGCTCGTCGATCGACGGCTGCAGCGGCGAGGTCCAGACGATCTGCCGCAGGATGTCGCGGCTTTTCGGTCCCTGCACGGCGACATTGTGCATCTGGTCGGTCGACGAGCGCACCAGCACGGTGAGGCCGAGTTTTTGCGCCGTTTCCCGCAGCCATTCGCCGGATAGATCGTCGCCGCCAACCCAGCGGAAATTATCCTTGCCGAGCCGAAGCAGCGTGCCGTCGTCGATCATGCCGCCATGCTCGTAGCACATGGCGGAGTAGACCACCTGACCGACGCCGAGCTTCTTGATGTCGCGAGTCAGCGTATATTGCAGCAGCGCTTCGGAGTCCGGCCCGGTGACCTCGAACTTGCGCAGCGGCGACAGGTCCATGATCACGGCGTCCTGCCGGCAGGCCCAGTATTCATCGATCGGCCCTTGCCTGGCGAAGGAATTGGCCAGCCAATAGCCCTTGTACTCGACGAAGTTGCGGGTGTGGTTGGCAAAGCTCGAATGAAAGGCGGTCTCGCGGGTCATTTTCGGTTCCGAATCGGGCGTCATGCGTCTGGCGATCGCTCGCGAGAATTTGTGCTGGCCGGAATAGGTTCGCACATGGATGTCGGTCAGGTTCCAGCCATTGGCCGGCGTGGTGTCGTCGGGGCAGGCGGACGAGACGCAGACGATGTCGGTCAAGGCGCGCAGCAGCACATAGTCGCCCGGCCGCGACCACGGCTCGTCCGAAACCACGACGCCATGCGCGTCGATCGCCGTGTTGAAGAAGAAGTTGATCGCCATCCAGCCGGCGCGGGGCGTGACGCCCTTGTCGGCCAGCGCGCGGTTGAAATTCTCCGAGCAGTTGGGATGGCCGGGATAGCCGATGTCGTCGTAATATTTGGCGGCGCAGGCGAGCGCGAACGCGTCGTGCCGGCCGCAAGTGTCCTGCACCACCTCGACCAGCGGCTCCATGTCCTGGTCGTAGTATTTCGAATGCAGGCCGGGCATCGGATAGCTCGAACCCATCAGCGTGCGCGTCGTCGTCACGTCGAGCGGATGATCCCGGCCCTTGTCCAGCTTGCGCGCCGAAAAGCACTGGAAATCCGTGCATTGGCGCCCGTCGACATCAATGATCTGCAGATAGTCGCCCGCCTTGACGAAGTAGGCCTCCGCCGTCGCCGAATGGACGCGCAGGTCGAGCACGGGATCGGCCAGCGCGTCGGCGAGCCTGGATTTCTCCGCCGGGCGGATGGTGGCGCGCCGGACGACGACGCTAAGCGGCGTCGCGGTCTCGTGGCCGTCGACCAGCATCGGCCCGCCGGGCGCGGCAATCAGCATTGAACCGTCGCGGGCGACGGCAAAAGCCTGTTCGGTCCCGGCAGGGGTGACGCCGCCGAAAACGCGAACCGCCTTTGCCTGATCGAGCTGCACCTCGCGCCGCTCGAGGCCTCGGCGCAAGGAAGCGAGGCTATCGTCGCCCTCGGCCAGCATCGTCTTGATGCCGGCGGCATTGCTGTTCGACTTCTCTCCGAGAATGCCGGGATCGGTCGCCCCGCTGCTGTCCCATGCCAGCAGCTCGCAAGCCTGCCCGCCCTCGACATTGCGCACGCTGATCGTATCGCCGGCCTCGACCTCGATCAGCACCGCGCCGTTGCCCTGGACGGTGTAGCGCTCCATCCCGGCCGGCAGCGCGATCTGGCCTGGCCGCAGGATCAGGCTCGGCCGCGGCGGTCCGGCGACGACGGCGGGGTAGGGCGACTGGCTCATCTCAACCCTGGTTTCGAGAAACAAGTTTGCCTGTGCGTGAAATTATTTTAGCGGGAAGAATAGGATAGAAGAGCCGGAGTTGGCAAGTGAAGGTGGCACAAGCTCCCCCTTCTCCCCTTGTGGAGAAGGTGTCGCCGAAGGCGACGGATGAGGGGTGTTCCAGGGAACGCCAGCATCTCACTCTGCTGGAACACCCCTCATCCGTCTCGGCGCTGCGCGCCGATCCACCTTCTCCCACAACAAGGGGAGAAGGGAAGACGCGCCAAGGCTACCCCAATTCCTCGGAATGCCCGATATCGACGCCATACTCCGCGGCCGCATCGAGCATCGTATGCCACAGGCTTTCGGCAAACGTCGCAAATACCAGAAGATTGAACACCGCCTGCCCATCCGGCCGGTCATTGCCACGCCAGAGATTGATGCTGGTGTGATCGACCGCGGTCGCCGCCGCGGTGCCGGCCGGGAACGCCGCCGGGTGCAGGTCTAGCGACAACAATTTCGCCAACATCGAGCGCGCCTTGGCTCCCGAGACGCTGATCAAGGCGCGCGCATGCGACTGATCGGAAAGCGAGGCGGACTGCGAGAACGCCTGGCTCAGCTTCTCCATCGCGTGAATGCCGCCCTTCGACAAGACGAGGAACTGATCCGGTCCCGACCAGATCAGCGTGGCGTCGGGAACTCGGACCGCTTTGGGCGCATTCGGAGCGGCAACGCCGAAGCGGGTTTCGGCAGCCTTCGCCAGTTCTGCCGCTTTGCCGCGCCGCGCCATCACCTGGATCAGGTCGAAATTGCGGATCTCGGTGAGCGATACGCCGGCCGCCGTGCCGCGCGCGCCGTAGCCGCCGACCACAAGCGCTTTCTCCAGCGGACTGCGGGCAATCCAGGAAAACTCAGCCACGCTGGCGCCCTCCATCCGGATCGTAGAAGACAGGACTGCAGAGCTCGACATCGTAATCTTCGCCGCGCAGCGGATCGTGCGCATGGACGATCTCGCCGATGCGCTCGCGGCCGCGCTCGACCAGCCCAAGCCCGATCCACTGGTCGAGCATCGGCGAAAAGCAGACCGAGGTGACATAGCCCTGGTCATTGTCGGGATCGGGCGTCTCGCCCTTCGGGATAATATGCGCGCCGGAACGCAGGCGGCGCGTCTTGTCGACCGGCTTGATGCCGACGACGACCTGGCGGTTCGGCGCGACCAGCGCCTCGCGCCCGGCCATGACGCGGCCGATGAAGTCTTTCTTGGTCGACATCATCTTGCCGAGGCCGAGGTCGGCGGCGGTCGTCGTGCCGTTCAACTCCGGTCCGGCGACATGGCCCTTTTCGATGCGCATGACGCCGAGCGCCTCGGTGCCGTAGGGCGTAACCCCGAATGGCTTGCCGGCCAGCATCAAATTGCGCACCAGCGCGTCGCCATAGCGCGCGGGAACCGAAATCTCGAACGCCATTTCGCCGGAGAAGGAGATGCGGAACAGCCGCGCTCTGATGCCACCGTGCAACGCAACTTCCCGCGCCCCCATGAACGGGAAACCTTCGTTCGACAAATCCTCGGATTCATCAAGGACCTGTTTCAGCAACTCCCGCGCGCTCGGCCCGGCGATCGAGAATTGCGCCCACTGGTCGGAAACCGAGGTCAACTGCACCTCGAATTCCGGGAACAGCACCTGCCGGCAGAATTCGAGATGCTGCATCACCAGCCCGGCCTTGGCGGTGGTGGTGGTCAGGAAATAATGGTCCTCGGCGAGCCGCGACGTCGTGCCGTCGTCATAGACGATGCCGTCCTCGCGCAGCATCAGCCCGTAGCGGGCTTTTCCGACGGCAAGATTGGAGAAAGTGTTGATGTAGACGCGGTCGAGGAAGGCGCCGGCATCCGGGCCGTGCACGTCGATCTTGCCGAGCGTCGAGACATCGCAGAAGCCGACGCCGGAGCGCACCGCCTTGACCTCGCGCGTCACCGATTCCAGCCAGTCCTTTTCGCCGGCGCGCGGATACCATTGCGCCCGCTTCCACAGGCCGGTGTCGACGAACACCGCGCCCTGTTCGGCTGCCCAGTGATGCGACGGCGTCAGTCGTGTCGCGTGAAAATTCTCGTCGCGGTGATGGCCGGCAAAGGCGCCGATGGCGACCGGCACATAGGGCGGGCGGTAGATCGTCGTGCCGGTTTCGGGAATGGACTTGCCTGACAACGCAGCCATGATGGCGAGGCCGGCGACATTCGAGGTCTTGCCCTGGTCGGTGGCCATGCCGAGCGTCGTGTAGCGCTTGAGATGCTCGACCGATTCAAAACCTTCGCGCTGCGCCAGTTCGATGTCGGACGCGGTGACATCGTGCTGGTAGTCGACAAAGGCCTTGCCCTTGCCGGCGACGTGCCAGAGCGGGGTCAGCGAAAAGGCTTCTTCGTCGGCGACCGGCGGCGTGCCGGCATTGCCGCCGCGGCCGGCGCTTTGTGCTGCTGCGGATCCGGCGGCAAAGCCCTGGCGCAGGCAGTCGCCTAGGCCGAAGGCGCCGTTGGCGGCGCCGGCGGCCACCATGCCGGGCGGCGCGCCGTCCGGCACGAAGGCTGCGATATCGTCCTGCCATTTCGGCCGGCCGCGATGATAGGAGGTCAGCCCGACCGCCGGATTCCAGCCGCCCGAGACGGCTAGCCCGTCGGCCTCGACCTCGGCGCGCGCCCCACCGGTGAGCGATACCGCGATTTTCCGGACCCCGTCCTTGCCGCCCTCGACCCCACTGACGAAACCGTTGAGCACGGCAAAGCCGCCTTTGGCGGCAAGCGCGCGACGTTCGGCGGATACGTCCGGGCGTGCATCGACGACCGCTGCGATCTGCAATCCGGCGCCAAGCGCGGTCTCGACCGTACGCCAGCCATCCTCATTGTTGGTGAACAGCGCGATCCTCTTTGCAGGGGTAACCGCGTAGCGCGCGACATAGGTCCGCATCGCCGAAGCCATCATCACGCCGGGCGTGTCGTTGCCGGCAAAGACAATCGGCCGCTCGATGGCGCCGGCGGCGACGACGCAGCGCTTGGCCACGATCCGCCACAGCCGCTGGCGCACCTGGTGCTCGGGCGGCGAGGGCAGGTGGTCGTTGACCCGCTCGATGGCGCCATATGTGCCGCCATCATAGACGCCGAACAATGTCGTGCGGGTCATGATGCGGACATCGGGCAGTGCGGCGAGTTCGGCCAGCGTGCGCGTAATCCATTCGGCCGCCGGCGTGCCGTCGATCGTGCCGCCGTCGGCAAGCAGGCGGCCGCCAAGCGCGAAATCTTCCTCGCACAGGATGACGCGGGCGCCGCCGCGCCCGGCCGCCAGTGCCGCAGCCAGCCCGGCCGGGCCGGACCCGGCGATCAGCACGTCGCAATGCGCCCACGCCTTGTCGTAATGGTCGGGATCGGCGACGCCTGCAGCGCGACCGAGGCCGGCGGCGCGGCGGATCGCCGGCTCGTAGACCGCTTCCCAGAATTTCGCCGGCCACATGAAGGTCTTGTAGTAAAAGCCGGCGACGAAGATCGGCGCAAACAGCTGGTTGACCGCCATCAAATCATGGCGCAGCGACGGCCAGCGGTTCTGGCTGGCCGCTTCCAGACCGTCATAAAGCTCGGCCGTGGTCGCCCTAGTGTTGGGCTCGCGTCGCGCTCCGCTGCGCAGTTCGACCAGCGCGTTGGGCTCCTCCGAACCAGCGGTCAGGATGCCGCGCGGCCGATGGTATTTGAACGAGCGGCCGACCAGCTTGACGCCATTGGCGATCAGCGCCGAGGCCAGCGTGTCGCCTTGGAAGCCGGCAAAGCTCTTGCCGTCGAAGCGGAAGCCCAGTGGCGCGGCGCGATCGATGAGACCGCCTGATACGAGACGATAGGGCTGGCTGGAGGTCACGATCGCCCGCCTTCCGTCGCTGTGGCCTGATGAGCGCTGACCCGGACAGAATTCATTTGGCGGGCTGCCTTGCACCAACGCCCGTCGCCGGCTCGACGGAGGAAATCTCATGCGTCAGCGTGTTGCGGGCGACCTTCAGCCAGGCCCGGCAGCCGCCGCCATGGTACCAGTATTCGCTCATCGGCCCGGCGATGTTGTCACGCAGGTAGACATAGTCGAAGACCTCGTCTTCGCTGGCGCCGGCCGCAGGACGCGTCGGCTTGGCGTCGCCCAGATAGGTGAACTCGCCGAGTTCGCGTTCGCCGCAGAAGGGACAGACAATGCGCATGCTTCTTCAGCCAGCCTTCAATGCAGGTTCGGTTGGGCGCCCTGGCCCTTTTCGTCGATCATGGCACCTCGCCGAAAGCGGTCGAGGCGGAAGCGGGCAGCCTCCTTGTGCGGCTCGTCGCGCGCCAGCAGATGGGCAAAAACCAGGCCGGAGCCGGGCGTCGCCTTGAATCCGCCATAGCACCAGCCGGCGTTGAGATAGAGCCCGTCGACCGGTGTCTTGTCGATGATCGGCGAGCCATCCATCGACATGTCCATGATGCCGCCCCACTGACGCAGAAGCCGTATCCGGCCGATCATCGGCATCAGCGCCATGCCGCCTTCGCAGACATCTTCCATGACAGGCAGATTGCCGCGCTGGGCGTAGGAATTGTAGCCGTCTATATCGCCGCCGAAGACCAGCCCGCCCTTGTCGGACTGGCTGACGTAGAAATGGCCGGCGCCGAAGGTCATGACATTGGGGATCAGCGGCTTGATCGCCTCGGAGACGAAGGCCTGCAGCACATGGCTTTCGATCGGCAGCCGCATGCCGGCCATCGCCGCGACGCGCGACGAGGAGCCGGCGACCGCCATGCCGACCTTGGCGGCACCGATCCTGCCGCGCGATGTCTCGACGCCGGTCACCTTGCCGCTGCCGTCGCGAACAAAGCCGGTCACCTCGCAATTCTGGATGATGTCGACGCCGAGCGCGCTCGCCGCATGCGCATAGCCCCAGACCACGGCGTCGTGCCGTGCCGTGCCGCCGCGTCCCTGCAAAAGCCCGCCCTGCACCGGAAAGCGCGCATTGTCGAAGTTCAGGAACGGCATCATCTTCCTGACTGCGGCGAGGTCGAGCAGTTCGGCATCGATGCCGTTGATGCGCATGGTGTTGCCGCGCCGCGCATAAGCGTCGCGCTGCGCGTCGGAATGGTAGAGGTTGATGACGCCGCGCTGGCTGACCATGGTGTTGTAGTTGAGGTCCTGCTCCATGCGCTCCCAGAGCTTCATCGAAAGCTCGTAGAACCCTGTATTGCCTGGCAGCCCGTAATTGGAACGGATGATGGTGGTGTTGCGGCCGGCATTGCCGGAGCCGATCCAGCCTTTTTCCAGCACGGCGACATTTCTGATGCCGTACTCGCTGGCGAGGAACCACGCCGTCGCCAGGCCATGGCCGCCGCCGCCGATGATCACCACGTCGTAGTGGCTCTTCGGGGTGGCGTCGCGCCAGGTGCGCTGCCAGTTCTTATGGCCGGAAAATGCCGCCCGGGCGAGGGAGAAGATCGAGTATTTCATGAACCTGTTTCGCGCCGGGCGTGCAACAATCCGGATCAGATGTCGAGCGTGTGGTCGCGCTCCCACTGGGTGAAGTGGGAAGCATAGGAATTCCATTCCTGCTGCTTGAGCTTTAGATAGGCCGACGAGAATTCCTCACCCAGCGCCGCCTTGAGCGATTTGTCGTTGTCAAACTCGCGCAACGCGTCGAGCAGGTTGAGCGGCAGCTTCGGCGCGCCCTCGACCGTATGGCCGAACTGGTACATGTCGATATCGTAGCGCCGGCCGGGATCGGCCTTCGAGCGGACACCGTCAAGGCCGGCGGCGATGATGACGGCCTGCAGCAGATAGGGGTTTGCCGCGCCGTCGGGCAGGCGCAGCTCGAACCGGCCGGGACCAGGCACGCGCACCATGTGGGTGCGGTTGTTGCCGGTCCAGGTCACGGTGTTCGGCGCCCAGGTGGCGCCGGAGATGGTGCGCGGTGCGTTGATGCGCTTGTAGGAATTGACCGTCGGGTTGGTGATCGCGGCAAGGGCGGAAGCATGTTTCATGATGCCGCCGAGGAAGTTCCGGCCCTTTGCCGACAGGCCGAGCTCCATCGCATTGTCGGCAAAGACATTGGTCTTGCCGTCCCTGTCCCACACCGAGATATGCGCATGGCAGCCATTGCCGGTCAGACCCTGGAAGGGTTTAGGCATGAAGGTTGCGCGCAGGCCGTGCTTTTCGGCGACCGATTTCACCATGAATTTGAAGAAGGAATGCTTGTCGGCGGTCGCCAGCGCATCGTCGAAGGCCCAGTTCATCTCAAACTGGCCGTTGGCGTCCTCGTGGTCGTTCTGGTAGGCGCCCCAGCCGAGCGCCAGCATGTGGTCGCAGATCTCGGCGATCACGTCGTAGCGGCGCATCACCGCCTGCTGGTCGTAGCAGGGCTTCGACGCCGTATCGTATTCGTCGGAAATCGTCTTGCCATCCGGCGAGATCAGGAAGAATTCGGCCTCGACGCCGGTCTTGATGTGCATGCCGTCGCCAGCGGCCTCGGCGATCAACCGCTTCAGCGTGTTGCGCGGCGCCTGCTCGACCGATTTGTCGTCCATGATGCAGTTGGCGGCGACCCAGGCGACCTCCGGCTTCCAAGGCAACTGGATCACCGAGGCCGGATCCGGCACCGCCAGCATGTCGGGATGCGCCGGCGTCAGGTCGAGCCAGGTGGCAAAGCCGGCAAAGCCGGCACCGTCCCGCTGCATGTCGGCGATCGCCTGCGCCGGCACCAGCTTGGCGCGTTGCCCACCGAACAGGTCGGTGTAGGAAATCATGAAATATTTGACGCCGTTTTCCTTGGCGAAGGCGGCGAGATCGTTCCCCATTATAGTTCCTCGCTTACTGGCATTTGGTTTGTTTTAGAAGCCGTTCTTGCCCGGTATCCAGTTGGTGCCGGCCAGCGGCACGCCGGCCATGGCTGCGGCTTCGATCGTCAAGGCCACAAGATCCTCGGGCTCGAGATTGTGCAGGCTATTCTTGCCGCAGGCGCGGGCGATTGTCTGAGCCTCAAGTGTCATCACCTTAAGATAATTCGCCAGCCGTCGTCCGGCCGCAATCGGATCGACCCGTTTCATTAGCTCGGGATCCTGCGTGGTGATGCCGGCCGGGTCGCGTCCCTCATGCCAGTCGTCATAGGCACCGGCGGTGGTGCCGAGCTCGTTGTATTCCGCTTCCCAGCGCGGATCATTGTCGCCGAGCGCGACAAGCGCTGCCGTGCCGATCGACACCGCGTCGACGCCGAGCGCCAGCGCCTTGGCGACGTCGGCGCCGTTGCGTATGCCGCCCGAGACGATCAGCTGCACCTTGCGGTGCATGCCGAGGTCCTGCAGCGCCTGCACCGCCGGCCTGATGCAGGCAAGCGTCGGCTGGCCGACGTTCTCGATGAACACTTCCTGGGTTGCCGCGGTGCCGCCCTGCATGCCGTCGACGACGACGACATCGGCGCCGGCCTTTACCGCAAGGGCTGTATCGTAATAGGGCCGGGCGCCGCCGACCTTGACGTAGATCGGCTTTTCCCAGTCGGTGATTTCGCGCAGTTCCAGGATCTTGATCTCGAGATCGTCCGGCCCGGTCCAGTCGGGGTGGCGCGAGGCCGAGCGCTGGTCGATGCCTTTCGGCAGCGTGCGCATTTCGGCGACGCGGTCGGAGATCTTCTGGCCGAGCAGCATGCCGCCGCCGCCTGGCTTGGCGCCCTGGCCGACGACAACCTCGATCGCATCGGCGCGGCGCAGATCGCGCGGGTTCATGCCATAGCGCGACGGCAGATACTGGTAGACCAGCGTCTTCGAATGGCCGCGCTCTTCCTCGGTCATGCCGCCGTCGCCGGTGGTCGTCGAGGTGCCGGACAGCGTCGCGCCACGGCCGAGCGCTTCCTTCGCCGGGCCGGACAGCGAGCCGAAGCTCATGCCGGCAATAGTGATCGGGATTTTCAATTCGATCGGTTTTTTCGCGTAGCGCGAGCCGAGCACGACGCTGGTGTCGCAGCGCTCGCGATAGCCTTCGAGCGGATAGCGCGAGATCGAAGCACCGAGGAACAGAAGGTCGTCGAAATGCGGCAGCTTGCGCTTGGCGCCGGCGCCGCGGATGTCATAGATGCCGGTCGCCGCGGCGCGGCGGATCTCGGAAAGCGTGTAGTCGTCGAAGGTCGCGGATTTGCGCGGCGTCGTCGGCGGGTTGCGATAGGTCATTGAGCCTCAATACGCGTCGGCGTTGTCGATATTGAAATTGTAGAGGGTACGAGCCGAGCCATAACGCTTGAACTCCGCCGCCTTGACGCCGGTCACGCCGGCGCGGTCGAGCAGGTTTTGCAGCAATTCGAGATGTTCGGCCCGCATTTCCTTGGCGATGCAGTCGGCGCCGAGGCTTTCGACCTTGCCGCGCACGAAAAGCCGCGCCTCGTAGATGGAATCGCCGAGCGCATCGCCGGCATCGCCCAGCACCACCAGATTGCCGGACTGCGCCATGAAGGCCGACATGTGGCCGATATTGCCATGGACGACGATGTCGATGCCTTTCATCGAAATGCCGCAACGCGATGACGCGTTGCCTTCGATGACGAGCAGCCCGCCGCGGCCGGTGGCGCCGGCATACTGGCTGGCATCGCCTTTGACGACGATCTGGCCGGACATCATGTTTTCGCCGACGCCGGGCCCGGCCGAGCCATGCACGGTGATGGTGCCGCCGTCGTTCATGCCGCCGCAATAATAGCCGACGCTGCCGCGCACATCGATGGCGACCGGCTGGTCGACGCCGACGGCGACCGAATGGCTGCCTCGCGGGTGGAGCACCTCCCAGGCGGTCTCGTTCGAACCGGGCGCCAGATCGTGCAGCGCCTGGTTGAGCTCGCGCAGCGACATTTCGGCCAGGTCGAAGACCCGCGATGCCTGGCCCGGCTCACGCGCCGCCTTGGAGAGGTTGATTGCCGGCATCAGCTCAATGCTCCCAGAAATAGACAGTTGCGGGCTCGGGTTCCCAGACTTTCGCATTGTCTATGCCGGGCAGTTTGGTGAGCGCACGATATTCCGAGCCGAAGGCGACATACTGGTCGGTTTCGGCCATCACGGCGGGTTTGCAGGCGATGGGGTCGCGCACCACGCCGAAGCCGTTCTTGGTGCCGACGACGAAGGTGAAAAAGCCGTCGAGATCGCTCAGCGTGCCTTCCAGCGCCTCGCCGAGGTTCTTGCCGTGCGCCATCTGCGAGGAGAGATAGGCCGCAGCGACCTCGGTGTCGTTCTCGGTCTCGAATGTCATGCCTTTACGGATCAGCTCGCGGCGGACATTGTTGTGGTTGGACAGCGAGCCATTATGCACCAGGCACTGGTCGGCGCCGGTCGAGAACGGATGCGCGCCCATCGTCGTCACCGCCGATTCGGTCGCCATGCGGGTATGGCCGATGCCGTGCGTGCCGGTCATCTCGCGGACGCCGAAACGGTCGACGACTGCTTCCGGCAAGCCGACTTCCTTGTAGATCTCGACGACGTCGCCGGCGCCCATGATGCGGATGTCGGGGCGCAGCGTCTGGATCGCCTCGCGCGCTTCGTCGATCTTGGCAGGCATCGTCCGGACCACGGCATGCGTCGACTTCGCAGCAATGCTCACCGGCGCGCCGATTGCCTTGGCGAGTTCGGCGTCGAGGCCGCGGAAATCGCGCTCCGGCTTGGCCGACTGGATGGTGATCTTGGCTTCACCGGAGGGCGCGCCATAGATGGCGATGCCGGCGCTGTCGGGACCGCGATCGCTGAGCGAGATCAGCATCTCCGACAGCATCGCGCCAAGCTGGGGCTCGAGCGACTTGTCCTTCAAAAACAGTCCGACGATTCCGCACATGTCAGGCTCCGCGAGTTTGTTCCTCCGAGATGTATCGAATGAGTCCCGGGAATTCAATTGGTATGAAAAAAATTTTCCTGTCGTTATATATCGGTTGAGGCGCCGTCGGCCGCACTATCGCTACGCTGGCCGCCATTGTGAACCCATTTGGCATAGCGGATGCGGGCGATCTTGTAGGCATCCAGGATCGACAGGGCATAGATCAGGACGCCGCCGGCATGGCGGCCGATGAAGCTGGCATCGGGCGGCGCGATCTTGGCGGTGACCCAGGCCAGAACCACCATGAAGAACAGGAATTGCAGGCCGCGCACCGGCACGCCGAGCACGACATGCCCGCTCGCCGGCAAGACGATCGCAGCGCCGAGAACCAGATAGGGGCTCGGTGGTGCGGGGGAGGTGCTGATCTGGCTGGTCATGCCGCCTGCCGTTCGCTTTGATTGATGGCATCGCGCAGCGCCGAAGCCGACGACAGCAGCCGCTCGATCAGCCCCGGATCGAGCCTGACCGTGCCGAATTCGGCTTGCCGGAATACGCCGTAGCGCGCCCGCTCGGCCTCGGCCAGCAGCCAGACGATGCGCACGCCGTTCGGTGTGATCAGCAGTTCCTTGGCGCGCTCCTCGGCAAAGACGTGGAGGTGATCGGCGATGATGGCTTCGGGGAAGCGCACGCCCTTGCGGTCGCTCCGCAGCACCGCCTCGGCTGGAAATCCGGCGGCCTTCGGCAGTGTATGGACGAGATGATCGAAATTGGAAAAAGTCGTCGGCGATCCCGGCCGCATCATCATGTCGAAAGTGCCTGGTATCACGACCTTTTCGGTGATCGAAACGCTCAGCCAGCGCGCCGGCAGCTTCCTTATCGCCAGCGTGTCGACGATGGTCCGAACCTGCACCCGCCGGCCGTTCCACGAGCCGGCGAAGGTGACGACTCCGGCGGCGCCGTCCGAGACGTTGGCAGCGTCGGGGATGACGGCGCGGACGCCGGCTTCGTCGGCAGCAAGCGCAGTCGAAGCCTTGGCGCGGTTGGCGCGCGCAAGCCAGGCTATGTGGAGGACGAGAGCCAGGGCAACCGCCCCGGTGAGCAATGCTGAGATCACCTAGCGTACCTCGTCACGCAAATGCCCGCCCAGAACGGCGCGCCGTCAGTACCCCTGCGGCTTCGGCCACGGCATGGTGAACTGGGCACCACGGCGCACGAATTTGTAGCGGTAGAAGTGGAACCACAGCGAGATCAGGAAGTAGAAGGCGACCATGGCGATCAGCTGCGAACCAAAGCCGAGGAAGATCGCAAAGAAGGTGACCACGCAAAGGCAGAACAAGACGATCGCCGGCAGCGGATGGAAGGGATGGGTGTAGCCGCGGCGGATCGAGCCGAGTGGCCACTTTTTCCTGAACATGATGATGTTGATGCTCATGAAGGTGTATTGCAGCACGCCCGACAGGATCGAGAAGGTGATCGCCTGGTTGAGGTCGGCGATGAAGGCGAAGGCGAGCGCGATCGGCAGCAGGAACAGGATCGAGCGGTAGGGTGTGCGGTATTTCGGATGCACCGCCGAGAACCAGGTCGGCAGATAGCGGTCGCGGCCGAGCGAAAACCAGGCGCGCGCGGCGTCGTTGATGCAGCCATTGGCGGAAGCAAGTGCAGCAAGCAGCGTCGCGATGAACAACAGGTTCTCGAGCAGCGCACTGCCGGTCAGTTTGCCTGCGTCCCACAGCGGATAATAGGTGATGCCGAGATATTCCCAGGGCATCAGCGAGGCGCAGACATACCAGGTCATCGCGGCCGCGATCAGAAGCGTGATCATCCCGGCCATCGTGCCGTAAGGCAGCGAGCGCGCCGGCGAGCGAACTTCCTCGGCGGCCTGCGTGGTGCCCTCGATGCCGAGATAGTACCAGATGCCGAACTGGAAGGCGGCGATGACGCCGATCCAGCCATAGGGCAGGGCGTTGCCGGGGGTGACCAACTCGTTCAGCTTCAGCACGGCGCCTTGCGTCCACGGACTGACCGAGAAGAACAGGATGACAATCGAGACATAGGCTATCGCGGTGATGACGAAATTGACGTTGAGCGTCATCAGCACGCCGCGATAGTTCAGCCATGCCAGCACGACGATTGTCGCGGCGATGAAGGAATTGTGGTTGAGGCTCTCGACGCCGGCCTTGGCGACAATGGTGTCGCCGAGCAGGATAGCGTCCGACACTTCGAGCATGGTATAGGCAAAGACCAGGAAAAGCGCGACGTTGAAGGCCATCAGCGGCCCGACAATGTGCTTGGCCTGGGCATATTGGCCGCCGGCGGCGGCAACCGTCGAGGTGACTTCGGAATCGATCATCGCGACCGACGTGTAGAGCAGTCCGACGATCCAGCAGACGATCAGCGCCGCCAGCGCGCCGCCTTTGTCCGCCGCGAAATTCCAGCCGGTGAACTCGCCGACCAGAACGATGCCGACACCGAGCGCCCAGACATGGGCGGGGCCGAGCACCCTGAGCAGTGAAACCCTGTCGCCTTGCACTTGCACCGCTGGTTCAGCCGCGATCGTCATCGTTCAATCCCCCACTCAGATCCGGTGTTTTTCGGACACGGCTTCAAGTTCGCCTTCCCTGGACGAGGTCAGCATCTCTTCGGAATAGGTCGTATCGATCTTGAACCAGTCGTAGAGCATCCACAGCGCGAGCACGATCGAGATGCCCCAGCATGCGTAAGAGAGTGCCACCCACATGACGATGCTTCCCTATCTATTTGTCGCCGAATTTTTCGTCGATGACGTCGCGGTATTCGCGGTCCGATGCGCGGAACAGAAAGATGAAATAGCCGATCAGCACCGCGGCCATGATGATCAGCGTCGGCCAGTCGATGATGTAGTGGAAGCGGTTCTGGATGATGTCGTGCGCGGTTTCCGGCGTGTAGCCGAGCTTTTCCCAGATCGAGGCCATGGTCGGGTTCTGGCCGAGCGCTTCCCACGTCTTGGCGTCGAGCGCGTCGATGGATTTTGCCGCCCCTGCCAGGCCTAGTTTCAGCGGCAGCCACAGCGCGACGAAAATCGCGACCACGACGACGGCGATATCGAAAACCTGTCCGGCCTTGCTCTGTTCGGGCGGTGTATAGCGGGCCATGCGTCTCCCCCTCAGGACTTGCGGTTGCGGTAGGCGTCGGCATTCTTGATGTCGAGGCCGTAAATGAAGTCCTTGTCTTCCTTGTAGTGGTTGACCATCGCCAGGATCGCGGCCGTGTTGAAGATCAGCACGGCGGCCGCGGCGACCGCGACCACGAGCTTGATGCCGGCATCGGGGATGTATGGCCATGTCATGAACAGGACGAAAAGGATCGTCGCCCATAGGCAGACGATCAGGAGCACCGATCCACGAAGGTCGGAACGGTACAGGGCTTCAATGCGCTGCTGCATGTCGGACATCGGTTCCCCTCCATCGCTCTCTTTCAAGAGAGTGAAATTTTTTTCATAAATTCAAGGCGAATTCCGCAATTGTCAAGACGATTTTACGCAACGTTAACCGTTTGTTTGATCCGTCGAATTTTGCCTGACAATGAAATTATTTGCTTGCGGGTATTGCAGGCTCCCGGCGTTTGCGATCAATATTCGGGCAACGCTCCCGCCGCTGTGCAGGGAGAAGGGGAAAGCAAACGTTTTTCGAAACGGAGGACAAGCGGATGACGGCATCCTGGAGATTTTCGGCGCTTGCGGACCGCCATCGCGCGCTCGGCTCGAAGCTCGAGGACTGGAGCGGCATGGGCACCGCCTGGACCTACGACAAGGACGCCGACGAAGAGTATATCGCCATCCGCACCAAGGCCGGCCTGATGGACGTGTCCGGCTTGAAGAAGATCCACATCACCGGGCCGCACGCCTCTCACCTGATCGACCTGGCGACGACGCGCGACGTCGAAAAGATCTATCCCGGCAAGTCGGCCTATGCCTGCATGCTCAACGAGGCCGGCAAGTTCACCGACGACTGCATCCTCTACCGCACCGGCCCGAATTCCTGGATGGTCGTGCATGGCTCGGGCACCGGCCATGAAGAGCTGCAGCGCGCTTCCGTCGGTCGCGACGTGTCGCTGCGCTTCGACGACAATCTGCACGACCTTTCGCTGCAGGGGCCGCTAGCCGTGGATTATCTGGCAAAGCATGTGCCCGGCATTCGCGACCTCAACTATTTCCACCACATGCAGACGCAGTTGTTCGGCTTTCCGGTGATGATCTCGCGCACCGGCTACACCGGCGAGCGCGGCTACGAGATCTTCTGCCGTGGCCAGGACGCCGGAACGATCTGGGACAGGATCCTCGACGAGGGCAGGAGCGCCGGCATCATCCCGTGCCGCTTCACCACGCTCGACATGCTGCGCGTCGAGAGCTACCTGTTGTTTTACCCCTACGACAATTCGCAGAAATATCCCTTCGAGAATGAGGGGCCCGGCGACACGCTGTGGGAGCTTGGTCTCGACTTCACCGTCAGCCCGGGCAAGACGGGCTTTCGCGGTGCCGAGGAGCATTACCGCCTGAAGGGGAAGGAGCGCTTCAAGATCTTCGGCGTGCTGCTCGAAGGCAGGGAGCCGGCCGACGAGGGCGCACCGGTCTATCGCGACGGCAAGAAGGTCGGCGTGGTGACCTGCGCCATGTATTCGCCGCTGGTCAGGAAATCGATGGGCATTGCCCGGCTCGACGTCGACTGCGCGGTCCAGGGCACCAGGCTCGAGATCCGCAACAAGAGCGGCGCCATCAGCGCAACCGCCGAGCCGCTTCCGTTCGACGATCCGAAGAAGACCAAGCGCACGGCGAAAGGCTGAGGCATACTGCGGGTATGGCAGCGAAAAGCATCATCAGCCGCCCGGTCTATGGGACCCTGTCTCCACAGCCCGGCAAGCACCATCTTTTCGTAGCGGACGCAGAGGGAGCGCTGGCGATTACCGATCTGGCTGCCAAGGCACCGGCGGATTTCTTCGGCGGCGCCCACATCATCTTCATTCCCGGCCGCGACGGTAAATACGCCGAGGCGGTCGAAGCACTGAAGCCGGCGCAGCTCTACCTCGGCCATTCCTTCGCCAGTGCCCTGCCGCGGCTGAAGCAGACGCTGGCCAACGCCCATATGGGCCTCAGGCTCTACCTTGCCGGCACCGAAGGGCTGATCGGCCAGGCCATGCAGGCGGCGCTCGAAGCCGGCATCGACCACACCTCGATCCAGACCGAGCATCGCGGCTCGCTGGCGCGCCGCGTGCAGTGCGTCCATTGCAAGGGCATCACCGAGAACGTCACGACGCAGCCGGCAACCTGTTCGCATTGCGGCCTGCTGCTTCTGGTGCGCGACCACTATTCGCGGCGCCTCGCCGCCTTCCAGGGCGTCTGCATCAACGCCGAGGACCGCAGCGAAATTCCTCCGATCGAGGAGGTCTTTCGATGAGCACCGGCACCACCAAACTCGATGTTGTCGTCAGCGATGTCGTCCCGGTCAACGAGTTGGTGACGCGCTTTCATTTCCGCAGGCGCGACGGCCAGCTTTTGCCGACCTTTTCCGGCGGCGCCCATGTCGTCGTCGAGATGCGCGATGGCGAACGCACCAGGCTCAATCCCTATTCGCTGATGGGCTCGCCGCTCGACACCCGCGAATACACCATCTCGGTGCGCCGCGACGACGCCGGCCGCGGCGGCTCGCTGTTCATGCACAGGCAGGTCAGGCCGGGCACGGAGATGGTGGTCAGCTACCCCGTCAATCTGTTCTCGCTCGATCTTCGGGCCAGGAAGCATCTGATGCTGGCCGGTGGCATCGGCATCACCCCGTTCATGGCGCAGACCGCGCAGCTGGCGGCGCAAGGCGGCAATTTCGAATTGCATTACACCTGCCGCACCGCCTCGCTCGGCACCTATGCCGACCTGCTGAGAGAGCGCTACGATCGCCGGGTCAGGCTCTATCACGACGACCGCGACGAGCGCGTCGATCTCGACCGGCTGTTGTCGTCGCAGCCGCTCGGCACGCATCTCTATGTCTGCGGGCCGTCCGGCATGATCGGCTGGGTGCGCGAACGCGCCGCTGCCCTCGGCTGGCCGCCAGAGACCGTGCATTTCGAGCATTTCGCCGCACCCCAGCCCGGCGCGCCCTTCGACGTGACGCTGGCGCTCAGCGGCAAGACGATCCGCGTCGACGAGCAGCAGAGCCTGCTCGAGGCGATCGAGGCGGCCGGCGTAGATCCGCCCTATCTGTGCCGCGGCGGCGTCTGCGGCCAATGCGAGACCAATGTGATTTCGCATGACGGCAAATTCATCCACAACGATCACTGGCTCAGCGAGGAAGACCACCGGTCGGGCTGCAAGATCATGCCTTGCGTGTCGCGCTTCGAGGGCAGGTCGCTGGTGCTGGAAAGATAGGAGGCGAGCTTGGGCATCACCTTTCGTAAGGAAACGTTCCGCGACGACTTCACCTTCAGGAACAGCCCCGAGCACATCAGGCGGTTCCCGTTCCCGTTCCATGAAGACAGCTACATGTATGCGGTCAACATCGAGCCGCATGTCGTCGGGCCGAAAGGCAGCGTGCTGGAGAATTTGATCGACGTCGACGAGCACTATGTCGCCGAGATGCAGGACCGCGCTTTGGTGCTGGCCGAGGATCCGCTGCGCTGCCAGTCGCTGCCGCACATGACGCTGGCCGGCTGGGACCTGCTCGAACTCCTGATGGAGCAGCAGGCGCTGGGCTATCCCGAGCATTTCACGCTGATCCGCGACGGCGATCGCTGGCGCTGGATCAACCGGCCGCTCGGCATCGACGACAGCTTCACCTTCGGCGACGTCTCGACGCTGCCCTATGGGCCGATGGAATACATCACCCGCCAGAGCCAGGGCGATTTCTGCATTCTCGACCAGCGCGACGGCAATCTGTGGATGGATGCCGGCATGGTCACCACCCAGGCCGACTGGTCGCTCGATTTCGACATCGGCATGAACTTCTTCGAATGGCACGCGCCGGTGCCGCTGGCGCATGAGAAGGGGATCTTCGTCCGGGCGCTGAAATTCCTCACCAACATCCAGCAGGGTAAGCCGGCGCGCCGGCTGAACTGGACGATGACCATCAATCCGCGCCTCGACACCAGCCCGGAAAATTACCACAAATGGGGTCCGGACCGCGCCACGGTGACGCCGGAAAACGTTGGCGAAAAAGTGCATCTGCGCGTCGAACTGCAGAGTTTCTGGCGGCTGCCACGCTCGAATGCGATCGTCTTCCCGATCCGCTGTTACCTCATCAAGATGGACGAACTGGTGACGCAGCCGAAATGGGCACGCCGCCTGCACCGCGTCATCCGCGACCTGCCAGACGAACTCGCCAATTACAAGGGCCTGACGCGTTATCGGCCGACCTTGGTCGAATGGCTGTCAAAGCTCGACGACGGCAGCCCGACATCGCCGGGCTTCGGGCCGGATTAAAGCTGCCCGCGAAGCTGCTAATCTCCCCCACGAGGGGGGAGATTGGCCAACTCACCCCGCGCTCTGCGGATAGCAGATGATCGACAGATAGCGCATCGGCAGAACGCTCAGCACTTCCGGTCCGTGCGGCGCATCGGCGTCGAAGAACAGGCTGTCGCCGGGCTTCATCGGGTAGAGATTGCTGCCGTGCCGGTAAACCACTTCGCCTTCGAGCATATAGAGGAATTCCATGCCTTCGTGCTGGAAGGTCGGGAACACGTCGGAATCCTCGGTCAGCGTGATCAGATAGGGTTCGACGACGACGCCGCTGGTGTTGGAGCCGATATGGCCGAGCAAATTGTACTGGTGGCCGGCGCGCGTGCCGCGGCGTTCGACGTCGAGGCCTTCGCCGGCCTTGACGAAGACGGCACTGCGCTCCTCCTCGAAACGGCGGAAGAAGGCGGTGACGGGAACGCCGAGCGCCCGCGACAGCGCCTGCAACGTGGTCAGCGATGGCGAGGTGATGCCGTTCTCGATCTTCGACAGCATGCCGAGCGAAATGTCGGTGGCGGCCGCCAGATCGGCGACGGTGATGCCGAGCTTTTTGCGGAATGCCCGCACCTCGCGGCCGATCGCGACCTCAAGCACTTTTTCGCGGGTGTCGCGAATGGCGTGCGGGTTCTGGGTGAGCGGCACGCGTATCTTGCGCGGCTCGATCGCGGCGGGTTTGGCTTTGCCCGCCGCGGCGCCGGCATCTTGCTTCAGATTGGACGCTCTTTTCGCCATTTCGCCACCCCGGACCTTGCCGATTCATTTCACTCACGGTGAACATATTCGGTGCCGATACAGAAGCGCAACTCTCACGGCAAGCCGAATTGCGCAATGACCGGATTTCGCCCGAGCTTCCACGTCGTTTAGAAATCCAGCTCGGCGAAGCGCGGTTTCGCGACAAGCCCTGTTGACAGCATCGAAGGGGCAATTACTGTCCTGTCAGTGAAATTTGTTTCGTTAGAGAAATGAGATCGGGAGGCCCGCAATGAAAGATCGTGTTGCCGTCATCGGAGCCGGGCCGTCCGGCATGGCCCAGCTCCGGGCCTTCAAGTCGGCCGCCGACAAGGGCGCCGATATTCCCGAGATCGTCTGCTTCGAAAAGCAGTCCGACTGGGGCGGCCTGTGGAATTACACCTGGCGCACCGGCCTCGACGAGCACGGCGACCCGGTGCATGGCTCGATGTACCGTTACCTCTGGTCGAACGGCCCGAAGGAATGCCTCGAATTCGCCGACTACACGTTCGAGGAGCATTTCGGCCGGCCGATCGGCTCCTACCCGCCGCGTGCCGTGCTGTGGGACTATATCAAGGGCCGCGTCGAAAAATCCGGCGTGCGCCAATGGGTGCGCTTCAACAGCCCGGTGCGCATGGTCACCTTCTCCGACACGACGAAAAAATT
Organism: Mesorhizobium sp. M0136; assembly: GCF_040322515.1. Classification (NCBI taxonomy): domain Bacteria; kingdom Pseudomonadati; phylum Pseudomonadota; class Alphaproteobacteria; order Hyphomicrobiales; family Phyllobacteriaceae; genus Mesorhizobium; species Mesorhizobium sp. M0136. The sequence goes on from NZ_JAMYTP010000003.1 coordinate 274,415, forward strand.
CACCGTCACCGCGCACGACCGCACCAACGACGTCACCTATTCGGAAGAGTTCGACAATGTCGTCGTCGCCTCGGGGCATTTTTCCGTGCCCAACGTGCCCTATTTCGAGGGCTTCTCGACCTTCAACGGCCGTATTCTGCACAGCCACGATTTCCGCGACGCGATGGAATTCAAGGGCAAGGATATCTTGATCATCGGCCGCTCCTATTCGGCCGAGGACATCGGCTCGCAATGCTACAAATACGGCGCCAAATCGATAACCTCGAGCTACCGCTCGAAGCCGATGGGCTTCAAATGGCCGGAGAACTGGAAGGAAGTGCCGCTGCTGCAGAAGGTCGTCGGCAAGACCGCGCATTTCAAGGATGGCAGCACCAAAGACGTCGACGCCATCATCCTGTGCACCGGCTACCTCCATTCGTTCCCGTTCCTCACCGAGGATTTGAAGCTGAAGACCGCCAACCGCATGTGGCCGGACGGGCTCTACGAGGGCGTCGTCTGGGAGAAGAACCCCAAGCTTTTCTATATCGGCATGCAGGACCAGTTCTACACCTTCAACATGTTTGACGCGCAGGCCTGGTTCGCCCGCGACGTCATCATGGGCCGCATCAGGCTGCCCTCGGCCGAAGCGATGGCGGAGCACGGCCGGAAATGGCGGGCACGCGAGGAGACGCTGGAAGACGCCGAGCAGATGATCTGGTTCCAGGGCGACTACACCAAGGAGTTGATGGAGCAGACCGACTATCCGGGCTTCGACGTCGAGGCCGTCAATCGGACCTTCATGGAATGGGAGCACCACAAGGCGGAAGACATTATGGGCTTCCGCGACCATGCCTACCGCTCGCTGATGACCGGCACGATGGCGCCTTTGCACCATACGCCGTGGCTGCAGGCGATGGACGATTCGATGGAGAGCTATCTCGAGGTGAAGGGCGTGGCGGCGGAGTAGGGGCTCGCCCGGAACCTAGGCCGCGTAGGCGAACGTGGAAAGTAGTTTTGGTGCCTTAACCTTCATTCGGAAAAGATCCTCTCAAACGAGGAAGGAAGATAAAGCCTGCTGCTGGGGTCAATCCGATTACAGGATGGAGCATTCATGACATTTGATTCTGCGTCGAGGCCTGCTGCACTATTATTTGAAGAACGAATCCATTAAATCGAAATCTAATTGTACGACCTTGTCCACGGGATGGAGATACTTCCTCATGTCATCGAATACAGTATCGATGGCAGCCAATTGTTTATCCGTATAAATTAGTGCAAATATGTCGTGTTTCTTGAAGAATGAGCGGTGTTTCTCCATCTCCTTTTCGAAGTTATCCTTGGCCATCTCGTTGATCTTTTCTTGAGTAAGGCCTTTGAGTTTGGAAAGATAACCGTGTGTCGACCACGGAGAAAGTTCGTAGCCAACCTTATCCATCGTGTAAGGATCAATAATGGTGAAGTCGAGCCGGTACTTATGCTTAGGCAAGCGGCCATCATAGCGATATTCAGGGATGAGGAGCGGAACTCGCTCCGGCTCAGGGGCGGAGTTCACGTAGGCGACATACCGTTTTGCAATTTCCTTCTCGTGCGGCGAAGCCGATGCTCGTACCAGGACATTCTTGAAGAACGTCAGATAGGAACTAGCGTCAGGGAACTCGATCTTGTCGGGGTCGCCGTTAACAACCAATCCAGATTCAAGGATGTGACCTATGGTCCAGTACAGTTTGGGGAAATGTCTTATTTCACTGCGATCATTTTCCCAAGTGCCTTGCGCTTTGTTAAATCTCGGAGTGATAAATAGTCCGTAGTCTGCGTTGTTCTGACCGATCCAAATCTCGGAGTCATCCAGATTCGGTCTAACCCGAACTAGTTCATCATAATGCTTAAGATACGATCGACGTAAAAAGATAACAACGTATTCCTGAGCTGCCTTTGATTTTTTTATTATTTCGAAGTTCCGTCTATGATTATTTGGCAAGAAGCCTTTTGGAGAAAGGGAGGCCTTAAACCCTTTCAGATAAAGGTTTACATAGGCGTCTGCGGAAAGGATAACTTCATGATGAAGATCGATGAAATCGGCCGCCTTCCCACCGATGAGCGCGTTCAGCGAACTTTCCTTTTCAATGCCTGTCTCTTTAAGGACTTTCGGGAGCAGGCCACGAAGCTGGTCCGTCATTTCGGAAATCTTTCGATTTCGTGCGGTCTTGACCGGGTCCCGCGCTGCCATTCAGTCCTCCCAGGAAAGTATTTTTAGTCATTCTGCAGCGGTCTTCTCAAAGACGTCCGAGCATTATCAGATTCGGTGGATCCCAAACATGTGCCGTTCGTGTTCTACGCTGGGCGATTGCAGTCTTAGGACGATCTAAGTCTGCTCTTCGCGCGACGCGGACGTTTAGGCCTAAGCGCGGCGAATGTTGCCGTTTGGCCAGATTGCACTTTGTGAGGTCATAAGGCGCGGTCGAAAGTGGCGCTCTGTGAACTTTCGCAACGCCAATCGGCGGCCTCTGGTTTGCCTTGCCTCAGACAACTTCCCGCGCCGGGTCGGCTGCCAGCGCCAGGGAATTTGCGACGTGCTCGAGCTGCTCCTCGTCCAGAATGCTGGTCGCGACGCGGACGGCGTTCGTTTTTCCGGTCGAAAACTTCGCTCCGGCATGGACCGCGATGCCGTGGGCGGCCAGCGTGACCATCGCGTAAGGTTCCGAAGCAACCGGAATGAGGACGCTGAGACCGTGTCCGGCGTCGATCACGACATTGCGTTTGGCCAGTTCGCAGGCGAGCCGTTCGCGGCGGCGGCGGTAGACCTGCTTCGCCCGCTCCACCAGGGCGGCCGTGGCCGGGTCTTGCAGCAGCCAGGCGGTGGCCGCCTGCAGGATGCGGCTGGTCCATCCCGAGCTGAAGCTGCGGTAGGATTGGATCTGCTCGACGATCGTCGCCGATCCGGACAGGACGGCGAGCCGCAGGTCCGGGCCGTGGGTCTTGGAATAGGACAGGATATGGACGACGCGATCGGGAAAACGCCGACCCAGCGAAATGCGCGGCGCCGAGGCAATATCGCCGACGCCATCGTCTTCGACAATCAGCACATCGGTACCGGCGAGCAGGTCGCCGATGACTTCCAGCCGCGCCGGCGACATGCAGGCGCCGGTCACCGAATGGACGCGCGGCTGGAACAGGAACGCGACCGGCCGCTGCCGCAGTGCGCTGGCGAGCGCGTCGGGCAAGGGGCCGTCACCGTCGCAATCCACCGGGATGATCGGTACGTCGAGATCCTCGAGGATGTCGAGCAGACGAAGCGCCGTCGGGTTCTCGATGGCCACCGGCGCTCCCGGCGGGACCAGCGCATGCAGCAAGGTGTAGATGGCGTTGTAACCGCCATTGGTGGCCAGGAACGCACCGGGATCGTACGGCCATGACGGGCGCACTGCGGCCTCCAGCTCGGGCAGGATACGCACCCGCTCGTAGCTGTTGAGCTTTTCGGCGCGCGCACCATGCGCCAGCGCGATGTCGAGCGGCGGCAAGAGCCTCACATCGGGCTCCGCGATCGCCAGGTTCAGAACATCCTGTCCGTAATTGCCGCCGCTCATGTGGCGCTCGGGGCGGGCGGCAAAGCGGTTGCCCATGATCCAGGTGCCGTTGCGTCCGCGGCCGCCGATGATCTTGTAGCGCCGCAGCTCGCTCCACGCCTGCGAGACCGTCGCCGGGCTGACGCCGAGCACATAGGCCAGATCGCGCACCGGCGGAAGTTTCGCGCCGACGGGCAGCGCGCCGCTTCTGATCAGCGCACTGGACTCGCGCGCGATGCCGCGCATCGTGCGGTCGCCGAGGCGTTCAGCGAACCATCCTGCATCGAAATCCATCGGCATCGGCGACCGTTGAAGCTAATGTTCAATAACATAATAACATTTGATCGGCAGAAAATAAACATTTACCAATCGCCGGTCAAACATAGCTTTGAAGTTCATGCCGATGGCCGTTTCGATCACTATAGCCACCCGCGATTGGGACTATCTCACTCCCTTGGTCCTGGGTGACGTCGCCTCCAGCCGCCTGTCGGTGAAGGTTGATCGTGTCGCCACGCTAATCGCGGATCTCGGCACCGATCCGAACTACGATGCGGCGGAGGTCTCGTTCAGCCGTTATGTGTCGGCCATGGCTTCGGGCGTCGATACGGTGGTTGGACTACCGTGTTTCATCATGCGCGGCTTTCGCCATCGCTGTATCATCACGGTCGAGGACAGTCCGCTGCAGCAGCTTTCCGACCTTGCCGGCAAACGTATCGGCGTCACCGGCTGGCGCGATTCCGGCAACACGTGGACGCGCGGGGCGCTTCGCCGGGAGGGCGTCGGCATCGAGGATGCGTATTGGATTGCCGGCCGGTTGACATCCGAGCACCCGATCGCCGACCGCCTCGACGGATTCGGCAGGCCGGGGCGCATCGAAGCAGCACCGGGCGAACGCCCGATGATGGAGCTGCTCGCTCAAGGCGAGCTCGACGCTGTTTTCACGCCCTTCATGCCGGACGGCTTTTTCGGCCCGGCTTCCGGCTTCCGGCAAGTGCTGCGCGATTTTCGCGCGGCCGAACGCGCCTATTTCGCCGACGTCGGTTATGTGCCGGGCATGCATCTGGTCGCCGTCAAGGCCGCAATGGCCAGGGAACATCCCTGGCTGCCGCAGGAACTCGCTAGGCTGATCGACGAAAGCCAGCGCGTCTGGACGGCAAAGCGCCGAAAATATGCCGACACCTCGCCGTGGGTCCTCGAGGAGCTGCTTCATGCGGGGCGCGACCTGCCTGCCTCCTGGAACGCCAGCGGCCTGCCTGCCAACCGGCGCATGATCGAGGATTTCGTCACCGAGCTCCATGTCCAGGGCATTCTGACGGAACCGATTTCCGCCGAAGCCTTGTTTCCTTTCGAGGCCAGGTCGCGGGCCACCTGACAACGCAACGAAGAACACGAAGGAGAATGCCATGAGGACAATCAGCTTCATATTCGCCTCGCTCGTCACCATGCTGGCGCAGGCCAGCTTTGCCCAGGATATCCAGAAGCAATCGGTGAACGAAGACTTGCGGGCCCGGCTGCCGGAGGAGATCCGCACGGCGGGAAAGATCACGGCCGTCAACAACGGCTCGTTCCCGCCCTATGAGATCGTCACCGGCACGGAACTGTCAGGGGCGACCAAGGACATTTCGGACGCCATCGGCCAGTTGCTCGGCATCGAGGTCGATCATGCCTCCGTCGCCGGCCTGCCGGCTTTGCTGAGCGGCATCAATGCCGGCCGTTATCAGTTCGCGATGGGGCCTGTCGGCGACTATCCCGACCGCCAGAAATCCAACGACTTCGTCGATTGGGTGCGCGAATACGTTGTCTTCGCCGTCGAGAAAGGCAACCCGCAAGGCATCACCTCGCTCGACACCGCGTGCGGCAAGCGCATCGCCGTCATGTCGGGTGGTTCGGCCGAAAAGGTCATCAAGCAGCAGGCGCAGAAATGCACCGAGGGCGGCAAGCCGGCCGTCGAGGTGCAATCCTTCACTGACCAGCCAAGCTCGATACTGGCCGTCCGGTCAAAGCGCTCCGACGCATTCTTCTCCTCGCAGGCGCCGCTGACCTATTTCGTCGAGCAGGCGAAGGGCCAGCTGGAACTCGCCGGGGTCGGCCAGGCCAACGGCTTCAAGGACATCTACCAAGGCGCCGTCGTCAAGAAGGGTTCGCCGCTGGGCGGCGTGCTGCTCGACGCCTTCAAGATCCTGATGAAGAACGGCACCTACGCCGCGGTGATGAAGAAGTGGGGCCTCGAGAAGAACATGATCGACGCGCCCGGCATCAACCAGGGCCAGTAGAGGCTGCCATGACCGACGCGACCGCTGCCTACGCGGCCGGGCTGCCGCGACGTCCCGACGACGCGCTGCGCGACGTCAAACGAGCCCACCGGCCATTCCCGCTCGTCCGGCTGGCGCTCTGGGCATTCACCGTCGCCGTCGCCGCCGGCTTCGCCTATATCGTGGCGGTCAACCCGAATTTCGGCTGGCCGGTGGTCGCCCAGTATTTCTTCGATCCGACGGTCATGCAGGGGCTTTCCGTAACGCTCGGCCTGACGGTCGTGGCGATGATCCTGGGCATAGTGCTCGGCCTGCTGCTCGCCATCGCGCGCATGTCGAACGACAGGCTGGCATCCTTTCTCTCCGGCCTGTTCATCTGGTTCTTCCGCGGAACGCCGCTGCTGGTGCAATTGATCCTGTGGTACAACCTTTCGACGCTGTTTCCGCGCATTTCCATCGGCTTCGCCAGCTGGAACACCAACGACCTGATCACGCCTTTGACGGCCGCCGTTCTTGGTCTGGCGCTGAACGAGGCCGCCTACATGGCCGAGATCATTCGTGGCGGGCTGCTGTCGGTGGACAAGGGACAGGCCGAAACGGCTGAAGCCTTCGGCATGACCCGCGCGCGGGCCTTGCGGCGCATCATCATCCCGCAGGCGATGCGATCGATCGTGCCGCCGACGGGCAATCAGCTGATCAGCATGATCAAGGCGACCTCGCTTGTCAGCGTCATCGCCATGGCCGACCTGCTCTACTCGGTGCAGTCGATCTACAACCGCACCTTCGAAATCATTCCGCTGCTGATGGTTGCAGTGCTGTGGTACCTGCTGATCACCTCGATTCTCAACGTGGCGCAAGGCGCGATCGAACGCCACTACAGCCGCGGCGACCGCGGCGCGCGTGAGAAGACGGCGACCGCCACACTGGAGGCCGCCAATGAGCGCGCATGACACGCCCCTGGTCAGGGCGCGCAACGTTCACAAGGCGTTCGGCCCGCTCGAGGTGCTGAAGGGCATCGACCTGGACGTCGCGCCTGGCGAGGTGGTGGTCATTCTCGGACCGTCCGGCTCCGGCAAATCAACCTTCCTGCGATGCATCAATCATCTGGAGGCGATCGACCAAGGGTCGATCGAGGTGGACGGCGAGCAGATCGGCTACCGGCTGCACAACGGCCGGCTCGACAAACTCTCCGACCGGGCGATCGCGGCGCAGCGGCGCAAGATCGGCATGGTGTTCCAGCAGTTCAACCTCTATCCACACATGACGACCCTGCAGAACGTCATCGAGGCTCCGGTCGGCGTTCACCGGGAGAACCGCAAGGAGGCGATCGGCTACGCCCGCGAACTGCTGACCCGTGTCGGTCTCGCCGACAAGATCGACGCCTATCCGCGCCAGCTTTCAGGCGGCCAGCAACAGCGCGTCGCCATCGCCCGCGCGCTCGCCATCCGCCCGAAATTGATGCTCTTCGACGAGCCGACGTCGGCGCTCGATCCGGAACTGGTCGGCGAGGTCCTCTCCACCATGCGTGATCTTGCCAAGCAGGGCTTGACCATGATCGTCGTCACGCACGAGATCGGCTTTGCCCGCGGGGCGGCGGATCGGGTGGTGTTCATGGACGACGGCAATGTGATCGAGGCCGGGCCTCCGGACGAGGTTCTCGCCAAACCCAGGCACCCGCGCACGCGGGCCTTTTTAAGCCGTTTCATCTGACAGCAAAGCCGGCACGATTACGTGCTCGGCAAAGGACCTTCCATGCCAAAGACCTCCAACCAGTTCGCCGACATTTCCGACTTCGCCGACAAGGCCGCCGAGCTTGCGGCGGTTCGCCAGCACCTGCACGCGCATCCCGAGCTTTCATTCCAGGAGCACGAAACGGCTGCATACGTTGCCGAACGGCTCGAAGGCTGGGGCTACGAGGTGACGCGCAATGTCGGCGGGCTCGGCGTCGTCGGCCGCTTGCGCCAGGGCAGCGGCCGCAGCATCGCCATCCGCGCCGACATGGACGCCTTACCGATTACCGAAGCGACCAATCTCCCTTATGCCAGCCAGGCCAGCGGCAAGATGCACGCCTGCGGCCATGACGGCCACACCACGATGCTGCTCGGCGCCGCCGAATACCTGGCGCGCACGCGGCATTTTAACGGCACGGTGAACCTCATCTTCCAGCCGGCCGAGGAAGCCGGCAAGGGAAGCGGGGCGCAGGCGATGATCGCCGACGGCCTGTTCGAGCGCTTTCCCTGCGATGCGATATTCGGGCTGCATAACCATCCGGGCGCGCCGACGGGTTCGTTCCTGATGCGCGCCGGGCCGCTGATGGCGGCGAGCGATACCGTCACGATCGAGATAACCGGGCGTGGCGGCCACGCCTCGCGTCCGCACCTGACGGTCGACCCGATCGTCGCTGCCGCCAACATCGTCATGACGCTGCAGACGGTGGTGTCGCGCAACGTCAACCCGATCGAGACGGCTGTCGTTACCGTCGGCACCATTCACGGCGGCACGGCCTCCAACGTCATCCCGGAACACGCCGAGATCACGCTGAGCGTCCGCTCTTTCTCGGCCGAGATTCGCGACACGCTTGAGCAGCGTATTCGCAGTATCGCAGCACTTGTGGCGCAGGCGCATGGCGCAACGGTCGAGATCGATTACGAGCGCGGCTACCCGGTGGTGATCAATTCCGAGGGCGAGACGTCCTTCGCGACAGACGTCGCTGTCGAGCTCGTCGGTCAGGACAAGGTATCCGTCTGCCCGTTGATCCCCGGCAGCGAAGATTTTTCTTATTTCCTCGAACACAAACCCGGTTGCTTCCTGCGCCTCGGAAACGGCGAGGATTCAGCCATCCTGCACAGCCCGAAATACGATTTCAACGACGGCAATCTGACCGTCGGCGCAGCGCTCTGGGCTCGACTGACCGAGAGATTCCTGGCCATTTGATTCACACCTGCGGCTTGGATTGTCGATCGGCCGGTCGAGCAGAATTGGGGCGACCGGCCGCGCGACTATCGTCAACGAACTCTCACCGCATTCCGCCTCTTCGAATTGGATAAGAGTTTCGCTCTCAGACGAACAAAAAGTCGCTCGTCGTCAGCGTGTTCGTAAAGTTTGCGAGAGTAACTTGATCGACTCCCGCGGTAATGATGGTGTCGGTTCCAGTTTGCGCAATAGTGAGATCATCGAACGATTGCACGCCCTCCACGCCGCTAAACACGATAGTGTCGCCTTGGGTCTGGCTGAAGTCGTAAATGGTGTTTTGGGTTCCGACCGTCATTGAACCATCGTCCTTGAATATGAATTGGTCTCTGCCGCCCTGAGCCAACTCGCTCAGATGCCCGTCGCCCCACATGTCATTGATGACCGTGCAGCCGGGTGCCGCGCTCCCGGCGTACAGGGTATCGTTTCCACCCTTGGCCGAACCGGACATTTGCAGGGCGTCGCCGCACAGCAAGTTACGGACTTGGCCGCTTTCGCTGTTCTGGCCCCCGGTAAGAATGTCGTTGCCGCCCTGGGCGGAACCGGACATAGCGCGCGCGTCGCCGTATAACTCGTTTAGAACATCAGGGAAGGCGCTTTTGTCCCCGCCAGTCAGGGTATCATTGCCGCCCACAGCGCTGCCGAGCATCGTGACCGCATCGCCATACCCCAAATTATGAGTGCCTTGCAACACGGCCACGTCGTCGCCCCCAAGCGCGTGATCGAACATACTGCCGCCCGCGTCGCCGTAGAACGTTATCTCCGAGCCACCCGCGCTCGTGAAAGTGTCGTTGCCGCCCGCGGCGAAACCGGAAAGATCACCGCCCGCATCGCCATAAAGAGTTTTGCTCCCGATCTCCCCACCCGTGTCCGTATAGTGGTCGTCGCCGCCCTGAGCATGGTCAGACATGTTGCCGCCGGCGTCACCGAAGAAGGTGTTGGTGGAAAAGAAGCTACCCGTGAAGGTATCGTTGCCACCCTTGCTGTAGGCCGACATATCGCCGCCGGCATCGCCGTAGAAAGTGTTGAAGGAGTCGGTCCTGCTCGTGAAATTATCGTCGCCGCCTTGCGCATTGCCGGACATGTTGCTGCCCGCGTCACCGTAGAAAATGTTATTGGCTTCTATCGAGCCCTGGAAGGTGTCGTTGCCGCCCTTGCCATGGTCGGACATCTCGCCGCCCGCGTCACCGTAAAAGGTGTGATCGGCTCCTTGTCGAGTGCTGGTCACGAAAATGTCGTCGCCGCCTTGAGCAAAGCCGAACATGTCGCCGCCGGCGTCACCGTAGAATGTGTTGTCTACCCGTCTACCCACTTCACTGCTCAACGTATCGTTGCCGCCCTTGCTGTGGTCCGACATATCGCCGCCGGCATCGCCGTAAAAAGTGTTGAAGGAGTCGCCCTCGGCCCTAAAACTGTCGTCTCCGCCCAGAGCATGAACGAACATGTTGCCGCCGACGTCACCGTAGAAGACGTAGGTGCCCAGCGAGGCGCCTGTGAAACTGTCGTCGCCGCCCTTGCTGTGGTCCGAGCCATCCTCGCCGGCATCTCCGTACGCAGTGGTGGTGGAGGATGGCGATCCCGTGAAGATGTCGTTGCCGCCCCTCGAGAAATCTAGCAGGCTGCCGCCAGCATCGCCGATTAAGATGTTTGTATTTAGATCGCCTGCGAGGACGTCATCGGTGCCCCGTTGACGATCTACTAGATCACCGGGAGTAAAGGGAACGCGTATAGCCATTGTTCGCTCTCCTGTTGAGCCTGCCCGTCCGATGACAGCCGTACGATTTGAGGTAACAGCGAGCAATCATCCCGAATGGCTATATCTTTAGGCGTAGGGATCGGTGCCTCGTTAACGGCGCGCTTGGCGGCAGCTTCCTGAGGCCGTCCTATTCCGGACTATCCCAGCCTTGCGCGAGCCTTCGCCGTCCAGGCGTTGAACAGCCGGTCTGCGACGATGCCAATGAAGGCAATGGCCAGGCCGGCGACGATGCCGCGGCCGGAATCGGCCTTGGACAGCGCTATGAACACCTCCTGGCCGAGATCGCGGGTGCCGACCATGGCGCAGATGATGATCATCCCCAGTGCCATCAGGATCGTCTGGTTGACGCCAAGCATGATCTCTGGAAGGGCCAGCGGCAGCTGCACGCGAAAGAAGGTCTGGCGCCTGGTGCAGCCCGAAACCTTCGCCGCCTCGATCAGCGCCGGCGGCACCTGCCGGATGCCGTGATTGGTGTAGCGGATCGCCGGCACCACGGCGAAGGCGACGGTGGCGATCATCGCGGTGACGTCGCCGACCCTGAACAGCATCACCACCGGAATGATGAAGCAGAACGACGGCAGCACCTGCAGCGTGTCGATGACCGGCGTGACGGTCTTTTCGAAGCGGTCGCTGCGCGATGCCATCAGCCCGATCGGAATGCCGATGAGGCAAGCGATAAAGGCCGAGATGCCGCACAAATAGACCGTCGCCATGGTCTTTTCCCAAAGGCCGGTGACGGCGCAGAACGCTGTCAATGCCGCGACCAGGGCGGCGAGGCGCAAGCCGCCGAGCTGGTATCCGGCAAGGCCAAGGAGACAAACCGCGCCCAGCCACGGAAAGCTCTCGCAGAAGGCGCGCACCGGGTTCAGCACGTTGAGGATCAGCGCCACGCGGAACGCTTCGATCGTGTCGAAGAAGTTGATGGTGATCCAGTTGACCGCCGCCTTCCACAAAGGCGCGGTGGTGAAGGTGATCGCTTTCGGCACCGCGGCGAAGGCCGGCACGAACAGGCCGAGCAGCGTGGTGACGGCGAGAATGGCGACGGCCACCGTCAGGTTGGGATAACGCCGCCAGAAGCTGGTGCCGGCCTGATGGCGGACATTGCCCTTGGCGTGATTGTGCGCGATCGCCTGGCTCAGCCGGTCGAGTGCAATCGCCAGTGCGACGATGGCGAGGCCAGCTTCCATCGCCTCGCCGACCTTGAGCGCGCGCAACGCCAAAAGCACGTCATAGCCGAGCCCACCGGCGCCGATCATCGAGGCGATGATCACCATATTGAGCGCCAGCATGATGACCTGGTTGACGCCGACCATCAATGTCGGCCGCGCCGACGGCAACAGCACCCGCCACAGCTTCTGCCGTGCCGTGCAGCCGGCCATCTCGCTGAAATCGTCGATCTCCGACGGCACCCGCGACAGGCCGAGCATCGTCGCCCGCACCATTGGCGGCGTCGCGAAAATTGCCGTCGCGATCATTGCCGAGACCGGGCTGTTGCCGAACAGAAGCAGCATCGGGATGAGATAGGCGAAGGTCGGGATCGTCTGCATCAGATCGAGGGCAGGGGAGATCAACAGCCTCTCCGCCCAGGGCTTGCGCCATGCCCAGATGCCGGCGAACAGCCCGGTGACGATGCAAAACGGCACAGCGATCGAGATTAAGCCCAGCGTCAGCATGGCGCTGGTCCACTGCCCGAACAGCGCGATGTAGAGAAAACAGCCGCCGGCCAGCGCACCCAGCTTCCAGCCGCCGGCGGCGCGTCCGGCAAGGTAGGCGGCAGCGCAGACGCCGACCCAGGACAGGCGCGGCAACACGACCATATCGGCGCCATGGCCGATCTTGAAATTCTTGGCCAGAAGAGCGAGCGCGAAATCGAGCGGCACGCCGAGCACCGCGGTGATCGAACGGGTCAGCCAGGAGAAATTCGACTTCACCCAGTTCATCAGTGCACCGACCCAGTCTGCGACAGGAACGATCGCGCCGGCCGGGTAATTGACCGCCCAGGGCAGGCTTTCCTGCAGCAGGAAGACGACAAGCACGGCGGCGAGCGCGCAGGCCCAGATCGCCAGCCAGGTTTGAACCGGCCGGGGCCTCGCTGTGCTGGCGCTTGCCGTGACCGTCATGCGCCGGCCCCACGACGTTCTATGCCGACGAGAAGATCGATCACCGCCTGCGGCGTGACCTCGCCGATCGGCTTGCCGGTGCCGTTGACCACCGCGAAGGGCTTGCCGGCAGAGACGATATCAGCCGAAAAACTTGATATCTTGGCATCCGGCGCCACCGTGCCGCCGTACTCGGCGCCGTCGCAGGCGCGCATCAGGCTGCGCGCCGATATCACTTTGGCGCGATCGACATCGCGGGTGAATTCGGCGACATAGTCGGTCGCCGGATTGACCACCAGCTCTTCCGGCGTGCCGATCTGGATGACCTCGCCGTCCTTCATGATGGCGATCCGGTCTGCCAGCCGGATGGCCTCGTCGAAATCATGGGTAATGAAGACGATCGTCTTGTGCAGCATGGTCTGCAGCCGCATCAGCTCGTCCTGCATCTCACGGCGGATCAGCGGATCGAGGGCCGAGAACGGCTCGTCGAGGAACCAGATTTCCGGCTTCGTGGCGAGGCTGCGGGCGATGCCGACACGCTGCTGTTGTCCGCCGGAAAGCTCGCGCGGATAGAAATGCTCGCGGCCGCGCAAGCCGACCAGCTCGATCACTTCCCGTGCGCGCGCCTCGCGCGTCGGCCGGTCCTGTCCCTGGATGCCCAAGGGAAAGGCGATGTTCTCCAGTACGTTGAGATGCGGCAGCAAGGCAAAATTCTGGAACACCATGCCCATACGGTGGCGTCGCAGCTCGATCAGCGCGGCATCGGAAATCTTGAGCAGGTCCTTGCCTTCAAACTCGACCTTGCCATGGGTCGGCTCGATCAGCCGCGACATGCAGCGCACCAGCGTCGACTTGCCTGACCCCGAAAGTCCCATGATGATGAAGATCTCGCCCTGGCGGATTTCGAGATCGACGGCGCGCACCGCCCCAACCAGTCCGGCCGCGGCGATGTCCGTCATGCTGGCCTTGCCGTCGCGCCGGCGGATGAAATTGGCCGCGTCCGCGCCAAACAGCTTCCAGACATTGCGACAGGCAAGTTTTATCGGGCGTGCATCGTTGCCCGCTTTCGCCGCCTGTTCAATCGTATCGCTCATTCAATCGTCCTTCTGGAATAGGGGATCGAGACCCGGCCCTGAGTGGCCGGGTCGTCGCGTTTCCAGTCAGACGGTCACTCGGCCCAGGCTTTCCAGTCGGCTTCGTGGGCGGCGATCCAGGCGGCGGCGACGTCTTCCGGCGTCTTGCCTTCGAGATCGATCTCGCCGCTCATCTTGTTGAGCTCGTCGGTATCGACCGTGTAGTTTTTCGCGACCTTGTAGGCGACCGGCCATTTGTCCTTCATGCCGGCCCAGGAATATTTCCAGATCTCGCCATGCGGCTTGCCGCAGTCATATTTGGCGTCGGGGTTCACGCCCCATTTCGGGTCGTTGTAGCATTCCGGCGTATAGTCGGGGAATTCGACCCATTCGCCCTTGTATTTAGCCGGCGCCCAATGCGGCGAATAGATCCACAGCATGATCGGCGCCTTGCGCTGATAGGCCGAGTCCAGTTCGGCGAACATCGCCGCATCAGTGCCGGCATGGATGACGGTGAAGGGCAGTTTCAGCGCCTCGACGCGTTCGTCGTCAAAACCTTCCCATGTCACGGGTCCGCCGAGATAACGCCCCTTCGGCGCGGTTTCGGCGGTCGAAAAGGCCTCGGCGCATTTCGGGTCTTTCAGCGCTTCCCAGTTAGGCAGGCCGGGGCATTTCTCTTTCATATATTCGGGAAACCACCATTCTTCCTTGGCCTTGGGTCCGAGCTTGCCGAGGCGTTCGGTCTGGCCGGTCGCGTCCGAGGCCTTCATCGCCTCGCCGGCCGTCGTGTCCCAGAATTCCAGGCCGACATCGATGTCGCCATTGGTCAGGCCGGTGGTCAGGCTGGAGAGATAGTCGGCGGTCGGATACTCGACGGTGTAGCCGAGCTTTTCGAGGATGCCGCCGAGGATCTTGGCGTTCAGATTGACGCTGGTCCAGTCGAACAGCGCGATCTTGATCGGGTCGTTGGATTCCGGCGCTGCCGCATAGGCCGAAGATGTCAGTGCGGCTGCGGCAAGTGTTAAGGCTCCCATTGAGAAACTCGAAATCATGTTCCGAAGTGACATGCTTGTTCTCCTGTCAAGCTCTGGTGAAGTTATCGTTCGTTCCCTTCTTGCGTCTTTTTTTGATTGTGTTGGAAAAGCTGGTCGTTGCGCAAGGGCGTTGGCGCCAGATTGCTGCCGGCGCTGAAGCGGCGCAGAGCGGATGGTGCCCAATTTTGTGAAAATGTGCCGGAGGGGACCGTGTCATGGCTGCCGATGGATTGCCGCCAAGGCAGTCCGCAGATCGATCGCCGGTCTGGCGGCGCTATGAAAGGTGCGAGCTATCAAGGTCCCATGATCTCAGCTGTCGGCCTGGCGAACCCATCTCGCCAGAGCCGTTTCATGGGATGAAATTATATATACCAACATTCATGTCTCGCAACGCGTAATGCCGTCACGGTCAGGCAATTCGGACCGGGCACTACCGCCCGAGTATCCTCAGGACATGATCAGGCCGCCATCGACATTGATGGTCTGCCCGGTGATGTAGGCCGCATCGTCGCTGGCGAGAAAGCTGACCAGGCCGGAGACATCCTCGCCGCTGCCGGCGCGGCCCATCGGGATGTTCTTCACCCATTCGGCCATCAGTTCGCCGGGCTTGTAATCGCCCATCAGCTTGCCCCACGCCGCGTCGTTATAGGCCCACATGTCGGTGTCGATGATGCCGGGGCAGATCGCGTTGACGGTGATCTTCTCCTTTGCCACTTCCTTGGCCAGGCTCTGGGTGATGCCGACGACGCCGAATTTCGAGGCCGCATAATGCGGCGTGTAGATAAAGCCCTGCCGCGCCTGGCCGGATGCGGTGTTGATCAGCCGGCCGCCGTCGCCGTGCTTGCGGATGCGCGCGATCGCCTCCTGGCAGCACAGGAACACGCCCTTGGTGTTGACCGCCATCACCTTGTCCCATTCGGCCTCTGTCATCGCCTCGACCCTGGCGATTGTGATGACACCGGCATTCTGTACGGAGATGTCGACGCGGCCGAACTGTTGCTCGGCCAGGTCATAGAGAGCGACGACCTCGTCCTTCCTGGTCACGTCCATGCGCAGCGATGCGACCCTGGCGCCCGCAGCCTTCAGGTCGGCGGCAACCTCATCGACGCGCGCGTCGATGGCGCTGACGACGACCGCCGCACCTTCCGCGGCGAAGCGCCTGGCCATTGCCGCCCCAATGCCGCCGCTGGCGCCGGTGATGACCGCCGTTTTTCCCTGGAATCGCTTCTGCATCTTTTCTCCTACCAGCAGACGAAGCCGCCATCGACGATCAGGTCGATGCCGGTGACGAAACTCGAGGCGCGGCTGGCCAGGAACACGGTCGGGCCGACCATCTCTTCCGGCGCCGCTATGCGGCCCATCGGGGTGTCGCGCTCGAAGATCTTGACCTGATCGGCGACCTCCGGCCGCTTGTTCATCGGCGTCAGCGTGTAGCCGGGGCTGACGACATTGACGCGCAGGCCGCGATCGGCCCATTCCATGGCCAGGCTCTTCGACATGTGGATGACCGCGGCCTTCGACGAATTGTAATGCGCCTGGGTCAGGCCGCGATTGACGATCGAGCCTGACATCGAGGCGATGTTGATGATCGAGCCTTTGCGCCGCGTCAGCATGGCGCGGGCCTCGGCCTGGCAGGACAGGAACACGCCGCTGACATTGACGTCGTAGAGCTTCTGCCATTTCTCCAGCGACAGCGTCTCCGCCGGCTCAGCTCCGGCGACGCCGGCATTGTTGACGGCGACCGTCAGCGCGCCGAGTTCCTTCTCCGTACGCTCGATCGCGGCCGCGAGATCGGCCTCTGACGTCACCGTGCCGTTCAGCACCAGCGCCTTGCGGCCAAGTGCCGTGATCCGGTGCGCGGTCTCCTCCAGCCCGCCTTTGGAGGCGTGGCCGAAGCAGGCTATGTCGGCGCCGGCCTCGGCCAAGCCGATGGCGATTGCTTGGCCGATGCCGCTGCCGGCGCCTGTAACAAGTGCCACGTCACCATGAAGTTCGAATAGTTTCATCGTCGGTCCCTCTGTTCCAACCGCCGTCCTCCGGAAATAAAGGGGCGCCAACTCTGTTGCTGGCGCCCCGCGCGGTCTGGTGCCCGGGAGGATACCACCTGCTGCGCTTTGTTTCGATGGGCCGTCCTAGCTCGTGGCGAGTTCCATCACGGCGACATTGCTCGCTTCGCTGCGGTCGAGAATGCCGCGTTGCCGGCCGCGGCTCAGCACCAGCACGCGATGCGACAGGCCGAGCACTTCCTCGAGATCGGAACTCACCACCACGACCGCCATGCCGGAACGGGCAAGGTCGGCGATGACATCATAGATCGCGGCGCGTGCACCGACGTCTATGCCGCGCGTCGGCTCGTCCAGGATGAACACCTTGGGCGGGCGCGACACCCATTTGGCGATGATCACCTTCTGCTGGTTGCCGCCGGAGAGCTTGCTGACCGCCTGGTTCGGCCGGCCCTTGACGCCGAGCCGGCGAATGCCGGCCTCGGCGAATTTCTGCACCGCCTTCGGGAACACCCAGCCATTCGGCGCGACATGGTCGAAATTGCCGATCGCCAGGTTCTCGCCGATCGTCTGGTCGAGCACCACGCCTTGCGCCTTGCGGTCTTCCGGTACGAGAACGACGCCGGCCTTGATCGCCGCCGCCGGGCCGTTGAGATGCACCGGCTTGCCGGCGACGCGCACCGAACCCGATGAGATCGGATCGGCACCGGCGATCGCCCGCACCAGCTCCGTGCGTCCGGCGCCGATCAGCCCGGCAATGCCGAGGATTTCGCCGGCCCGCACTGAAAAGCTGACATTTTGAAAGCTGCGTTCCGGCGAGGACAGGTTCTCGACTTCGAGCAGCGTGTCGTTGCCCGGCGCCGATACCGTAGGGAACATCCGCTCGACGCTGCGGCCGACCATCTGCTCGACCACGGTGCGGACCGGAATGTCGGCGCGCTCGTGCCGGGCGACGATGCGCCCGTCGCGCATCACCACCACGCGGTCGGCGATTTGGGCGATCTCGTCCAGCCGGTGGCTGATATAGATGAAGGACATGCCTTCCGCCTTGAGCTTGCGGATTTGCTGGAACAGGAGCTCCGTTTCCTCGCCGCCAAGGGCGGCCGTCGGTTCGTCGAAGATCAGCAGCTCGGCATTGAGCGTCAGCGCCTTGGCGATTTCGACCTGCTGCTGGGCGGCGATACGCAGCGTGCGCACTTTGCGCTCGGGCGAGACATCGAGGCCGAGGCGCTTCAACTGGGCCGATGCCCGTGCATTCATTGCCGCGCGGTCGATGCGGCCGCCGCGCATCGGCAGGCGCCCCACATAGACGTTTTCGGCGACCGACAGATCGGGCAAGAGCTTCAGCTCCTGGTGGATCATGCCGATGCCGGCGTCGATCGCCGCGGCAGGATTGGCGGGGGAATAAGGGTTCCCCCGCCAGGTGATGGTGCCGGCATCGGGTTTCGTCGACCCGGCGATGATGTTCGAGACGGTCGACTTGCCGGCGCCGTTTTCGCCAAGCAGCGCCACGACCTCGCCCGGCCGCACCTCGAAGCTCGCATCGGCCAGGACCTGCACGGGCCCGTAGCTCTTGCAGAGGCCGCTGACGACGAGCCCGTTATGGGGGCTGTGCGTGTGGCGAGGATCGGTGGACATCGTTGCGCTCGTTGACTGCCGGACTGGTCTTAATCAGGGATGCTTGGCGATGAACTGCTCGACATTGTCCTTGGTGGTCAAAGTCGCATCCTGCAGCTGTTCGGCGGGAATGGTCTCGCCGGCCACCAGCTTGATTGCCGCGTCGACGGCAAGCCGGCCCATGCCTTGCGTCTGCTGCGTTGCCGTCACGTCGAAGACGCCGTCCTTCAGTGCCTTGAGCGCCGCCACGTCGCCGTCGAAGCCGGCAACCCAGACCTTATGGCCGGGATTGGCGACCTTTACCGCCTGCGCCGCACCGAGCGCCAGCGCGTCGGCCTGGCCGATGACGATCGACACATCCGGATGCGACTGCAACAGATCCTGCGTCAGCTTGAAGCCTTCGTCCTGGTGCCAGCCTTCGCTCCACAATTCGCCGACCACCTTGATGTCGGGATAGCCCTTCAACGCTTCGCCGCAGCCCTTCGAGCGATCGACCTCGGGCGTCGTACCCTTCTGGCCGTGGATGATGATCAACTCGCCCTTGCCGCCGGCCTGCTTGGCGATGTAGTCGCAAACCGCCTTGGCAGATGCCACGCTGTTGGTGGCGATGAAGGTGTCGCCGGGTGCGCCGTCGGCGTTGCGATCGACATTGATGACAGGGATGCCGGCCGCCTTGGCCGTCTTGGTCGGCACGGTGGCGGCGGTGGCGCCCGCCGGAATGTAGATCAGCGCATCGATGTTCTGCGTGATCAGGTCCTGCACCTGGCTGACCTGGGTCGCCGAATCGCCCTTGGCATCGACGGTAACGACCTCGATGCCCTTTTCCTTGCCATAGGCTTCGACGGATTGCTTGATCTGGTTGAAGAAGTCGGCCTGCAGATTGGCGACGGCGAGGCCGAGCTTCTTGGCCTCCTTGGCCGAGGCCATATCGGACAGGCCAAGCAGCGGGATGACGGCCGCGGCGGCAAGCAGCAATGAACGTTTGGTCAGCATGTTATTCCTCCGTTGATGTTCGATCTGTCCTGCCCGCGCATCGCGGCGCCCCTTGGCCGAACAACTCCCAGTTTCGGATCACCGATCCGTTTTCGCCCGAATATCCGGGTGAATCTCATTGAGCCAATTCTTCATTGTGCCCCATTCTTCATTGTGCTCGGCGCCGCCAGGTGTCGGTGGCCACCGCCAGCGCGATCACCACGCCGATAACCACTTGCTGGATGAAGGGCGAGACACCGAGCAGGTTCAGCCCGTTGCGCAGCACGCCGATGATGAGGACGCCGATGGCGGTGCCGCCGATCGAGCCGACGCCGCCCGACAGGCTGGCGCCGCCGATCACTACCGCCGCGATGGTGTCGAGTTCGTAGCCGAGGCCGGAACTCGGCTGGACGGAATCGAGCCGCGCGGCAAGCACGATGCCGGCGAGACCGGCCAGCACGGCGCAGATCGCATAGACCCAGTTCGTCAGCGACTTGACCGGTATGCCGGACAGCCGGGCGACTTCGGCACTGCCGCCGATTGCGTACAGGCTACGGCCGGTGGCGCGGTAGTTGAGGAAGATTGCGAAAATGACGGCAAGCACGATCATCAGCCCGACGGTGACCGAGAGGAAGCCGAAATGCCGGATGATCGACAGGCTGGTGAACCAGTCGGGAAAGCCGACGATCTGCGAGCCGTCGGTGATCATGTTGGCGAGACCGCGCGCCACCGACATCATCGCCAACGTGGCGATGAAGGGCGGCAGCTTGGTGATCGTGACCAGCAGGCCCGAAACCAGGCCGCAAAGACCGGCGACGACGAGGGCCGCGGCGATGCCGGCGGGCAGGCCGAGATTGAGATAGTCCGGATGGGCGACGAAGCCCATCACCATGGAAGCCAGTGCCAGCACCGAGCCGACGGACAGGTCGATGCCGCCGATCAGGATGACCAGCGTCATGCCGATCGCCATGATGCCGAGCACGGTGACCTGGTCGAGCACGTTGAGGATGTTGCGGATGGTCAGGAACGTGTCGGTGGTCAGCGAGAGCGCCAGGCACAGCAGAACCAGCCCGATCAGCGGACCCATGGTTCCGGCAAAGACAGCTGAAAACCTTGCGCCCGCCGTAGCCTGCGCGCCAGAGCCTGCCTTCAACTCGCCTGCCTTCAAATTGCTTGTGTCGTTGCTCACAGCCACTTTGTCTCCTCCACAGCAATCCGGCGCTGCATCACCGGGCCACTTTGCTCACCAGGCTCCTCCCTGTGAACAATTTATCTTTAACATGCAATTTTGTTCAGCTAAACTGTTCGTCGGAAAATTGTCAAGGCCTGCCGCTTCATTCGAGGACGGGTTTGCGCTGTCCGCCGGTTTGCCTTACGCAAGGTCTCCGAAATCTTGGGCATTTCGAAGTCGCCGCATTGGAATTTCATGAGCAGAGCCGGCGGCTGCGGCAAGGCAAACAGATGACGATCGTAGAGAACGAAAGAGCCTCGCGCTTCCCCGACGCTGAACTCAAGGCCCGCGCCGCCTGGCACTATTACGTCGAGGGTCTTACACAGGAACGGATTTCCGAAATTCTCGGCATCGGCCGCATCAAGGTGCATCGCATTCTCTCCGCCGCCCGCGAAGAGGGGGTCGTCCAGTTTCGCATCCGCGACAGCGTCGTCGAATGCGTGATTTTGGAGGAAAGCCTGAAGCAGCGGTTCGGGCTCAGCCAAGCCGTGGTCGTGCCGTCGGCAGCCGACCGAAGCAATGCGCCGCTGATGATCGGCCACGCCGCTGCCGCCTACCTGGCCGACCATGTGAATGCCGGCGATGTCATCGCGCTGGGCTGGGGGCGGACACTGAAATTCGCCATCAATGAATTGCCGCGGCGGCCCATCGCCAGGACGACGGTGGTTTCGATGCTTGGCGGCCTCACCCATGCCCAGCCGCTCAACCCGACAGAAAGCGCCTGGGATTTCGCCGAAAAGATCGGTGCGGAGTGCTTCCTGCTGCCGGTGCCGGTCTATGCCGACAGGCCGGAGCAGCGCGACGCCTTCATGAGCCAACGCAGCGTTCAGGACGTCGTCTTCCGCGCACGCCGGGCAAACATCGCCGTGCTCAGCGTCGGCTCGTTTTCCAACGACAGCCCGATCGCCAATTATGGCTTCATCAAGCCAAGCGAACTGGAGGAATTGCAGGCGGCCGGTGCCGTCGGCGATATTCTGTGTCATTTCATCGACGCCGAGGGCCGCCCGGTCGACCACGAGGTCAACCGCCGCGTCTGCGCCTATCCGCTGCAGGATCTGTCAGATATCCCGAGCATCATCCTGGTGTCGGGAGGCAGCGAGAAGGTTGCGGTGATGCGGGCTGCGCTCGCCAACACCAAAGTATCGGTTCTGATCACCGACGAAGACGCGGCAAAGGGCCTGCTCAACCGCTAGATTTCGCCGAGAGCGCCGAGGCGGCTATGGATATCGCGCGTCGCTTGGTAAAGGTCGCGGTAGATTGCCTTGCGGTCGCGATAGGCGGCGACAAGCCCGTCGACCGGATCGACATGCCTGGTGGGAGCGGCAGCCATTACCTCTGCTGCGGCTTCCGGCGAGGCAAACCAGCCGATAGCCGCTGCCGCCAGCATCGCAGCGCCGAGTGCGGCGGCTTCGTTGACCGGCGAAACCGAGAGCGGCCGCTCGAGCACGCTTGCCATGATCTGCATGAGCAGCGCGCAATTGGTGCCGCCGCCGGCGGCAATCATCGCCGCCGGCCCGCCGGCCCGGGCTTCCATGGCCTCGGTGGCGACGGCCTGCTCGAAGGCGATGCCTTCCAGGACAGCGCGGAAGAGATGCTCCGGCCGGTGGTCCAGCGACAGGCCGACAATGGCGCCGCGCGCCGCACCGTCCCAATAGGGGCTCATGACGCCGGCCCAATAGGGCATGATGAGCAGGCCCTCGCTGCCCGCGGCAACATCCAGCGCAGCCTTCTCCAGCGCTGCCACCGACGGCGAACCGGTCGTGCGAACGATCCAGTCGACCAGCTGCATGCCCGAGCGCAGCACGGTCTCCAGCATGAAACCGGAGCCGGTCGGCGAGACCAGCGTTCGAAAGGCGTCCGAGGTTTTCACCTTGCCGGAATAGCAGCCGCTGACCACGCCGGAGCCGAGCGAGAGATAGCTCTTGCCTTCCCCGTAGACGCCCATGCCGAGGCCCATAGCTTGGCCGTCACCGGCGCCGGCAACGACCGGCGTGCCAGCCTTCAGGCCGGTCAGTTGCGCAGCGGTTGTGGAAAGCCCGCCGCAAATTGCGCCCGGCGCGGCCAGCTCGGGCAATTGCTCCATCTGCAGTCCGGCGGCCGCAACGAGGCGGGGATGCCAGGTACCTTTCTCGACGTCGAGCAGCCCGAGCGGATCCGCACTTGCGGTGCTGGTGACCAATCGCCCGGTCAGTCGCTGAACGAAGAATCCGTGCACGTCGACCAGCGCCGCTGCCTGGCGAAGCACTTCAGGCTGGTGCTCGGCAAGCCAAGCGACGGCGTAGAGTGCCGGCGTCGGGTCCGGCGGCTTGCCGCTCCAGTCGCGGATCGCTTCGCGGCCGAGTTCGGCCGAAAGCCTGATAACCTGCGGACGGGCGCGTTCGTCCAGCCACAGGATCGCCGGGATGAGTGCTTTGCCGGCGCTGTCCACCAAAGTGAAGGTCTCGCGCTGATGAGCGATGCAGATCGCCGCCACCCGCGCAGCGCCGACCGCCTCGGTGACCTGCTTCAATGCGCCAAGCAGCGCCCTCCACCAATGTTCGGCGTCCTGCTCGAAATGGCCGGGCTTCGGATTTGAAAGCGGGTACGGCTCGCGCGCCTGGAACAGCTCCTCGCCGTCGCGCGCGAAGGCAATTGCCTTCACGGCCGTGGTCGAGGCGTCGATCCCGATTACGACATCTTCCATCAGGCGGAGATCCGGCGGGGTCAGGCCGCGTTGGTGGCGAACCGTCCGTCTGACTGGTCGAGACGGCGGCGGATCTGGGTTATCACCATCGAATCGTCGGGTACACAATTTTCATAGGTCAGGAAGTCGCCGGTCTTGAGCGGCTTGACCACCTTGGCGCGTTCGGCAAGGCCGAGCGGCAGGGCGCCGCGGGCGCGCGCATCCTCCCAGGTCATGGCGAAGCCGCGATAGTCGTTCTCGCCGATCATGCCGAGAGATTGGCCAACGCCGAGATCGCTCTTGGCAACCGCCACCGCCTCGGCGACCGGATGGTCGAGCGGCTCCATGTCGGCACGCTTGTAGACCACCGCGCGCGCCGCCGACAGCGGCACTTCCAGGCTGGTCAGATGATAGGGCCGGAAGATCGTGAAATAGGGGCCTTGGCCGACCTTGAGGTCGATCATGCGCTCCAGCACACGCGGATGCCGGGTTTCGATGATGCAGAACACGCCGGGCGCCACACCCTTGCCGATCGAGTAATCGACAACGCCCTTGCGGTGCAGCACGCCGCCGTCCTCGCGCGGGCAAAGCACGCTTGCCAGCTCCTCCAGCGTCGCGGTCGGGCCGTGCATGCCCGGCACATCGGGCACCAGGCCGGTAGCATTGGCGATTGCCACCATTTCGATCGCCGTCTTCGAGCCGTCGACGAATTCGACCAGCATGCGCGCATTCATGTTGCGCTCGGCCGCCTCCTTCTCGTAGTCGGCCGGCATGGCGTCGATCTTCAGCGGATTGTTCTTGCCCTTGCCGGCGGCGATGATGTTGAAGCCGAGGCTTTTGGCAAAGCCGATGATCTCCAGCGTGCAGGCGGGCTCGTCGCCGGCGGCACCGGTATAGACGACGCCGGCCTTGCGTGCCTCCTCCTTGAGGAAGCGGCCGATGGTGATGTCGGCCTCGACATTGAGCATGACGATATGCTTGCCGTTCTTCATCACTTCGAGCGCAAACAGCGTCCCGATATTGGGATTGCCCGTTGCGTCGATGATGACGTCGATCCGGCCGGCCGCCGCCAGCGCATGCAAATCTTCGGTCACCGCGATCTTGCCCGCCTCGATGGCGCGGTCGATCGCCGCGGCATTGCCGGCCTGAACGATGTCGGAATGGTCATGGCCAGCGAGCAGCGCCGCGTCGATCGCTGCCTGCGGCCTGACTTCGGAAATGGCGCCGATCCGCATGCCCGGCATCAGCGCGACCTGGACGACGATGTCGGTGCCCATCTGCCCGGCGCCGGCAAGCCCGATGGTGATCGGCCCCTGCTGTTCAGCGCGCTGCAGAAGTTCCGCTGCAAATTGCGGATGGGACATGTCGCTTCCTCCAGTTCCTGACGCGCCGCAGCGTCCAAATCAACGTTTTGAACATTTCTATTTGCAAATGAAAAATATTTCAACCGGCAATTGGGCATTGCCGCTCTGCAATCGGTCGAAGACGATTGGATGAGCGGTCAATCCACACGGCCGTGCCTCCGCAGTCAGAAAGACGCGGCATATTCAGGTTGATTCGGTGCAGCCTTATTGCAGTTCAGCTGCCGATTTCGAAGAAGGGCGCACCGAGCAGGCCGGGAACGACATCGATGCCGAGGCCCGGCCCATCCGGAATGCCCATACGGCTTCCCGAAACCGGCGGCATGTTGGATGCGGTGCGCACCGTCACCCATTCGTGAAAGGCGATGGCGTGCAGCCGGCGCTCCTCCGGCGTCGACAGCGACAGATGCGCCATGGCCGATGTGTCGATCTCGGCGCCGCCAGTGTCCTCGACCGTGATCATGAAGCCGAGGTCGACGGCAAGGTCGCGGATCTGGCGCGTTTTGGTGACGCCGCCAAGGCGTGAGATCTTCAGCGTCAGCCCGTCGGCGGCCCCCTTGCGATGGATGTCGAGCATATCGTCCAGCGAGGCGACGGATTCGTCGAGCACCATCGGCTTGTCGAGCGAGCGGCGCACCGACAGGCATTCGTCGATCGTCGTGCAGGGCTGCTCGAACGTGTAGTCGATGTTGCGCGTCGCATCGGCGAACTGGCGCGCCTGGTAAGGCGTCCAGCCGGCATTGGCGTCGCAGAAGATGACGGTGCCCTTCGGCACGGCGGCGGCGACGGCTGTGACGCGTTCGATGTCGTCATGGACGTTGCCGCCGACCTTGACTTGCAGCCGGTGAAAGCCGTCGTTGAAGATGCGCTTGGCGAGTGCGGCCATCGCGTCGACGGTGCCGTGGGTGACGACCTTGTAGAGTTCGGCCGTCTCACTTTCGCGCCCACCGAGCAGGGTGACCAGCGGCACGTCGGCGGCGCGCGCCGCGAGATCCGAGCATGCCATGTCGAGCGCCGACTTGATGTAGGGATGGCCCTTGAACACCGTGTCCATCAGCCTGTTGATACTGGCAAGCCCGCGTGGGTCATGGCCAATGAGATGCGGTGCGATCTCGACGACGCCGGCGCGCGTGCCGGCGGCGAAGGCAGGCGAATAGAAGTTGCCGAGCGGCGCCATCTCGCCCCAGCCGGTGAGCCCGCTATCGGCGGTGACGGCGACGATCACCGCGTCGAACGCATCGGCGACGCGCCCCTTGGACATACGATAAGGCCCGTCAACGAAGGGCTGCACGACATGGTAGGCCTTGATGGTTTTGATCTGCACGTGTTCTGTCCGTTATCTTCGGTATTAAGGGTGGCCCGCCAAGCTTATCGGGCTCGTCACGCGGTTTCTGGCCGGCCGCGGGTCAGGCTTGCACGATCAGCGTCATTTGGGCGGCGTCGCTCCAGCCCGCGCGCATAGGCGAGCAATGCCTCGAAATCGAAATCGATGTGCTCCTTGGCGTGGCGCTGGGCAGCGCGCATGTCGCTGCCCTTGAGCAGCCGTACATAGGTCTCGTGAGCATCTTCGGCAGGCACCGGCTCGTTGCGCGCCCGCTGGTGCAGCGCGAAATACATCTGCAGCCGGCTGGTCAGCCGCTGCCACGTCTCGAGCAGCACCGAATTGTCGGCCCATTCGTGGATCAGGCCATGCAGTTGCAGCGCCGTTTCGATCTGCCGCGTCGTGTCCAGTTCGCGCGTCGCCTGCTTCACCGCCGCATGGCGCCGGTCGAGCTCGTCGAAGAAGCGCTGGTCGCGAAGCGGCCAGGTCCGCGCGATGGCGAATTCGTCGAGCACCTTGTTGAGCGAATAGGCATCGTCGATGTCCTTCGCGGTAACGTCGATGACGAAGGTTCCGGCGTAGGGGATGCTGGTCAGGATACCTTCCTGCACCAATTCGCGCATCGCCTCGCGCAGCGGCGCGCGGCTCACCCGCATCTGCTCGGAAATCCTGAGTTCGTTGAGCTTCTGCCCAGGTTCCAACTGGCCGGTCAGGATCGCCCGCCGGAGCAGCGCCACGATCTCGGCGCGTCTTGTGGTGTCGGCGATCGGACTGAAATCCAGCGTTGCCATTCCGGCTGCTCCAGCAAACCGGAAGGAAAAACAGATTGTCGACAATCTTACAAGAGGCGGGTCGTGGATTTCTTGACTTCCGCTTGGCCGGCGGCTTGCGGCGCAGGCAAGGCCGTCAGGCCGCACGGCCGCAAAAACCGACCCCGCTGAACATCACGCCGGCTTCTCGAAGCCGGCGTATGTAGCGCTTTCCCCAAGGAATTGCGTAAGACGGAACCTAGCAAAGCGGCGCCCTTGGCGTGGGAGCCGAGGGCGCCGCGGGACCGGACCTGATGGGGGTTATCAGGTGGCCGGTTTCTCGGGCAGCGGCGAGACCGGCATTCCCGGGCCGATCTTCTGCAGATTGCCGGTAATGACCCGGTCGCCTTCGGCCACACCGCTCAAGATGGCGACCTGATCGCCATTGGTCGGTCCGAGCGAAACGATACGCTGGTCGACCGTGTTGTCCTTGCCGACGACATAGAGGTATTTGCCGAGCTGGCCTGAGCCGAGTGCCGTCTGCGGTACCATCAGCGCATCGGGCTGCTCTTTGACGTGCAGCCGGACGCGGACATATTGGCCGGGGAGCAGCGTGAACTTGGCGTTGCCGATCGTCGCCCGCGCCGTGATCGTGCCGGTCGAGCGATCGATCGTGTTGTCTATGAAGGTAAGATCGCCCTTCTGGCGCGGTTCCGTTTCACCGGGAAGCAGGACGTCGACGCTGATCGGTCCTGCGGCCCGGGCTTCCTCGATCTGTGTCAGGTCGGTCTCGCTCGGATTGAAGGTGACGTAGATCGGATCGAGCTGCACCAGGGAGTTGAGCACGGTGCCGGCAACGCTGACCAGCGTTCCAACGGATGCCTGGCTGCGTCCGATGCGTCCCGCGAATGGGGCACGGATTTCGGTATAGCTCAAATTGAGTTCGGCGGTCCGCAAGGCGGCCTGGTTCACGGCGAGCGAGGCCTGAGCCTCACGCAAGGTGCTGGTGCGCTGGTCGAACACGTCCTTGGCGAGATAGCCGCTCTTGGCGAGCTCGCTGCCGCGCCCGAGATTGGAGCGCGCATAGTCGAGTGTTGCCGTGTCGCGCTGGATAAGCGCCTTCGCCTGCTCGAGGGCAGCCTGGAAATCCTCGGGGGCGATCTTGTAGAGAAGGTCGCCCTTCGCAACGTCACTGCCGTCGATGGCGACCTGCTCCTGCAGGTAGCCCGGCACGCGCGCCTGCAGCGTGATGCTGCGGATCGGCTCCACCCGGGCGGCGTAGTCGAGATAGATCGGGATCGTCTTCTTGACGACGCTCACCACCGGCACCGGCATGACGAAGGCTTCCGGCTTGGGTGTTGCCGCCCCGGCTGTGCCGGCGTTGAGGCTGAGGCTGCCCATGTCGAGCAGGTGAACGCTCGCCACCGAAATCGCCCCAAGGGCGACGGCCGTTCCCAGCGCGATTTTCCATTTACGCATGATCAATTCTCCAGTCCTATTCAGCCGCTTCGGCCAAGGGCTCGAAGGCGGGTTCGGCAGTTGGTTGTTCGGTCGCTTCGGAAACCGGTTCGCTCTCGCTGCGGCGCTCGCGCAGCTGCTCGATCACCGCATAGAAGACCGGCACGAACACCAGCGACAGGATCGTCGCCGCGACCATGCCGCCAAAGACGGTGGTGCCGATCGACTGCCGGCTTGCGGCACCCGCACCTGTGGCGAACATCAGCGGCAGCACGCCGAGGATGAAGGCGAAGGCGGTCATCAGGATCGGCCGCAGCCGAAGCCGCGCCGCTTCCATTGCGGCGTCGACGATGCTGAGGCCTTCTTCGCGTCGGCGCCGGGCAAACTCCACGATCAGAATCGCGTTCTTGGCCGCCAGTCCGATTAGCATGACGAAGCCGATCTGCGAATAGACGTCGATCTGCATGCCGCGCAGCCACAGCACGACGAACGCACCGAACAATGCGAGCGGCACCGCCAGCAGCACCATGAACGGCATCGCCCAGCTCTCATATTGCGCGGCCAGGATCAGGAAGACGAAGACGATTGCAAGGCCGAAGACGACGGATGCGATCGATCCTGCCTTGAGCTCCTGATAGGTGATGCCGGTCCATTCGTAGCCGAAATCTCTCGGCAATGCCGTGGCAGCGGCACGCTCCATTGCCGCCACCGCCTGGCCGGACGAAAAGCCGGGGGCGGCGCCGCCATTGATCAGCGCCGACGCATTGTTGTTGTAATGCGGCACAGTCTCGGGGCCGACGATCGGCACAAGCTTGCCCAACGTGCTCAACGGCACCATGCCACCCGACGCATTGCGGACATAGAGCCGCGATATGTCGGCCGGACCGGCGCGAGAGTCCTTGTCGGCCTGGATCGTCACCCGGAAGGTGCGGCCGAACAGGTTGAAATCGTTCACATAGAGCGAGCCGAGATAGATCTGCAGCGTGTTGAAGACGTCCGGCAGGTTGAGCCCGAGCAGCTTCGCCTTGGCGCGATCGAGATCATAGTTGAACTGTGGCGTCGAGGTCGAGAACGACGAGAACAATTGCTGCGGGTTGAGCTCCGGCTGCTTGCGCGCCTCGGCAATCACGGCTTGCGTCGCATCGTTGAGCGCCACGCTGCCGCGGCCGGTCAGGTCCTCGACCTGGAACTCGAAGCCACCGGTGGTGCCGATGCCCGGGATCGACGGCGGGTCGAAGCTCAGCGCAAAAGCCTCCGGAATTTGCAGCAGCTTGTTGCGCACGTCGGCGACGAGCTTCGAGGCGCTCTGGTCGGGGCCGCGTTCGTCCCATGGCTTCAGGATCGCGAATTCGACCGCCGAGTTCGACTGCGCGGCACTGGTCAGGAAGTTCAAGCCGCTGATCGAGCCGACGATGTCGACGCCGGGCGTGTTTTGCAGGATGTTGCGCGCCTTTTGCGCCACCGCATCGGTGCGTTCCAGCGAGGCCCCGTCGGGGAGCTGGATGACAACGAAGAAATAGCCCTGGTCCTCGACCGGAAGGAAGGTCGACGGCAGGCGCTGCCAGACGAAATAGGTCGCGACAAGTCCGGCCGCAAACACGCCGAGCATGATCCAGCGCAGGCGGATGAGAATGCGTACGCCATTCGCATAGGCATGCGCCAGCCGTTCGAAGCCCATGTTGAACCAGCGGAACAGCACGAACTGTGTTTCCGGCCGGTGGCGCAGGAAGGCGGCGCTGAGCGACGGGGTAAGCGTCAGCGAGACGAAGGCCGAGATGCCGAAGGAGATCGCCACCGTCAGGGCGAATTGGTTGTAGAGTCGGCCGGACACGCCGGGAATGAAGGCGACCGGCACGAAGACGGCCATCAGCACGGCGGTCGTGGCGATGATCGGGCCAGTGACCTCGGCCATCGCCGTGCGCGTGGCAGCCAGAGGTTTGAGGCCGGCCTCAAGTTGGCGTTCGACATTCTCGACGACGACGATGGCGTCGTCGACGACGAGGCCGATCGCCAGCACCATGCCGAGCAGGCTGAGCATGTTCAGCGAGAAGCCAAGCATATGCATGACGGCCAGCGTCGTCACCAGCGACACCGGAATTGCGATCGTCGGGATGATCGTGGTGCGCCAGCTTTGCAGGAAGATGAACACCACGGCGACGACCAGGACCAGCGCTTCGCCGAGCGTGATCAGCACGTCGTGCATTGAGGCCGAAACGAAACGTGTCGTATCGTAATGCATGGCGTAGCTGACGCCCTTCGGGAAACGGGCTGACAGCTCCTGCATCTTGTCCTTGACGCGCTGCTGCAGATCGAGCGCGTTGGAGCCCGGCATCTGGTAGACCGCGAGCACCACCGTCGGGTCCTTGCCGAAGAAGGCCGACGACGAATATTGCAGCGCACCGAGTTCGATGCGCGCAACGTCGCGCAGCCTGACCAGCGAGCCGTTGGCGGTATTGGCCCGCACGACGATGTCGCCGAACTCCTTGGGATCGCTCAGCCTGCCGACGGCGTTGACCTGCATCTCGAAGGCAGTGCCGGCCGGAGCCGGTGATTGCCCGATCTTGCCGGCCGCCACCTGGACGTTCTGCTCGGCGACGGCGTTCTGCACGTCGACGGCAGTAATGCCGAGATTGGCGAGCTTGTCGGGGTCGAGCCAAATGCGCATCGAATAGCGCCGCTCGCCGAAGATCTGCACGTCGCCGACGCCGGGCAGCCGCTTCAGCGGATCGACCACCTGCAGATAGGCGAGATTGCTCAGCGCGACCGGGTTGACGGAACCGTCCGGCGAGGTGAGGTCGACGATCAGGACGAAGTTCGGGTTCTGCTTCTTGATCGTCACGCCGCCCTGATTGACGATGGCCGGCAACGAGGAAGCCGCCTGCGAAACGCGGTTCTGGACGTCGACGGCCGCCGTGCTCAGATCGTAGCCGACGTCGAAGGTGATGGTGATCGTCGACGAGCCGTCATTGGAGCTCGACGACGACATATAGATCATGCCTTGGACGCCGTTGATCTGCTGTTCGAGCGGTGTCGTCACCGTGTCGGCGACGACCTGCGCGCTGGCGCCCGGGTAGTGAGCACTGACCACGACCTGGGGCGGCGTGATGTCGGGAAATTGCGAGACCGGCAGAAGGAAATAAGAGATTCCCCCGGCGAGCACCATGATGATGGCGATCGCCGACGCAAAGATCGGACGATGGATGAAGAAGTTTACCATGAGATGCACGCCTCGCCCGATGCTCTGGCCCGGCCGAAGGCCTTGGCCACCCTGGACAGTCGCCGGCTGCGCGTTGAGCCGGAATCTTCGAGAAAGCCGAAATCTTGCAGGGGGCGACGCGGCGCATTGCGGCGCTCGGCCTGCTCGTCCGCCAGCGCACGCAGCATCGCCTCGAAAGACCGCGGGTCGACGCGGTCGGCTTTCATCAGCATGCGGATCATCGGATCCCTCACGACTTCATCGATCGTCAGATCATTGCGCTGCGACATCGAAGCGGCTCCTGGTTTTGGCGATCCGCGGCAAGCCGCGGATCTGGTGTTTTCTTGCTCGCCGGCCGAGGCCGTGAGGTGCGGTTCGTCCCCTTGCCGATTGGGGCGGGGCTGATGACCGGCACTTGCGAGTTTGACATAATGCAATGCGGGTGTTACAGGTAAGTAACATCTCTAACGTTACAGACCGGTAACACCCTAGTCAAGAGGTGCACCGAGGGAATTTCGGAAACGCAATCACGGAGGTTTTGATGACAGACGGTGTTGTGGAGCGTGTTCGCCCCCGGGACAGGATCCTGGAGACGGCACGGGACATGTTTCACAAGCATGGCATTCGCGGCGTCGGCATCGACGCCATCACCGAGGCCGCCGGCACCAACAAGATGACGCTTTACCGGCATTTCGAGTCCAAGGACGACCTGATCATCGAATGTCTGCGGGCGACCGCTTGCAGCGCCAACGCGATGTGGGAGAAGTTCGAGGCCGAGAATCCGGGCGACAAGCTGGCGCAACTGCACGCCTGGGTCCGGATGGCGGCCGATTGCCTGATGTCGGATCGCCGCGGTTGCGACATGGCCAACGCCGCCATCGAGCTGAGCGAGGCCGATCATCCGGCAAGGCAAGTGATCAAGGAACTCAAGGAAGCGCAGCGCGAGCGTCTGGTCTCGCTGTGTCGCGATGCGGGTATCGGACAGGCCGAGCTTCTCGCCGATACGCTGTCGCTTCTGCTCGAGGGCGCCCGCGTCAGCCTGCAAAGCGTCGGCGCCGAGGGCCCGAGCGCGCAGTTCGTCCGCATGGCGGAAGGCCTGATCACTTCTTTCAGGGCCAGATAATCTCGCAAGCGGCGAAACGATCCGCGGCGTTTCGATTGCGCGCCGTGCCGCCGGGTGATGTCTCGTCCATCGCGATGTGCCATCTCGCGTCTCCCTTGCCCCAACAGCATTGCTGGCGCGGCGTTGTTTGCTGGTCGTGAGGCAGGATAGGGCCGCTGGCGAACCGGTGAGAGTGACAAGTGTGACAGGATTCTGCCCGACAAGCCGCGGCGAAGCTCAACGATTTGCGGAT
Source organism: Mesorhizobium sp. M0136 (assembly GCF_040322515.1). Taxonomy (NCBI): domain Bacteria; kingdom Pseudomonadati; phylum Pseudomonadota; class Alphaproteobacteria; order Hyphomicrobiales; family Phyllobacteriaceae; genus Mesorhizobium; species Mesorhizobium sp. M0136. Next base: position 307,066 of record NZ_JAMYTP010000003.1, read on the forward strand.
CAACAGCCGTGTCCGATGCTAGTAACGACCCCAAGCATCGCCCCCTATCCCGGCGCTGGAACAAAAAAAGCCCGCTGCCGGGAGGAGGTGGCAGCGGGCTCGATTTCGAATACGGCACGGGAGGAGGTGTACCGCACTCAGCGTCGGCATCGCATCTGGGAGGAGTAGATGGCCGACACCTGCGAAACTATCAATTGCCCAATGATTCGGCAACCAAAAAAGTTGCATAGGTGATGTGCAGATTTGCGGTATCAACCGAATTTTAACGATCGAGGCCCGAGCGACCACCGCCCCCGCACGACATCACTGCACCGGGACATTTTCCTTGAAGATCAGGCGCGGCTCGATGAATTTCCGCGTCAGATAGGGCGCCGACGAGGCGATCGAGCCGAGCAGGCGAATGACCGACTGTTCGGCGATCAGCCGCGCATTCTGGTCGATGACGACGTCGAGCAGATCGTCGACCAGATAGCCGCGCGTCTCGCGCGTCAGGTCATGGCAGATGAACACCGGCTTCGTCCGCGGCCTGGCTTCGAGCAATGCTTTTGCCACGCCCGAGCGCCCGGCCCCGACACAGTAGATCCCGAGCAGCTCCGGCTCGTTGTGCAGCGCCTTCATGGTCGCGGTATAACTGACCTCCGGCTCGTCGTTGATCTCGACGGCGCTGGTGACGGTCAGATTGGGGAACTCCTCGCCGAGCACCGAGCGAAAGCCCATCTCGCGTTCCTCGTGGCCGCGATAGGAACGTGAGCCGACCACCATCGCCAGATGGCCTTGGCGGCCGCCGAGGAACCGTCCCATCAGCAGCGCCGCGGTGCGGCCGGCCACCCTGTTGTCGATGCCGACATAAGCTGAGCGCGGCGCGCCGGGAACGTCGGACACCAGCGTGACCAGGCGGATGCCGGCCTCGACGATCTCGCGCAAGATGTTGCGCGTTCTCGGATGGTCGATGGCGATGACGCCGACACCGTTCGCCTTGAGCGAGAGGTTTTCGACGGCCATCTGCAAGGCACTCGGCGAGATGCCGGCGAGCTTGTGGATGCGGCAGGAGGCGACCAGCGGCAGGCGCGCCGCATAATCCTCGATGTGCCTGGCCAGATCGGCCATGAAGGCATTGCTGCCCATCGGCAGGAAGAATTCGAGATGTGCCGGCCGCGAGGGCAACGCGACCTGGTCGACGACCGGCAGATAGCCGAGCTGCTTGGCCGCCTCCATCACGCGCTGCCGGTTGGCGGCACTCGCCCCCGGCCGGTTGTTGAGCACACGGTCGACCGTCGCGGTCGACAGGCCGCAGCTCCTGGCAATATCCGAAACGGTGGCTTTCATGTCGCAACCATGTGGCGATGCGATCCAGTGCCTCGACGATAAGCCCGGCCCGGCTGCTCAGCCGGGCCGTTGCGTGCCCTCGGCCAGCGCGTCACGGATCTCCTTGTCCGACATGCCGGTGATGACGCGCTCGACTTCGGCGACGCTGGTCTTCTTCGGGTCGATATCGTCGGCGACCACCTTGCCGCGGCGCATGACGACGATGCGGTCGACCACCTGGAAGACATGATGGATGTTATGGGCGATGAAGATGCAGGAATGGCCGGAATCGCGGGCACTGCGCACGAAGCTCAGCACCCCTTGCGTTTCGGCGACGCCGAGATTGTTGGTCGGCTCGTCGAGGATGATAAGGTCGCTGTCGAAATGCATGGCGCGTGCAATCGCCACCGCCTGCCGCTCGCCGCCGGAGAGTGAGCCGATCGGCGTCGTCGGCGGGATATTCTTCGAGATGCCGACCTGCTTGAGCAGGTCACGGGCAACCACGTTCATCGCCTCCTGGTCCATGCGGTTGAGGAAACGCGGCGGCTTGATCGGCTCGCGTCCAAGGAACAGGTTACGGGCGATCGACAGCTGCGTCACCAACGCGGAATCCTGGTAGATCGTCTCGATGCCATGGGCGATGGCGTCGCTGGTACTGCGCAAATTCACCTTCTTGCCACGGATAAAGATGTCGCCGCTGGTCAGCGGGACCGCGCCCGACAGCACCTTGATCAGCGTCGACTTGCCGGCGCCGTTGTCGCCGAGCAGTCCGACGATCTCTCTTTCGTTGACATGGAAGTTGGCATCAACCAGCGCCTGCACGCGCCCATAGGACTTGCGGATATTTTCCATGCGGACAAGCGGTTCGGCCATGGTTCAAGTCCCTGCCTGATGCCGGCGTTCCAGCCATGAGTGGAGCGCCATCATGCCGAGGATGATGGCGCCGATGAAGATGTTGTAGGCAAGGCCGGGCACACCGATCAGCACGATGCCGTTGCGCATCACGCGCAGGATCAGGATACCGAGCACCGTGCCGATGATTGTGCCGCGCCCGCCGGTCAGCGCCGTGCCGCCGATCACTACCATGGCGATGACTTCGAGCTCGTAGCCGGTGCCGCTGTTGGGGTTGGCCGCCGAGGTGCGCAGCGAGGAGATGACGCCGGCGAGCGAGGCCAGGATCGACGACAGGATGAACAGGCCGATCTTGACGCCGCTGACATTGACGCCGCGCGCCCTTGCAGCACTCGGGTTGCCGCCGGCCGCCTGGATCCAGTTGCCGGTCCGGCTCTGCGTCAGCACGTAGCCGAGCGCGATTGCGGCGGCGATGAACCAGAACAGCGACATATAGATACGGAACGGCCCGATGAAGAAATCGCCGACCAGGGCTTCCGCCAGCCAGCTGCCCTCGGCACTCCAGGTCCGCTGCGGAAACCCGCTGGTGACGAACAAAGCGGTGCCGCGCACCACCAGCAGCATGCCAAGCGTCACCAGGAAGGACGGGATCTTGAGCTGCGTCACGAACCAGCCATTGACCAGTCCGATGAAGGCAGCGACCACCAGCGCAACGACGAAGGCGGCTTCGAGCGAGGCGACGCCGCTGTTGAACAAGGTCCACATCAGGACCGGCGAGAAGCCGAAGACCGAGCCGACCGAGAGGTCGAATTCGCCTGATGTCATCAACAGCGTCATCGCCAGCGCGATCAGCCCGAGTTCGACCGTGAAGGCCAGCGTGTTCGAGATGTTTTGCGGCGACAGGAAGTCGTGGTTGATGCCCCAGAACACGGCGATCTCGATGACGAGCAGCACGAACGGCCCGAACTCAGGCCGCGCGATCGAGCGTTGGATAAGAGAACGATTTTCCACCTTGGACCCGCGATAGGATTGGATTTGGCCGAGACAGCAAGCGGTTCGGCGGAATGATGAGACGGTCACGGCCGCCGAAGCGGCCGTGACCAACTCGATCGCGGACCTATTTGCCGGACAGGATCTTGTCGTATACCGCGGCGGTGTCCTTCTCGTAGAGCGCGCCGGTGATCACGTCGAAGCCTGGCGGAATACCGCTTGCCGCCATGTTGGCGAGCGAGAGCGCGACGTAGCTGGTCGCCTGCGGATCCTGCCACTGCGCGGCATTGACGTAGCCGTTCAGCACTTCCTGGGTGGTGTCGAGCGAGTTGCCCCAGCCGACGACCGGGATTTCGCCCGGCTTGACGCCGACCTGGTCGAACACCCGCTTGATCGAACCGGTGACCAGGTCGCCGAGGCCGATAACCGCCTTGACCTTGGCCCTGTTGGCGGTGAGGTAATCGACCATGCGGTTGATCACTTCGGCCTGGTCGAGCGTCGCTTCGGTGATCTCGTAGGTGATGCCGAGCGGCTCGAACACGCTCTTGATGCCTTCCTCTTCCTGGACGCCATAGGTGGCGCCGGGAACCTCGACCGGCATCCAGACGAAGTCGCCCTTCTTCACAAGGCCCTTGTCGACCAGATACTGCGCCCAGTGCTTGCCGAAGGTGACGTTGTCGCCGCCGACATAGGCGTTGAAGTCCGCCTTCGGGTCGGGCGTGTTGAAGTTGATGATCGGGATGTTCGCCGCCCGCGCTTCCTTGACGATCTCGACAAGGCTGCCCGGATCAGGGCTGGTCGTGGTGATGCCGTCGGCCTTCGCGGAAATCGCGGCGCGAATAGCCTCCTGCTGCGACGCCACGTCGCCATTGTGGAACGATGTGTTGACAGTGTTTCCGGTGTCCGCCGCCCATTGCTTGGCGCCGGCAAGGAAGTAGGTCCAGACCGGATCGGCCGGGCCGCCATGCGAAATCCAGTAGAACGTCTTGGCCTGTGCCGCGGCCGGAATGGCCAGCGCCACTACCAAGCCAAGTACAAGCAGTCTTAGCCTCGTCAGCATTTGATTTCCTCCCATTTGAACCGAACTCCTCCTCCGACGACGATCACCGCGAAAAGCCGTGCGCGGCCAAAACGGTGGTCGCATTTTGCCAGCGTCGACCTGGGCGCATTAGAGCATTCCCTTTTTCGATCGATGGCAAGCCTCCATCCGCCAATGGACGTTGGCGCAATGCACGACGCCATCAGCAATCCCATCAGATTGCATCAGTTTGGCTGATATTTTCCAGGCGGCCGACGATCGGCCCTGCGACCGTCACGCAATGCCGCGCGGCGGCGCGCCGAGCACGGATTGCTCTAGGTCGATAAGCGTCCCGGTCATCAGCCCGGAGGCGTCGCTGAGCAGGAACAGCGTTAGCTGGGCGACTTCGTCCATGGTCAGCAATCGACCAAGCGGCAGGCCGGCGGCGGCGATCTTTGCCCAGTTTTCGCCCTTGCCCAGCGTGCGCGCCTGCATCTCTTGTTCGGCCGGCGTCGCTACCCAGCCCATGTTGATGCCGTTGACGCGGATGCGATCGGAAAGATGCGCGTTGGCAATGTTTCTGGTCAGCGTCGAAAGCGCGCCCTTGGTGGCGGAATAGATGGCAAGGTCCGGCGCACCGCAATGCGCATTTACCGACAGTATGTTGACGATGGCGCCCGCCGCCCGCCGTCTCTTCATGTCGGCTACGGCCGCCTGCATGAGAAAGAACGGCGCGCGCGCATTGACGGAAAACAACCTGTCCCAGTCGTCGATTGTGCCAGTTTCCAGCGAGGCCCGGTCGGTGAGGGCCGCGGCGTTCACCAGACAATCGATGCGGCCGAGTCTTTTGATCGCTTCCGCCATGACAGCTGCAGGCGCGGCCGGATCTCCAAGCTCGGCCTGGATGAAGACGACGGGCCGGCTTGGTCGTGAAAGCTCTTCGGCGATGCGTACGCCACGCTCGGCATTGCGGCCGACAATGGCGATCCCTTCGCCGCCGCCGGCTGAGGCCAACCGGGCGATGGTCTCGCCAAGCCCTTGCGTCCCGCCGGTAACGACGAGGGTCTTGCCCTCAAGAGCGACGATCAATGGACTCTCCCGAATGCCGACGAGCAGGTAATTTCCAATCAGAGAATTCTAGATCTATCGGATGTTAGGCTGGGGGACTAGATGAGGTCGGCCCTTGCGAGGTCGCGCATCAGATGGCTGGCGCCATAGGTCCAGTGTGGGCAGTCGGGCGACAGCCGCACGCGGTTGACCAAGGCGCCGAATTTCTCCGACGAGATGGTGACGATGTCGCCGACCTTGTGGGTAAAGCCCTTGCCTGTTTCGCCGCGATCCTTCGACGGCACGAACATCGTGCCGAGATAGAGCGCCAGCCCGTCCGGGTATTGGTGATGTGGCCCCATGGCGGCGGCGACCAACTCTTCTGGCGAGCGGCTGATCTCGGCCATCGAACTGGCGCCTTCCAGCGAGAACCCATCCTCGCCTTCGACTTTCAACCGTACGATCGCCTGCTTCACGTCGCCGTTGGAAAATGTCTCATCGAACAGCCGGATAAACGGGCCAAGTGCTGCCGAAGCGTTGTTGTCCTTGGCTTTGCCGAGCAGCAGCGCCGAGCGCCCCTCGACGTCGCGCAGGTTGACGTCGTTGCCGATCGTCGCCCCGACGATCCTGCCGCTGCTCGCGGCGATCATGGCGATCTCCGGCTCCGGATTGTTCCATGTCGAAACCGGATGCAGGCCGACATCGGCGCCGAAGCCGACCGAGGCCATCGGCTGGCATTTGGTGAAGATCTCGGCATCGGGGCCTATGCCGACTTCCAGATATTGCGACCAGGCGCCGCGCGCAATCAGCTTGGCCTTGATCTCCATCGCTTCCGGCGAGCCGGGCTTGAGCTTCGACAGATCGTGGCCGATCAGCCCGGCGATGTCGGCGCGAATGGCGTCGGCCTTTTCCGCCGAACCGCGCGCCTGCTCCTCGATCACCCGTTCGAGCAGGCTGACGACAAAGGTGACGCCAGACGCCTTGATGGCCTGCAGGTCGACGGGGGACAGCAGGTATGGTTTCCCCGGATCGCGCGCTGTCTCGAAACTGTTGGCCGCAATGGCATCGAGCGGGCCGATCGGCCGCCCCTTTGCCGAGCGGACGTGCGCTGCCGGATCCGGCAATTCGCAAACGTCGCGTACGGTCGGTGCCACATTTGACGTGATGTCGAAGACCGTGCCGTCACGCACCGTGACCACCAGCGGATGGGAAGCATCGCTCGCCCGGGCGCGGCCCACGAAGAGGCCTTCGGCGGGCAAATGTGTGGCGTTCGTCATGGCTTGTATTTCCTGTTGTCTTGTCCTTCGGCCGCGGCACTTTCAACAAATTCCCGCCAAAGGTCTATCCCGCTTGCAGGGCGAGCTTTGTCAATTCTTTGGGTCTTCGCATCGCTGGACCTTGATCGAGCCTGACGTGCGCCAACGGCGACGGAAAACGCTCTTTCAAAATAATGAAACCGTCGCTAGGGTTTTTCACCTACTGAAGTCTCCAGGTGACGCTTGCTCTTACGGTTTTCCGACCCAATCTGGCAGAAGCCGCGGACAGCCACCGCGTTCCAGTCGCTTTTTCCAGCCGGCCAATGCGTCGATGTCGTCATCGTCGGCGGCGGCATCATGGGGCTGTCAACGGCCTTGCACGCTGCCCGGCTCGGCCTTGCGGTCCAGGTGCTGGAGGCCGGCGAAATTGGCAATGGCGCGTCCGGTCTGAACGGCGGTCAGGTTATTCCTGGCCTGAAATACGATCCGGACTGGCTGCTGGAGCATTTTGGTCTCGAACGCGGTGAGGCGCTCGTCAACTTTGCCGCCTCGACGGCGGACGCCGTCTTCGAAATGATCCGCGACGAAAGACTGGCGGTGCCGTTCGTCCGCAATGGCTGGATCCAGGCCGCACACACCGAGACCGCGCTGAAAGCGGCGGCGAATCGGGATCGGCAGTGGCGCGCCCGCGGCGCCGATGTCCGGTTGCTGAGCGGGACGGAGATCGCGACGATGACCGGCGCGCAAGGCTATCTCGGCGGCTGGCTCGATCGCCGTGCCGGCGTCTTCGATCCGCTCGCCTACACGTCGGAACTGGCGCGCGTCGCCGCAGCGGCAGGCGTGAAGATCGCCGAGCGCCAGAACGTGATGCAGATCAGCAAGAATGCCGGCAATTGGCACGTTTTTACGGAAAGCGGCGCCGAACTCAAGGCCAAGGCGATTGTCCTGGCGACCAACGCCTATACCGGCGGCCTGCTTCCCGGCCTCGCCGAGACGATCGTCCCGCTGCATTCCTTTCAGATCGCGACAGCGCCGCTATCGTCCAATCTCGCGGCGGCGATCCTGCCGGAGGGGCAGGCGGTTTCGGATTCGCGCCGCATCCTCGTCTATTACCGCAAGAGTGCCGATGGTCGGCTGGTGCTTGGCGGACGCGGCCGCATGGCCTTGCCGAACAGCCCGGCCGACTGGGCGCATCTGGAACGCGCGCTGCTGCGGCTCTACCCGGCGCTGTCCGACGTGGTCATCGAAAAGCGCTGGTTCGGCCGGGTGGCAATGACGCCGGACCATCTCCCGCATATCCACGAGCCAGAGAAGGGTCTGCTGGCGGTGGTTGGCTGCCAGGGCCGCGGCATCGGCCTGATGACCGCGCTTGGCGAGCGCATTGCCTCCTATTTGTCGAGTGGCGACACCAGGCAATTGCCGTTCCCGGTCTCGCCGATCCGGCCGATTCCGTTTCACGCCTTTCGGCAGGTCGGCGTTGCCGCGACCATCGCCTGGTACCGGATGCTGGACGCCTTCGAACGCTGACGTTCATTCCCAAACGTCAAACAGCTTGACAGCTTCACGAATATGAAAAAAGCTTAGTCGATTTCAAATACCATAGGCAGTCGATGTCGACCATCGCCGCAACGCAGCCGCTGCCGGAAACCCGGTCTTCGCCGGGTTTCCGCTTCGCCATGCTGCTGCCGGGCGGGCTCGTCACCTTTGTGCTGATCCTTTTCGCCTTGGGGCTGGTGTTCTTCCTGGCCTTTCGCGGCAATGACGGCTCGCTGCTCGGGACTGGTTTCACCCTTGCGAATTTCGTCACGGTGGCCACCGATCCGCTGTACTGGACGGTGACGCTGCGCTCGCTGAGCATCGCCGGCCTGGTGACGCTGGCAACCGTCGTCACGGCGTATCCTGTCGCCTATTATCTGGCTTTCCATGCCGGGCGGCGACGCGGGCTGCTGCTGCTCCTGCTGACCCTGCCGTTTTGGACCAGCTATCTGCTGCGCGTCTTCGCCTGGAAGATCGTGCTTGCCTATAATGGCGTGCTCAACTCGGCGCTGATCGAAAGCGGCATCTGGTCGGAGCCGACATTGGCCTTTCTCAACACACCGGCAGCGGTCGTCGTCACGCTTGCCCACGCTTATGCCCCGTTCGCCATCCTGCCCATCTATGTGGCACTGGACACGATCCCGAAATCGCTGCTCGAAGCCGCTTCCGATCTCGGCGCAAAACCGTTCACCAGCTTCCGCCGCATCGTGCTGCCCAATTCGATGCCGGGCGTGCTGGCGGCGGCCCTCGTCGTCTTCGTGCCGACCGTCGGCGACTATGTCACCCCGGCGTTGGTCGGCGGCCCGGCCAGCACCATGATCGGTACGCTGATCCAGGCCGAGTTCGGCAAGGCAAATGACTGGCCGTTCGGCGCCGCACTCGCCGTCGCCGTCATGCTGGTCATCCTCGCCGTGGTGCTGGTGGTGCGCTTCGCCGACCGCCGATACGGCAGCCGCACATGAACGCGGCGCGTGTCGATGCAAAACAGGGCGGCGGCTGGCTCGGCGCCTATGTCCTTGCCTATCTGGTGTTCCTGTATCTGCCGATATTGCTGATCCCGCTGTTTTCCTTCAACAATTCGATCCAGGCGGCGTTTCCGCTGCAAGGCTTCACGCTTGAATGGTACGGCACGCTTTACGGCAATTCGGCGCTGTCCGGCGCGCTTGCCACCAGCCTCGTCATCGGCGCAATTGCTGCCACTGGCGCAACACTCTGCGGCGTGACCGTGTCCTATATGGACCTCTACGGCCGCTCGCCGCTGGCCGCCACGATCAGTGCCATTGCGCGGCTGCCGATCCTGATCCCAGGCGTCATCGTCGGCATATCGCTGCTCATCCTGGTCAACCTCGCCGGCGTTGGGCCGTCGCGCATTGCCATTGTGCTCGGCCATGTGTTGGTGGCGCTGCCGACGACGGTGGTGGTCATGCGCAGCCGCTTCGCCGCCATCCCGAAGACCATCCGCGAGGCAGCGCTCGACCTCGGCGCTTCCGACTGGACGACCTTCAGACGGGTGATGCTGCCGCTCAGCCTGCCGGCCATTATTTCGGCGTTCATGCTGGCCTTCCTGACCTCCTTCGACGAGTTCATCGTCGCCTTCTTCCTTGCCGGCACCGAGCCGACGCTGCCGCTTTATATCTGGAGCCAGCTGCGCTTCCCGAAATCGCTGCCGACCGTCATGGCGCTCGGCACTTCGATCCTGGCCGTGTCGTTCCTCATCGCCGCACTCGCCGAAATCCTTCGCCATCGCGGGCTTGCTGCCACCCGGCGGTCAGCGCCCGCCAACCTGTCAAAACCAGAAGAAACCGAAGGAGGAGAACTGCAATGGCATTCGACCTGAAATCGATAACGGCAAAGACAGCGAAAACCGGACTGGCTGCGTTCGCGCTGGCGCTTGCGTCGACTATCGCCTTTGCCGGCGACAAGCTGCAATATTTCACGTGGTCGGGCTATGAACTGCCCGACTTCAACAAGAGCTTCCTCGCCGCGCACCCCGATGGTGTCGAAGCTTCGATGTTTGGCGACGACGATGACGCTTTCACCAAGGTCAAGGCCGGCTTCCGCCCCGATGTCGCGCACCCATGCTATGACAAGGTGGCGCGCTGGAACAAGGAAGGCCTGCTGCAGCCGATCGACACCAAGCGCATCAAGAACTGGGATTCGATCTTCCCGGTCTTCAAGAACCTGCCCGACCTGCAGGCCGGCGACGGCAAGGTCTGGATGGTGCCGTGGGACTGGGGCAACACCTCGATCCTCTACCGCACCGATCTGGTGAAGAACCCGGAAGCCAGCTGGAACCTGCTTTGGGACAAGCAATATGCCGGGCGTATGGCGACCATCGATGCCGTCCACGACACACCGGTGGTGGCGGCCCTTCTCGCCGGCGTCAATCCATTCGACATGACACCGGAACAGATGGACAAGGTGGCAGAAAAACTTCGCGAGCAGCGCCCGCTGCTCTCGAACTACACCGCCGACATGACCTCGGTCGAACAGGCATTGGCCAGCGGCCAGTTGGTCGCGGCCATGACCTGGAACGCCTCGGCCACCTCGCTGAAGAAGCAGGGCGTGCCTGTCGAGTTCATGAAGCCGAAAGAAGGCATGCTGACCTGGGCTTGCGGCTTCGTCATGCTCAAGGACGCCAAGAACGTCGACCTAGCCTATGACTTCATCAACAGCCGGCTGGAGACGGATTCCGGAAAGTATCTGATCCAGGCCTACGGCTATGGCAGCTCGATCAGCTCGGCTTTCGCCGCCGTGCCGAAGGAGGAGTTGGAGAAACTGCAGCTGCCTTCCGATCCCGAGGTGATGCTGAAGACCACGATCTTCACCGGGCCGATGAAACAGAATGACGAACTCGCCAAGATGTTCGAGAAGGTCAAGGCAGGCGGCTGAGTTCGCACTTCCTTCTCCCCTTGCGGGAGAAGTGTCGCCGAAGGCGACGGATGAGGGTGTTCCAGATGGCACCGACGGCACTCCGGCCAACACCCCTCATCCGTCTCGGCGCTTCGCGTCGATCCACCTTCTCCCACAAGGGGAGGGAAAAACCTTACCAAATAAGGACGAACGAATGGACATGCTGGACGAAGCGGCTGAGAAGCCGAAGGATGACGCCGACGTCAGGGTCGGCCGGCGCGTGCGGGCGCTCAGGCTGGAGCGCAATCTCTCCCTGGCCGAACTCGCCGCCAAAGCCGGCGTCTCGATCGGTGCGCTGAGCCAGATCGAGCGCGGCATGTCGTCATTGCGGGTGCGAGTGATCTGGCCGCTTGCCGCCGCCCTCGACATCGAGCCGTCGGCGCTGATTGTTGATGGCAACGATGCCGGCAACGATCTTTATTGCGTTCGCGCCAACAGCCGGCGTCAGATCCCGGTCAAGTCGGAAGGCATCGCCAAGGCGCTGCTGTCGCCGCCGGCTGCCACGCTGACCGGCATGCTGGTGACGGTGGAAGCCGGTGGCGGCACCGCCGAAGCCTACGCCCATGCCGGCCATGAATTCGGCTTCGTCCTGTCGGGCGAGGTCGAGCTGGTGGTCGATTCGACCAGATACGGGCTGAAGGCCGGTGACAGCTTCGCCTTCAAGAGCACCTTGCTGCATGCCTTCCGCAATCCGGGCAGCGAGCGCTGCCAGATCCTGTGGGTCAACACCACCAAGCCGTCCGAGGTTCGCGATGGCGCCTGATCCGCTCGTCCGGCTGGACAAGGTCTCCAAGATTTTCCCCGGCGGCATCGTCGGGCTCGACACCGTCGATCTCAATATTTCGCGCGGCGAGTTCCTGACCCTGCTCGGACCGTCCGGCTGCGGCAAGACCACCAGCCTGCGGGTCATCGCTGGTTTCGAAGGCCCGTCGAGCGGCAGGGTCCTGCTCGAAGGGCGCGACATCACGGGGCTCAGGCCCTTCGACCGCCCGGTCAACACCGTATTCCAGGACTACGCGCTGTTTCCGCACATGAACGTCGCCGAAAATGTCGGCTTCGGCTTGTCGCTGCGCAAGCTCGCGGGTGCCGAACAGGCGAAGCGCGTCGGCGCAGCGCTCGACATGGTCGGCCTTGCCGACAAGCTCGGCGCCCGCGTGTCCGAACTGTCGGGTGGCCAGCGCCAGCGCGTCGCGCTTGCCCGCGCCATAGTCTGCGAACCGCGCGTGCTGCTGCTCGACGAGCCGCTGTCGGCGCTCGATGCGCATCTGCGCGAACAGATGCAGGTCGAATTGAAGCGCCTGCAGTCGCGCCTCGGCACCACTTTCGTCATGGTCACGCACGACCAGACCGAGGCGCTGTCGATCTCTGACCGCATCGTCGTCATGAACAAAGGCCGCATCGAGCAGACCGCGCCGCCGGCGACCCTCTACGACCGGCCCGCCACCAAATTCGTCGCCAGCTTCATCGGCACGATGAACCTTCTGCAGTCGCGCTTTGTCGGCCGCGACGGCGAGCGCTTGCGGTTCGCCGCCGGCGCCCTGCCGCTGGAAGCCGTTTCGGAGACGGGCGAACTGCCTGGCGAGGGCACGGTGCGCACCATCGGCGTGCGTCCGGAGGATCTTTTGGCGACGACCGAGGCCACGGCCGGCACTGTACCGGTGCGGGTGAACAGCATCGTCTTCCACGGCCGCACCTTGCGCCTTCATGCAGAGCTGGGGCAGGGGACACAGGTGGTGATCGACGCGCCACGCCCGACAGAGGGTTTTCAATTCAGCGTCGGCGATGTGGCGCATATCAGCCTGCGCCGCGGCGCCAACTGCCCTATGCTGCCCAGCTAGTCTGATTTTCAACTTCCAGAAAACCGGAGTGTTCCCACATTTATCGGCAACGGGGCGCAGACTTCGAATTCCTGCTCGGCAGGGCTTCCTCGACCGCTGAAATCGCGGGTGTTGGCGCGGAAAGCATTCAGCCCCCGTTGCGTTTCCACTTGACGAGTTCTTTGTTTGTTCTGATTTTCTCGGTCGGATACAATTTGCCGGACGAGAGATCAATCAATTATGAGTGGGCAACCTGCATTCGGAACCGCGAACAACGGCCAGACCTTTTTCCGATGGGAGGGGTCCAAGCGGCATTTCGACGACCGGATATTCTTCGCCATTTTGGCTGAGAGCGCGGTCGCTGGTCCCCTGGCGCGAAAGGCTATCGCCTTGAATCGAGAGTTAGGGCTGCAAGGCTGGTTTGTTCCGGAAAGCCACATCCATATCTCGCTCGTCGGCCTCGGTGACCATGATGGGTATCCGGAAAAGCTGGTTGAAATCGCTCGGCATATCGGCTCGATGATCGTTGCAAAACCGTTCGATGTTTCTTTCGATCGCCTGACGGCTTTTGGTGGTGGTTCGCTGGTTGTGCGCAACGGTGACAGCAATCCAGCGCTCCAAGAATTCTGGCGCAATCTCACCGCTCTGATTTCCGACAGCCCGCTAAAGCTCTTTCTCACGAAGTCCATTGAACCGCATGTTACGCTGCTTCGTGACGAAGTCCGTGCCCCAGGATTCGCGAACGGTCGATTGATCCAATTGGCTGGACAGTCCGGGATTTTGTGCTGATCCACAGTGTAATCGGCAAGGGGATTTACCGCGAGAGCGCACGTTGGCAATTGAACGGCCAAGACGATGCCTTGGCCGGGATGTAGAGCCCCCGCACGATATTCATCATCCTGACATGGCATGTCAGCTGTCTCGGGATTGACGATGGCAGGCCAGCACGCGACCCGCTACTTCCAATGCGTCTTAACAGGAGGAACCCCCATGACGATCACGGAAATTGCCAAGGATTTCACCGAGCTCCTCAAGCAGGGCGATCACCAAGGTGCTGCTGAGAAGTACAATGCCGATGACGTCGCCAGCTACGAAGCCATGGAGGGGCCGATGGCCGTCTCCCGTGGCAAGGAAGCTCTGAAGCAAAAGAACCAGTGGTGGCAAGAGAACAACGAAGTGCATGGCGGTTCGGTCGAGGGCCCATATGTCAACGGCGACCAGTTCGCAGTGCGCTTCAAGTTTGACATAACGCCCAAAGCTACCGGCGAACGTGCCACCATAGATGAGGTTGGTCTGTACACGGTCAAGAACGGCAAGATCACCGAAGAGCGGTTCTACTATTGATGCCGGAAATACCACCGGCTTCCGGGAGCCGCTGCAAGGTTGAACAATAAGCATGGCGGCCGGGAGGATGACCTGGCCGTCTTCGAGAAGCTCAGATCGTTTTGACATAGCCCGCCAACTGATCCGCCACCGTGCCCCAGCCGTCGTAGAAGCCCATCTCCTCGTGGCTGTTACGCGTGGCTTCGTCGCGGTGGATGGCGGTCGCGGTGTAGCGCGTCGCCTCGCCCCCCGATTGCAGCGATATGACGGCTGTAATGAACGGGTCGCCTGACGGCCGGTAGCCTGGCAGCAGCGCATCGGTCCACACCAGCCGCTCGTCCTGGACGATCTCGAGGTAGCAGCAACGCCTGTCGTTGACCTCCTTCCCGTCGGGCGACTGCATGCGGGTGCGGAACAGGCCGCCGGGCCGCAGGTCGATCTCGCAATCGGTGATGATCCACGGCTTCGGCGTGAACCATTGGCGGACATGCTCGGGCTTCGTCAAGGCCATCCACAGCAGTTCGCGCGGCGCCTCGATCGACCGTTCGAGCACGAGGTCGAGCTTCGGATCGGGTTGGAACAACGGAGCCATGTTCATCTGTCTTTCTCCTTGAGTTTCAGCACGTAGTCGTCGAACTGGTCGAGACGGCGCTCCCACAGCGCCCGCTGCTCGGCCAGCCAGTTTTCCGCGAGCTTCAGCGGCTCCGGCGCGAGCCGGTAGGTCCTGACGCGGCCTGCCTTCTCCGAATGCACCAGCCCGCAGCCTTCCAAAACCCTGAGATGCTCGATGAAGGATGGCAGGGCCATCTCGAACGGCTGGGCAAGCTCGCTGACCGAGGCGGGGCTTCGGTTCAGTCGCTCGACCACGCGTCGCCGGGTCGGATCGGCGAGCGCCCGGAAAATGCCGTCGACGGGCGGGGGGCTTTCGGTCTGCAGGCTCGTCATAGTCGTTTCCTTGCCTCGGCCATTCCGCGTGACCAGAGTTGGCTTAGAAACACTTAGGGAAATTCCTTACTATTGGCAAGGGCGAAAATCATGGATGGCCGGCAAGCCGCTGGAAAACTGAGAGGTGCGGTTTTAGGGTGCAGTCAGATTCGACCGGTCCGAGGATCCCTTTTTTTGACGATCACCATGTATGGCATCACCAATTGCGATACGATCAAGAAGGCCCGTTCCTGGCTGGCGAGCCATGATGTTGCCTATCGCTTTCATGACTACAGGGTCGACGGGCTGGATGCGGATCGGCTGAACGGCTGGTCAGGCAAAGTCGGCTGGGAAATTCTGCTCAACAAGGCGAGCACGACGTTTCGCGAACTGTCGGAGGAGGACAGGATGGGCCTGGATGAAAGGAAGGCCAACGCGCTGATGCTGGCAAAGCCGACGATGATCAAGCGTCCGGTGCTGGAACTTGGCGATAGGATTCTCGTCGGGTTCAAGCCCGATATTTATCAGCAGGCGGTTGGCGGGAAGTAGAACCGACCGACCGCGATCCGTCGCGCGCCCCCTCTGTCCTGCCGGCATGCATATCGATCGTATCAGACGCTTGAGGTTTTCCCACGCAAATAGCTCGCCAGCGCGACCGCGTTATTATGGGCCTCGTCATGCGCGCCGTAGAGCAGCGTCACCTTGCCCTCACGGAGCAAGGCGCGCAGTTCCGCCACCGCCTCGCCGTTCCGGTCGAGCTCATCGCTGTATCGCCGCTGGAACTCCGCCCAGCGCGCCGGCTCATGGCCAAACCATTTGCGCAACGCGTCGCTTGGCGCGATGTCCCTCAGCCATAGCGTCAGCGCCGCGTCCTGCTTGGCGATGCCGCGCGGCCATATGCGGTCCACCAGCACCCGCTGCCCGTCATAGGGCGCCGGCGGCTCATAGATGCGCTTGACCGCGAGTTCCATTGCCAACCCCGCATGCGTCACAGGCGCGGCTGCGTGCTGGCGCTCTTAAACCCACTCGCCCTTGCGCATCACCGGCACGCGGCTGCTGTCCTTGTGGACGCCGTCTATATCGATCTTGTCCGAGCCAATCATCCAGTCGATGTGGATAAAACTCTTGTTGCCGCCGCGCGCCGCGATCTCGTCCTGGCTGAGCGAGGCGCCGTCGACAAAGCACTTCGAGTAGCACTGGCCAAGCGCGATGTGGCAGGCGGCGTTCTCGTCGAACAGCGTGTTGAAAAACAGCAGCCCGCTCTTGGCGATCGGCGAGGAATGCGGCACCAGCGCCACCTCGCCGAGACGGCGCGAGCCTTCGTCCGTATCGAGCACCTTCTGCAGCACATCCTCACCCTTCGAGGCCTTGGCCTCGACGATGCGGCCCGCCTCGAAACGCACCGCAATGCCGTCGATCAGCGTGCCCTGGTAGGACAGAGGCTTTGTACTCGTGACATGACCTTCGACGCGCCTTGCATGCGGCGTGGTGAAAACCTCCTCGGTAGGGATGTTCGGGTTGCAGGTGATGCCGTTCTTGGCGGTCGAAGCGCCGCCCATCCACTCGTGGCCGTCGGCCAGCCCGACGGTCAGGTCGGTGCCGGGACCAGTGAAATGCAGCGCGTGGAAATTGTGGCCGTTCAGCCATTCGGTGCGGCTCTTCAACGCCGCATTGTGCGCCGTCCAGTTGCCGATCGGGTCTTCGACGTCCACCCGCGAGGCGGCAAAGATCGCGTCGGCGAGCTTGGCTACGGCGACGTCTTCGGCATCGTCCGGGAAAACCTGCTTGGCCCATGCCTGATCAGGATAAGCCACAATGTTCCAGTTGATGTCGAAGCCGGTGATCTTCTCCAGCGCCGGCTGATAGGCCATCGAATTCGCCTTGTTGGCACGCGCCACCTTTGCCGGGTCCTGAGAAGAAAGCAGCGAGGGATCCTCGCCGCGCACGGCAAGCCTCGCCGCATTGTTGGCGAAGGCTTTTGCCATGCCTTCATAGAGCCAGCCGGCGGCGCGGTCGAAACCGGCGTCGGCGCCGTAGCGGAAGCGCGCGAGAGTGATCTCGTCGTCGTTGAAGATCGGCGTCACCAGGCCGGCACCTGCCTTGTAGGCGTGCTCGACGATCCGCCGCGTCAGAGGCAGCGCGGCGATAGACGAGGTCAGCACCAGATCCTGACCCGGCTGCAATTGCAGCCCGACCTTGACGGCGACCTCCGCCAGCCTGTCGAGCTTCACCGGGTCGATGGTTGCGGAAACGCCGCGCGAATGTGTGGTCATGATCCTGCCTGCCGTGATTGGGGACTGTGTCTTACATAGACCGGCGCTACCGACCTTTCCACTCCGATCACGCCGGCAGGTCTAGCTGACGCTCTCGAGCGACCTGAACTGCGCCATCGTCGCCTCGATCTCTTCGCGCACCCAGATCTTGAAATCCCTGACCTTGCGGCTTTCGCCCTTGCTGGCCGAAGTCACCAGCCAATAGCCGAGCCCGCTCTGGGCGCGTATGCCGAACGGCGCAACGAGACGGCCGTCGGCCAGCGCGTCGGCGGCCAGCAATTGCCAGCCGAGCATGACGCCGTGACCGGCAATCGCCGATTCCAGGCACAGCATCGGATCTGTGAAGCGCGCGCCTTTCATGAAGGTGACCGGCTCCACCCCGGCCGCTTCGAACCAGCTCTCCCAATTGATCATCGATCTTTCGTCTGTGATCGCACAGGTCAAAGCAAGGTCCTCGATCGATTTCAGCTTGCTGGCGATCACCGGTGCACAGACCGGAAACACCTCTTGCGCCAGCAGCAATTCGGCCCGCCCGCCCGGCCATTTGCCGTCGCCGAGCCGAATGGCGACGTCGATGTCCGAACGATCGAGATCGGCAAGCCGCACCGAGGCATCGATGCGCAGGAGCACGTTCGGATGCCGGGCAAAATGCCGCGACAGCCGCGGCAGCAGCCATTTCGAGGCGAACGCCGGCGCCACCGAAACCACCA
This sequence comes from Mesorhizobium sp. M0136, assembly GCF_040322515.1. Classification (NCBI taxonomy): domain Bacteria; kingdom Pseudomonadati; phylum Pseudomonadota; class Alphaproteobacteria; order Hyphomicrobiales; family Phyllobacteriaceae; genus Mesorhizobium; species Mesorhizobium sp. M0136. Next base: position 325,030 of record NZ_JAMYTP010000003.1, read on the forward strand.
GCGTGCACTCCGAGCTTTCATCGGCAAGCGCTACCGCCTGTGCAAGTTCGCGAAACCCGGCGCTGAGCCGCGCGGTAAAGACGGTGCCGAATTCGGTCGCCACCAGGCCAGCTGGCGTTCGTTCGAACAGCGCCCGGCCGAGCTGCTTTTCTGTCCGGTTGATCTGCTGGCTGACGGCGCTGACCGAAACATTGAGCTCGGCGGCCGCCGCCGCGAGCGAGCCCAGGCGCGCGACGGCTTCGACGGCGCGCAAGCCGTTGAGATGGACGCGGTTCAAAGTAGCCATACAGTTTTTCTAAACTCGGACGGCTGAAATCTCAATTGCCAGACACTGCAGGATGCCGGATTCTAAGGGCGCTACTCAGAGTGACGAGGCAATCTGATGAAGATTTTGTCATGGCTCGGCGCCTTTTCCCCGATCGGAACGCAGCCACACCGGCATGACAGCGAGGCCATCAGCTGGGTGACCGATCCGCTGTCGCACCCGGTGCTCGACACCATGTCGGAGCGCGAACTCGCCGACATGCCGTTCAGGCTGACCGCGCGTCGTACCCGCTACGAGACGGCCTTGACGAGGACCTGCTGCGGCAGAGTCTCCTGAACGAAGCACCTCAGGCGAGCCAGCCGCCGACGCGGCTGCGCAACCCCTTCTGGCCCAACAAAAGGCGGATTGTCTCGCGAGCAGGCGCACTTATTGTGCACCGCGATGAACATCGCTTCGCCCTTGCGCCTGGCAATCGCCGGCATGATCGCTCTGGCCGTCGCCATGGGCATCGGTCGTTTCGTTTATACGCCGATCCTGCCTGGCATGATGGACGAGCTCGGCCTGTCGCCGGCTGATGCCGGCTGGATCGCATCGGCCAATTATCTCGGCTACCTCGTCGGCGCGCTTGCCGCCACCGGCGGCTGGGCGCAAGGCCGCGAGCGCCAGCTGATGCTGGCCGGCCTTGCCGCCACTGCGATACTCGCCGGGCTGATGGGCCTGACCGGCACGATGGCCGCCTTCCTCCTCATACGCTTCCTTGCCGGCCTCGCCAGTGCGTTCGTGCTGGTCTTCATGACCAGCATCGTTTTCGGTCATCTCGCCGCGACGGGGCGAAACGACCTGCAGGCGCTGTATTTCGGCGGTGTCGGCCTCGGCATCGCGGCATCTTCGGCGCTGTTGGCGCTGCTCGTTACCAAACATGCCGGCTGGGCGGCGGGCTGGCTGTGGTCGGCGGCGATTTCGGCCTGCGGCGTTGCCGCCGTCGCCTTGCTGGCCGGCGGCACCTCGGCCGCGAACAGCATCACCGGGAGCGAGCCGGCATTGCCGAAGCACCGGTCGCTGGTGAAGATCATCGTCGCCTACGGCCTTTTCGGCTTCGGCTACATCGTCACGGCAACGTTCCTGGTCGCCATTGTCCGGCAAGGCGGCGGTGGCCGGGTCTTCGAGGCCGTGGTTTGGATGGTCACCGGCCTTGCCGGGTTCCCCTCGGTCTGGCTGTGGCAGAAGCTTACGGCCAGGATCGGACTCTATGCCACCTACGCCCTGGGGTGCCTCGTCGAAGTGGTCGGCGTCAGCGCCAGCGTCGGCGTGGGCGGGCGCATCGGGCCGCTGCTCGGCGGCCTGCTCGTCGGCGGCACCTTCATCGCCATCACCGCGCTTGGCCTGCAGGCCGGACGGCAGCTTGCCCCGCAGGCACCACGCCGGATGCTGGCGGTGATGACGGCCGCCTTCGGCCTTGGCCAGATCATCGGCCCGATCGTCGCCGGGCTGCTCGCGCAGGCCTCGGGTAACTTTTTCCTTGCCTCGATCGTGGCCGCCGCCGTGCTGCTGGCCTCGGGCGCGATCGCCTGGTCGGCTGCGCCAAAATCGCCATGATTATGGTCTTGCTCGGCGCCGGGCGTCGGGCACGGGCATTTTCTTTCCCACTAATGTGTGACCTTATGCCCGCTGAACCCCGCTGATTTGCGCATCGACCGAGGATTTCCCCGCAGTGTTCGTATCCTTCTTCCCGCAGCCGAAGCTCTTCTTCTCTTCGGTAGCCGTCTGGAGCCTCGCGGCCGTTCTGTTCTGGTTTTTTGGAGGAGAGCAACTTGGCGCAGTGTTTGGACTGCCCCCGATGGCCGCTGGCGTCGACAAGATCATTGGCGTGTCGCTCTTTTGGTCGAAGCCATTTCTCTGGTTCTACATATATTTTGCGGCTGTCGTCCTCATTTTCTACGGCTTTTGGGCCTGGTACCGACCTCATCCATGGCGGAATTGGTCGATCCTTGGCACCTCACTGATCCTCTTTGTGATCTATTACCAGGTTCAGGTAAATGTCGCCTTCAATGACTGGTATGGCCCTTTTTATGACCTTATCCAGAAGGCTTTAGGCACACCGTACTCTACGACGCCGTGGGACTTCTATATCCAACTGCTGACAATTATGTGGATTGCGCTTCTGGCTGTGACAGTTGGCGCCCTCAACCGGTTTTTTGTAAGTCATTGGATATTTCGTTGGCGTACCGCAATGAATGAATACTACATGACCAACTGGGAAAGATTGAGGCGCATCGAAGGTGCATCCCAGCGTGTTCAAGAGGACACGATGCGTTTCTCCAGCACGATGGAGGATCTGGGCGTAAGTTTAGTCGGGTCCATCATGACACTGATAGCGTTCCTTCCGGTGCTGCTGCATCTCTCTCAGAACGTCACGGAACTGCCGATTATAGGCACGGTGCCTTACTCCCTGGTCGTTGTGGCAATCCTTTGGTCGCTCTTCGGGACTACTTTCTTGGCAGTGGTAGGAATCAAGCTACCGGGTCTCGAGTTCCGCACCCAACGTGTCGAAGCAGCCTACCGAAAGGAATTAGTCTATGGTGAGGACGATGCAGATCGCGCGCAACCGCCAACTGTCGCTGACCTTTTTAGAAGTGTAAGAAGCATCTATTTTCGTAAATACTTTCATTACTTATATTTTAACGTTGCTAGAATATTCTATCTCCAAATTGACAATATATTTCCATACATCGTTCTTGTTCCTACGATGGTCGCGGGGAAAATCAAGCTCGGCGCTCTGAACCAGATTCTCAACTCCTTTGAGCAGGTCCGATCTTCATTTCAGTATCTGGTGAATGCCTGGCCGACGATCGTGGAACTAATCTCGATCTACAAACGCCTGCGCGCCTTCGAGGCGACGCTCGAGGGCGAGCCACTGCCCGAAATCGACCAGCGCTATCTGGAGCGTGAGCAAGCCGGCTTGCGCCCTGAAGATCAGCCGGTGAGCTAACGGGTAGCGGGCGGCGATCCACTTGGGCTCAGCCGCCCACCGCCGCCTGTCTTTCGCCTCGCCGCGAGACGTAGTCGCGAAAACTGATGCACTCGACATCGGACCTAGTGCAGACCTCGCCGGCAAAGCGCTCCAGCGCGTTCCAGTAGGCGCCATCGTTCATCAGCGTGAAGTGGAAGCCGAGCTCCAGCGGAATGCGCTTGCCCTGGTATTGCGCATCGAAGGCGGCGCGGAACGCGTGATAGGTCCGGTCAGCGAACTCTTCTGCCATGCTCGGCCGCTCGAAGCCGCCGGAATGCCTGACATAGAGATTGTAATCCATGGCGATCACCCGCCTTGAGCTCGGCCCTTCCGGGATCTGCGGCAGCGAAAAGCGCGTGATGCCGTTGACGGTCGGCGGCTCGACCGGCCCACGCGAAACGCCGCTTGCGTCGAGCAGGAAGCCGGCCGCGGGCAGCGCCTCGTAAAGCGCCCTGTTTGCCGACAGGTAGGGCGCGCGAAACCCGACCACTGCCCTGCCTGCGAAATCGCGCCAACCCTTTGGTTCGGGTGCAATGCCGTTGATCGAATAGGCGTTTTGGAGAATATGCTTGAACGAGCCGAACTCGCTCAGCCAGTCGGCCTTGCTCCAGTCCTTGCCATCGAAATGACCGCAGCCATGGCTGCCGATGTCGTGGCCTTCCCTGGCGGCGAGGTTGATCTGCTCGAGCCGCTCGGCAATTTCCTGTTTGGAGGCGGCAAAGCCGATATTCGATTTGCCGGCCGTTTTGCCTGGCGCGGTGTATTCCTTGCGCGTCTCGGGTGACAGCAGGAACACGCAGGAGACAAAATACGTGAAATGCGCACCGGTGCGCGCGGCCAGCGCCCGGCTGCGCTGCCACTGCGAAATATCGCGGGCGCTGTCGAACGAAATGATGACCGTCTGCTTCGGTTTTGCCGGCGCCGCCGGCGGGTCGGCAAAAGCCGCGCCGGTAGCAAGCGCGGCAATCGAAAACGCAACAACGCGGGACAAACGGGGCAAAGGCATCTGACCGGATCAAGGAATGTAGAAGCACCGCCTACCGGCGAAATATGGCACGGATACGATCGACCTGCGCGGCCGCCGGTGGCGGCGACTGCCTCGTGAATGGGCGATTTTCCTGCGGAACCCCTTCCATGCCGGCAAAATTTCGCTAAAACGCGGGCTCATCAACCGCCCCGGCCGGGGGCATGAATGGTTTTGATCCATGTCGGACGACAGTTTTATCCGCGAAGTCAACGAAGAGATTCGTCGCGACCAGGCGCATGCGCTGTGGGACCGTTTCGGTCCCGCCTTGCTCGTGCTGGCCGTGCTGGTGGTGTTGGGCACCGCTGCCGTCGTCGGCTACCGCTATTGGGACGAGACCCGCGCCAACCGCTCGGGCGATGCTTTTTCGCAGGCGCTGAAGCTTGCCAATGAGGGCAAGAACGACGAGGCGCTTGTCGCTCTGGAGGCGCTGGAAAAGGACGGTTACGGCGCCTATCCGCTTCTCGCCCGTATGCGCGCGGCAACCGTCAAGGCGGACAAGGGCGACGTCGATGCTGCCGTCAAGGACTTCGACGAGGTCGCCGCCGACACCAAGATCCCTTCCGGCATTCGCGACATGGCGCGGCTCAGGGCTGCGCTGCTGCTGGTCGACCATGGCTCTTTCGCCGATGTCTCCAGCCGCGTCGAGTCGCTCACCGCCGACACCAACACGCTGCGCCATACGGCGCGCGAGGCGCTTGGCCTTGCCGCCTGGAAAGAAGGCAAGGCGGCGGATGCATTGAAGCTGTTCGACCAGATCGCCGCGGACGACGGCGCCCCGCGCAACACGCGCGAGCGGGCGACGTTGATGTCCGAGCTGATCCGCGGCTCGGGCGGCGTGTCGTAACAACGGATGACCTTCAAAGTCGCCATCATCGGCCGGCCTAACGTCGGCAAATCGACCCTTTTCAATCGGCTGGTGGGAAGGAAGCTAGCGCTTGTCGACGACACGCCTGGCGTCACCCGCGATCGACGCGTCCATGCCGCCAAGCTCTACGATCTGCATTTCGACGTTATCGACACCGCCGGCTTCGAAGATGCTGCTGCTTCGACGCTGCCCGGCCGCATGCGCGCCCAGACCGAGATCGCTATCCGCGAAGCCGACCTGATCTTTTTCACGATCGATGCCAAGTCCGGGCTGATGCCCGACGACAAGACCTTCGCCGAGATCGTGCGCAAATCCGGCAAGCCGGTTGTCGTCGTCGCCAACAAGGCCGAGGCGCGCGGCGCCCAGGGCGGCATGCTGGAGGCATGGGAACTCGGCCTTGGCGAGCCGATCCCGGTCTCGGCCGAACATGGCCAGGGCCTGCCCGATTTGCGCGATGCGGTGATCGCCGCACTGGGCGAGGCGCGCGCCTTCGGCGAGGACGAAGAGGCCGGCGAGGAGGAGATCGCCGCCAGCGAGGTGCTGATCGGCGAAGACATCACCGACCCGGACGCCGAGCCGAGCTATGACGATACCAAGCCGATGCGCATCGCCGTAGTCGGCCGTCCCAACGCCGGCAAGTCGACGCTGATCAACGCGCTGATCGGCGAGGAGCGGCTGCTGACCGGCCCTGAGGCCGGCATCACTCGCGATTCCATCTCGGTCGACTGGGACTGGCATGGCCGCCGGCTAAAACTGTTCGATACCGCCGGTATGCGCCGCAAGGCCAGGATCCACGAAAAGCTCGAGGTGATGTCGGTGCAGGACGGCTTGCGCGCCATCCGCTTTGCCGAGATCGTCATCATCGTGCTCGACGCGACTATTCCCTTCGAGAAGCAGGATCTGCAGATCGCCGATCTGATCATCCGCGAGGGCCGTGCCCCGGTAATCGCCTTCAACAAATGGGACCTTGTCGATCATCCCCAGGAGCTGCTGGCCGAGCTGCGCGAAAAAACCGAGCGGCTTCTTCCCCAGGCGCGCGGCATGCAGGCGGTGCCGGTGTCAGCCGAGACCGGCCGTGGCCTCGACAAGCTGATGGATGCTGTCATCAAGACGCATCGAGTGTGGAACAGCCGCGTCTCGACCGGCAAGCTCAACCGCTGGCTGGAGGGCATCCTGGCGCATCATCCGCCACCCGCCGTCGCCGGACGCCGGCTGAAGATCAAATATGTAACGCAGGCCAAGACGCGCCCGCCGGGCTTCGTCGTCTCCTGCTCACGGCCAGACGCGATGCCGCAATCCTATGTCCGCTATCTTTCGAACAGCCTGCGCGAGGCTTTCGACATGCCTGGCGTGCCGATCCGCATCGCCTTGCGCACCTCGGACAATCCTTTCGCCAGCAAGGCAAAGAAGCGCCGCTGAACGCCGCTTCTCCTTTACGCCACGTTGCGCAAGACAGCCGTCGATTGCGTCTCCGGCAACGCTTCCAGCGCCGCCTGCAGCAGGATGTCGCCAAGCCGCGCCGCTATCGGGTCCGGCTCGGCCTCCTTGCGATGCAGGAACAGCGCCATCTTGGGCAAGGCGGGCAGCCCGGCGATCTCCGGCGTCATCGCCCTGACGCTGGCCGGCGCGAGTGGGGGCCGCCTCTGCACCTAATGGGCGGTGTAAGCTCCATCCACCAGATGGTAGCTGCCAGTGATAAAGCTGGCCTGGTCGGACAAGAGGAAGCATACAAGAGCCGCTACCTCTTCCGGTTTCCCGCGCCTGCCCATCGGCTGAAGACCTGCCATGCGCCGGCTGGCTAATGCCTCCATTTGCTCCGATAAAAGAGGCGTTTCGATCCAGCCGGGGCCGACGACATTGATCCGGATGCCCATCCTCGCATATTCAATCGCCGCAACCTTGGTTAATCCAACGACCCCGTGTTTCGCTGCCGTGTAAGCGGACGCAGTTGGCAAGCCGACGGAACCGAGAACGGAGGACATGTTCACGATGGCGCCTCCGCCTCGATCCAGCATCGCGGCGATTTCGTACTTCATGCTGTAGAAAACGCCATTTAGATTGACGTTTATCAGCTTGTGCCAGTTGTCGAGCGGATAGTCTGCCGTGGCTTTTCGAATGCCGTCGATACCTGCATTGTTTACCGCCATATCCAGTCCGCCACATTTCTGGACAGTGAACTCGATCAGCTTTTCCACGGCTGCCGCATCCGTGACATCTACCGCAAAGTCGTAGGCCCTGCCGCCTTGCGAGCTTATTTCGGCGGCTCTGCAGTGCGCGGCCTCGGCATCAAGGTCGGCGACAACAATCTCGGCTCCTTCTTGCGCGAGTTGCCGTGAAACAGCCGCCCCTATTCCGGAGCCTGCGCCGGTCACAATCGCGACTTTACCATGGAAGTCAGGCTTCATCGTCTCTGTCCTATGCCAATTTTGACATAACCGAACAGAGGCAGACGGTTATCGCAAGAAGTTTCGCTCCAATTCGCTTGTCAATCCTGTGAATTCATTTTGCCACCACACAGCGAGACTTGGCGCGCAGGCCTTGGAATGGTAGAGACGAGGGCGGCGGTAGATGACCAGTTTCCTAGCAGGTACAAATGGAAGAACACCACATTGCGCGCCGGGGGCTCGTGCTGGGTAGTCTGGCTCTGATGGTCTCCGGATGTACGTCGATTTCATCCGCGTTTGGACCAAGGCTTGGCCTGAATCCTCGTTACCGACGGCAGCATCTGCGGTACGACGGAAACGAGCCGGCCGGAACGATCGTCGTCGATACTTCGCAACGTTTTCTCTATGCCGTCGAGACGGACGGGTGGGCGACGCGCTACGGCGTCGGCGTCGGCGAGCAGGGACTTTCGTTCAAGGGTACAGCGACCGTCGGCCGCAAGGCGGACTGGCCGTCGTGGACACCCACCGCCAGCATGATGCAGCGCAAGCCGCGCCTGGTGAAGTATGCAGGGGGGGTCCCTGGCGGACCAAACAACCCGCTTGGTGCGCGTGCCCTTTATCTCTATCAAGACGGGCGCGACACCCACTTCCGGATACATGGTACAAACGAGCCATGGACGATAGGCACAGCGGTATCGAACGGGTGCATCCGTATGATAAATGACGACGTCATTGACCTCTACGACCGTACTCCGTTGGGCACGACGGTGGTGGTTGTTTGATGGTGGGCAGGCCTGATCTCCGTTGGATGGTGAACCCTGCCAGCACGTCACCGCAAAGGTGCCGCCGGCAACTGGGTGCCAACTGTGTCATTTCTGCACTAGGCGTTGGTGTAGATCGCAGCTAACTTGGTGGGGCTGCATATCGTTTTAGTTGTGGCGATTCTATAGGCTATTCCGCCCCCGGGGAAAGGATTGCTTGATGAACAGGATATTGGTTGCAATGGTTGCTGTGCTCGCCGTTGCCAGCCTGAGCGGCTGCGCGAACGACTGGATCGGCAAAGGAAAGGGTAAGGCTCCGGCACCCGCTCCGGTAGAGGAACCAGTGATTAAGTAAGGACCGGCTTGTATGGGGAAGGGGTGCCAAGCCCTTCCCCATACATACGCAGCCGGGGCTTTGGCCGGCTTCATAGCGTACGGCGCGGTTGGCGGGCATAGGCCGTTATTAGGTCTGTGCATTGTGAAGTTCGGGAATGGACGCGGCGATGACGCTTGTAAGTAGCCGTCTCTTGCTTGTGGCGTTGGTGGCCCTCCCGGCAGCGGCATGTCAGACGAAAGACCTGCCGCCCCAGCCGAATTTCGTATCTTATGCCGATGGCGGAGCTGCGCCTAAAAAAAACGACGAGCGGTACTTCATCGAGTTCCGCTCCCGCTACGCCCTAAGCTACGGCCACACCTACGCAGTTTTTGGGCGCCTGGACCGGGCCGGGAGAATGATCGATCCCCAAGTCGCGGGCCTTCACCCGGCTTCGAACAGTGCGGTTCCCTATGTTCTGGGCCATATCGTGCCGGTGCCAGCCGAAACCGGGTGGAGCGACGGTGATCTGGAAGAACCATACAGATCCGCAAGCTGGCGAATCATATTGACCCGGGCCGAATACGACAAAGTCGTTGCCTACATCCGCAAGCTGCAGGCGAGCTCGCATGTCTGGCAGGCGACGGTCTTGAACTGCAACGGCTTCGTGGCGGACATCGCTCATTCCATGGGATATAAGACTCCCGCCATTCAGCTCCGGCCGCAACAATTCATAACCGAGCTTCGGGAGATGAATACATAACCAAGATTCGAGGGATGAATGGGACCGAATGCGATCGGTACTGCCCCTCCGGCTTTCGCGTGTGCGGACTAACTCGGAGAGGATCGCTGCGCCTGAAGGTCGGCCGGTGACGAAATCGAGGCGATGGGTGAAGTGGCCATACTCAGGGGCAGCTGCTACAGTCGCGATCGCAGAAAGGGCGCTGGTGACCTGAAGTGACCATTGCTTTAGCCTCACTTGGCGAGATCATATGGGTGATCGGCATCGTCGCTTGGTACGTGATCCGGTATCCCTTCGAGCGCCGGGCAAGGCGCGTGCGAATAGTAGCTGGCGGCCGCTCAAGTTCCGACACCGTCGGGCTTGCATCGGCTCTCTTTGGCCTGGCGATCCTGCCTGGCTTCTATGTCGCCACCGGCATCCCCGCAGCGGCTGATCATCCGGCCAGCGTGTGGTCGGTGGCGCTCGGAACCATCATCTTCTGCTCGGCGCTGTGGATTTTTCGCTTATCCCACAAGGAACTTGGCCGTAACTGGTCGATTACGCTCGAGATTCGCGAACGGCATGAACTGGTCAGCGCCGGGCCATATGCCTTGGTCCGTCACCCTATGTACACCTCTTTCCTGCTTATGGGGCTCGGCCAGCTCTTTCTGCTGCCGAACTGGGTTGCGGGCATATCGGGTTTGGTTGGTTTCGCAGTCCTTTTCCTGCTGAGAGTGGATAAGGAAGAGCGTATGATGCTGGAGAATTTAGGCTCGCAATACCGTGTCTATATGGAAAGGACCAAGCGAATATTCCCTTATCTTTATTAGAGGTCGTTTTATGCGAGGCCGAGCCCTCAAGCTTTCCGCGCCCCGGCGCCTTGTTGGCGACCTGATGAGGTTTTCGATCGGCGTGCCACGGGTCGCGGTGCAGCGTCAGATGAATCTCGGCCCACTCGTAAGGGCTAGAATGGCGCAGCAGACCAGGCCCTCGTGGACCGCGATCTTCCTGAAAGGGTATGCGCTTCTTGCCCTAGAGATCCCGGAGTTGCGGCGCGCCTATGTCAAGTTGCCCTGGCCGCAGCTTTACGAGTATCCGGCAAGCGTAGCCTCGATTGCCCACGAGCGCGAGTATGATGGCGAGCCGGCCGTTCTGCTGAGCTGCATCAAATGCCCGGAGCGCTACTCCATCACGGAACTTGAGCGATCCATCCACGCGGCTCGATCACGGCCGATCCAGGAGGTCCCGGAGTTTCGGCGTGCCTTGCGGATGGCAGGTGCGCCCGCGCCAGTCAGGTGGCTGCTTATGTGGCTAGGGTTGAACATCGCCCGGCAAAGGGCAAATTACTTCGGTACCTTCCAACTGTCCGTCTATTCTGGTCTCGGCGCGGAATCACTCAATCCGCTGACACCACTGACCACCCTTCTAAACTACGGTCCGATCGGCAAAGACGGATCGGTGAATGTCCGCATCCACTACGATCACCGGGTCATGGATGGAGCGAACGTCGCACGAGCACTGGAGAGATTCGAAAAGATTCTGAACGGCACTGTCGCCAATGAAGTGGTGCTGCTCGGTCAAGGTGTTTCCGCTCCTGCAAGACAGAGGAACGCGACGTGATTTCGCACTGTGAATTCCGGCCAGCTATCGTCGTGATTGGCGGCTCGGGTGGAATTGGCCGGGCGATTGCGAGCGTCGCTGCAAGGGAGCGCGGTGCGGTTGTGCTGGTTGCCCGCTCGCCTGACGGTTTGGCCGCCGCGGCGTCTGAGGTTAGGGAGGCGGGCGGCGAGGCATTCACGCTCGAGTTGGATCTCGTGGCAGGCGATGCGCCAACGCGCCTGGAGGGCTTTCTGTCCGCACACGGCCTGGTCTGTGATGTCCTGGTCAACAGCGCCGGCTATGGCCTGCGGGGCGCGACGACGGCGCTGCCTGTTGATGGTCAACTCGGCATCATCGATCTCAATATACGTTCCCTCACAGAACTGACCCTTCACTTTCTGCCGGGAATGGTGGCGCGCCGACGGGGCGGGGTGCTCAATCTCAGTTCCGTGGCCGGGTTCGTTCCCGGGCCTTATATGGCTCTGTACTTCGCTAGCAAAGCTTTCGTGCGCTTCTTCTCAGAGGCGCTTCACCAGGAATTGCGCCGAACCGGTGTGACGGTCACATGCGTTGCACCAGGCCCGGTGTCCACGGAGTTTCTCGCAAGATCAGGCGCCAATCAGACGGTGCTCTTCAACATCTTGCCCAAGGTGGATCCGAAGTATGTGGCCGAACAGGCATGGCGAGCGTTCAAATCCGGTCGTCGCCTCGTCGTACCGGGAATCTCGGGTAAGTTGGCTGCCCTCGCGGCAGCGCTCCTGCCTTCCGCGGCGCTGCTGCCCCTGGTCGGCCGGCTGCAGCGCGGCGGCAATGATCAATGTCCTTGCGGTTCAGGTATGAAGTTCAAGAAATGCTGCGGTACCCGCCAGATTCAGCTACGCCGGGGCCCTCGGGGAATTATCCCCTGAACCGGACCAGCACGTCACCGATAAACCTCATTGGAACAAGAGACCGCTCGCCGATGACGGGCGTAAAGTAAGCATGTTGGTAGCATAGAGGCGAGGCTTTCGACATGCCCGGCGCGCCGATCCGCATCGCTTGCGCACCTCGGACACCTGTTCGCCGGCCGGGGGAGATTGGCCGTTCCCTCCGCTTTTAGCCAATCTCCGACGCCGAAAGACGGGTGGGACGGCGAAGCTGCTAATCTCCCCCTCGAGCGGCCCTCGAGGGGGAGATCTCCGGCAGGACAGAGGGGCGCGCGAGGGATCGCCAGCATTACTGCTTCTTCGACCGACTAAGTTATGGAGCGCGCTGCGGCCCTTTCGGCTCGTCTGCGCTAAGCCGCTTTCCTCAGACCATCCGCGTCGCCACTTCCCGGCAACGCTTCCAGCGCTGCCTGCAGCAGGATGTCGCCAAGCCGCGCCGCTATCGGGTCGGGCTCGGCCTCCTTGCGATGCAGGAACAGCGCCATCTTGGGCAAGGCGGGCAGCCCGGCGATCTCCGGCGTCATCGCCTTGACGCTGGCCGGCAGGCCGATATCGGTGCGGATCGTCAGTCCGAGCCCGGCGGCAACGGCTGCCCAGATGCCGCCAAGGCTCGGGCTGGAGAAGGCCATCCGCCATGCCAGGCCGGCGCGGTCCAGCGTTTCGGTCGCCACGCTGCGCAGCAGGCACGGCGCTTCGAGCGCCACCAGCGGCAACGGCTCGCCATCGCGCAGGCAGGTCTCGATCTGTTTTGCCGGGCCGATCCAGCGCATCTGGACGTCGGCGACATGCCGGCTGTAGGGCAGCGTCGCGCCATTGTGCCAGGCAAGCGCGATATCGAGGCTGCCCGAAATGATCCTTTCGGCAAGCTCATGGCTGCGTGCGATCCTGGCCTCGATCTTGACCTTGGGATGGGCGCGGGCGAAGCGCCCGAGCACCTCCGGCAGCACCGCCTCGCCGAAATCCTCCTGTAGCCCAAGCCGTACCCAACCCTCCAGCTCGACATCGTGGATGGCGGACGCGGCCTCGTCATTGAGCTCGATCAGCCGGCGCGCGTAGCCGAGCATGGTCTCGCCCGCGTCCGTCAGCGCCAGGCCACGCCCAGATTTGCGGAAGATCGGCGTCGCCGCCTGCTCCTCCAGCTTCTTTAATTGTGCACTGATTGCCGAGGTCGAGCGGCCGAGCCGGTCGGCGGCCTTGGCGAAGCTGCCCAGCTCCATGCCGGCAACGAAGCTGCGCAGAACGTCGAGATCGAATGTCACGCCTCGCATAGCAATAATCCTGATATTTGGGACATTACGTGAAAAACTTCCTGATATTCAGTACGAAGTTATGGCGGTAGAGACAGCGCGTCAAGAACCGAACGCAACCAGCCCATGCAGGAGCTGAACCATGTCCGCTGTCGCCACACGAGCAGATTGCAAACCGCGTCGCCCGGCCGCCGTTACCACCCTGTCAGAGGCGGCGGTGCTTCGACCCAATCATCGCTGGAAGGTGCTGGGCATCGGCGTCGCCGCCAACGCCTGCTTCTCCGCGACATTCTCCGGCATTCCGGCTACGGCGGTGTTCCTGCGCTCGGGCTATCATCTCTCCAATGGCGAGCTCGGTCTGGCGCTTGGCCTTCTCGGCTTGGGCGTGGCGCTGAGCGAGTTGCCGTGGGGGCTGCTGACCGATCGCTGGGGCGACCGCCGCGTGCTGCTGACCGGGCTCGGCGCAACCGCGGTGTGGCTGCTCGTCATGGCCGCGCTGGTCGTGCCGTCACCAGCCCAAATTCCCGGCGTCGCGCTTCTCGCCGCTGCCCTGCTGGTCACAGGATTGCTCGGCGGCAGCGTCAACGGCTCGAGCGGCCGCGCCATCATGGCCTGGTTTGGCGAAGGCGAGCGTGGCTTTGCCATGAGCATCAGGCAGACGGCGGTGCCGCTTGGCGGCGGGCTTGGCGCGCTGGTGCTGCCGTCGCTCGCTTCGGCCCATGGCTTCACGGCGGTCTTCGGATTTCTGGCGGCTGCATCCGCCGTCTCGACCTCACTCGCCTGGCGCTGGCTGCATCAGCCGCCGGCGCACGACGATGCCCATTCGAGCAGCGCGGCAAAGCCGGCCGGCCCCGCGCCGCTGCGCAACCCGGCCGTCTGGCGCATCGCGACAGCCATCGGCCTGCTGTGCTTCCCACAGGTGGCAGTGCTCACCTTTGCTTCCGTCTTCCTGCATGATTTTGCCGGCATGGGAACAGCCGTGATCAGCGCCAGCCTGGCTGCCGTGCAGGTCGGCGCCATGGTCATGCGCGTCTGGAGCGGCCGCTACACCGACCGTCACGGCAACCGCCGGTCGTTCCTGCGTCTGTGCAGCATGCTGAGCGTGGCCACCTTCACCGTGCTTGCGGCGCTCGTCTTGTTTTCGGGCCAATACTTGTCAGGCCAAGCGCCGATGCTGTCGCCGGCGATCGTTGCGATGCTCGTCGTGGCCGGCATCTGCGTCTCCTCCTGGCATGGCGTCGCCTACACCGAGCTTGCGACTCTGGCCGGCGCCAGCCAGGCCGGAACGGCGCTCGGCCTTGCCAACAGCCTGGTCTTCATTGCCTTCTTCCTGGTGCCGATCGCCATTCCCGGGCTTCTCGTGCTCTGCTCGTGGGCAGGCGTCTGGCTGGGTGCGGCTATTTGCGCGCTGATCGCCTGGCCGATCTTTCTTCCGCCAACGGACAGCCGCAAAAGCGCCTGACTTCGACACGAGATGGGAAAACAACGTTCTAAGCTGTTAACGCCCCATCAAGGTTAATGCATCATTGTAGCTCTCCAGTGGGGTCCGTTGCGTTTCTGGAGAGTTCCGTGCATCGACGTGTTTTGACGCGGCTTGTCGCCGCCGCCGGTGAGAAAAAGCGTTCCTTCCTGTCTCCGTTTATTATTGGCCTTGGCATCTGGATCGGCTTTCCGACGGTCGCTGCCTATCAGGACATGACAAGCCTGGTCTCCGGCCTGGAGGCGCCGAGCGTCCGCTGGAACGCCTATGTCGAGAAATCCGTCGCCGGCTCGGTTCACGCCGCCGAAATGCCCTTCCTCGATTCCAGCAGCACCGGCTCGCTGTCCGGCTCCGGCGTGCAACTGCCCGGCATCGGCGCCGTCTCGTTTCGCGGCAAGGGCGGCATCGCCGGCACCACGCCGGACGAAAACCGCATCACGCGTGCCGACAAGAAGGGCCGCATCATCCAGGTCTCGCCCGTCTCGCCGCCGAAGAACTTCAACGCCGGCTCGATCTTCGAGCGAACCTCCTCGCTGCTCCGCCCAAGCATGGACAGCGGCCTGAGGATGGCCTTCGCCAAGCCCGAGATCAAAGGCAAGGAAATCCAGATCGCCGCCTCCTTCCACACGCGTGTCGACAAGAAGCCGGATTCCGGCGTGCCGGCGATGCTTGCCGCGCTGGTCAACAACGATCATCCCGACGTGCTGGCGACCGCCTACGCCTCGTCGGCCCCCGATTACGCCAAGGCGTCGCCTTTCGAGGCCTTGCTGCAGGACGAGGACCCGAACGATGGCCGCTTCATTCCGCCGCTGAGCAAGGGCGATCATTCTTGGATGCAGACGCCGCTGCCGGCGAGCGTCTTTTCCAAACCGGAGCAGGCCTGTCTCGCCAACGGCATCTACTTCGAGGCGCGCGGCGAGTCCGTGCGCGGCCAGGCCGCCGTCGCCCAGGTCATCCTCAACCGTGTCCGCAACCCGGCCTATCCGAACTCGATCTGCGGCGTCGTCTACCAGAACGACAACTGGTTCAACCGCTGTCAGTTTTCCTTCGCCTGCGACGGCAGGAAGAAGCGGATCGACAACCCCGCTGCCTACAAGACCGCCCAGGATGTCGCCATGGCCGTCACAGCCGGCAAGATCTTCATTCCGGAAGTCGGCTCGTCGACCCATTATTACGCCAACTACGTCCATCCGGGCTGGGCGCGGACGATGCAGAAAATGACCAGGATCGGCCTGCATATCTTCTACCGCACCTATGGCGGCGGCTGGAGCTAAGCGCTCTGGCGGCCCTTGCATCTTTCCCGCGAGAGCGGCCGATGGAAGACGCCTCGCTGTGGGGATTCGGCCGCAGCCCGCCGGAGACCGCGTCGGGCACGATGTCGCACCCAGGCAAGTAGCTGATTCATAACGAAAAAATACTTGAGCTTGAAGATCCGCCCGTGGCTTGACGGGCGCGGACCCTCTAACTATGTTGCCGGCGACTTTAAGAAGCGGACGACGGTGACGGTCTGACCGGGCAGGGGGGTTGCGTGGCCGACAAGAATGGGCCAGACGGAACCGGCAAAACCGGCCGCGGCAAGCAGCATGAAGCCGACATCCGCGACGACGATCTTGAGCGCCGCCGGCGCGACCTTGAAGCATCGCTTGCGACAAGGCGGCCGGATCGGCTCGAGGGGAAAGACGACGCGAAAACGGGCAGTGTGGCCGGGTACGGCCAGGCGCTCAAGCTGTCCAGCGAGTTCATCGCCGGGATAGTGGTCGGTGCGGCTCTCGGCTGGTTTATCGATCGCGTGGCGGGGACATCGCCGTGGGGTCTGATAGTCGGGCTGCTGCTGGGTTTTGGCGCCGGCGTGCTCAATGTCCTGCGTTCAGCCGGGCTTGTGTCGGAATTCGGAACGGGCGACAAACCGCGCGATCCGAAAGAATGAATTGAGGCGCCGCATGCCGGCGCATTGAACAGAATGCTGAAGCCGCCTGCGGCTTTGATGGGGATTTAAAGTGGCTGCTGACAAGGTCGATCCGATCCACCAGTTCCAGATCCATCCGATCGTTCCGATTCACATCGGCGGCTACGACCTGTCTTTCACCAATTCGGCTCTGTTCATGCTTGCGACGGTCGCTGTCGCATCAGCGTTTCTCTACCTCAGCACGTCGAGCCGCAGCCTGGTTCCGGGCCGCCTTCAGTCGGTCTCGGAAATGGCCTATGAATTTGTCGGCAACATGCTGAGGGACGCCGCGGGCACGCAGGGCATGAAGTTCTTCCCGTTCGTGTTCTCGCTGTTCATGTTCGTGCTTGTCGCCAACCTGCTTGGCCTGTTCCCGTATTTCTTCACCGTCACCAGCCATATTATCGTCACCTTCGGCCTCGCCGCGCTGGTGATCGGAACGGTCGTCGTCTACGGCTTCATGAAGCACGGTCTCGGCTTCCTGAAGCTGTTCGTGCCGAAAGGCGTGCCCATCGTGATGATGTTGCTTGTCGTTCCGATCGAAGTGATTTCCTTCGTATCGCGCCCGGTCAGCCTCTCGGTTCGTCTGTTCGCCAACATGTTGGCCGGCCACATCACGCTGAAAGTGTTTTCGGGATTCGTCGTCAGCCTCAGCGCTCTCGGCACGCTTGGCATTGCGGGTTCGGTCCTGCCGCTGGCGATGGCCGTGGCTTTGACGGCTCTGGAGTTGCTCGTGGCGCTTTTGCAGGCCTACGTCTTCGCCGTGCTGACCTGCATGTATCTGAACGACGCCCTGCACCCTTCGCACTGATTTAGAGTTTCCGGCATTGCCGCCGGATGGAACCGCAACGGAATTTTAGATCCAAAGGAGTTGAACAAATGGACGCAGAAGCAGCAAAGTACATCGGCGCCGGCATCGCATGCCTCGGCATGGGCGGCGCGGGCGTTGGCCTCGGCAACATCTTCGGCAGCTATCTGGCGGGCGCGCTGCGCAACCCGTCGGCCGCCGACGGCCAGTTCGGCCGTCTGATTTTCGGCTTCGCCGTGACCGAAGCGCTGGGTATTTTCTCGCTTCTCATCGCGCTTCTCGCCCTGTTCGGCTGAATATTTGTTCGGCTGAACATTGGGAAGAATTGAACAGGCAGGCCGCGATCCTGCGGCGGGCCTGAATTTCGGGGATAGTCCATGTTCGTGACATCTGCCTTTGCGCAAGAGTCCGCGCCAGCCGCAGCGGAAGGCGACACGCACGCCGGCACCGGCGTGCCTGCCGAGGCGCACGGCACGTTCCCGCCATTCAATCCGGCAACGTACCCGTCACAGCTGCTGTGGCTGGCAATCACTTTCGGGCTGTTCTACCTCTTCTTGAAACGGGTAGTGATGCCGCGCGTTGGCGGCATCATCGACGTTCGCAACGACCGCATCACGCAGGATCTCGATCATGCTGCCCGGTTGAAAAGCGAGGCCGATGCCGCCGTTGCCGCCTATGAGCAGGAATTGGCGGAAGCCAAGGGCAAGGCCAATGCGATCGGCCAGCAGGCCAACGATGCGGCCAAGGCGGAAGCCGAAGCTGCCCGCAAGACGATCGAGGCAGCGCTTGACCAGAAGCTTGGCGAGGCCGAGGCGCGTATTTCTTCTATCAAGGCCAATGCGATGAAGGAAGTCGGCACGATCGCCGAGGACACCGCTTCGGCCATCGTCGAGGCGCTTGTCGGCGGCAAGGCCAGCAAGGCTGAAATCGCGGCTGCGGTCAAATCCGTGGCCGGGTGAGGAGCGCATCATGGACGCCACATCTCTCGCGACGCTTTGGGCAACGGTTGCCCTCGTAATCTTCCTCGGCATCGCCATCTACATCAAGGTGCCGGGCATGATCGCCAAGGCGCTCGATGCGCGGGCCGACAAGATCAGCTCCGAGCTCGAGGAGGCGCGCCGGTTGCGCGAAGAGGCACAGCAGCTGCTTGGCCAATACCAGCGCAAGCGCAAGGAAGCCGAGCAGGAGGCGGCGGCCATCGTTGCCGCCGCCAAGCGTGAAGCCGACATGCTTGCCGCCGAGGCGCACAAGAAGACCGAGGACTATGTCGCCCGGCGCACCGCCTTGGCCGAGCAGAAGATCGGCCAGGCCGAGCGCGAAGCGATCGGCGAAGTGCGTGCCAGCGCTGTCGACATTGCGGTCGAAGCCGCGCGCGCGCTGCTGGCCGGCAAGATCGACGCCAAGGCCGGCGCCGACCTGTTCAACGCCTCCCTGCAGGATTTGAAGTCGAAACTGAATTAAGCGACTTCGTCGAGAAATTCATCGAAAGCCGCCTGGGAAACCTGGCGGCTTTTTTGTTGGCGAAAGCGGCAGAACGCAAAATCCCCCCTTGAGGGGGAGATGTCGCCAAAGGCGACAGAGGGGGTCGGTACGTCCTGGCGCGACACCACGTGGGACGAAAGAGAACGTTGGCGCTTCACGCGAGGCGACCCCCTCTGGCCTGCCGGCCATCTCCCCCTCGAGGGGGGAGATTACGCGCTCAGCCGCTTTCGCCAATCTCAATCCAAACCCGAAAAAACCTCTTCCTCCAGCACCTCGGTCCCGCCGAACCGGAACGGCGCGAAGGAGGCGCGGTGCAGCCGCGCCACGGGCCCGTGCAGATGGATCGCCGTGCGATGGCGCACAGTGGCGTAGCCCATATGCAGTTCGAAGCCGTAACGCGCATGATGGCTGCCGCAGCCGCACATCATGCGGTCGCGCAACACCTTGGCGACGATCGAGGCTGCGGCGATCGACTGCGAGCGCTGGTCGCCCTTGATCAGCGCTTTGCCCTCGCAGGGCAGGCCGGGCGGCACGTCGCGGCCGTCCGCCAGTGCCAGCTTCGGCCGGATTGACAGGCCGGCCACTGCACGGCGCATCGCCTCCAGGCTGGCCTTGAGAATGTTGGAGGCATCGATGCCTTCTGCGCTGACCGAGGCCATCGACACGGCGAGTGCGGAGCCGAGGATTTTCATGAACAGCGCCTCACGCTGCAAATGCGTCAGCCGCTTGGAATCATCGAGTCCGTCGGGGATGTTGGCGGGATCGAGCACCACCGCTGCCGCCACCACCGGCCCGGCGAGTGGGCCGCGGCCGGCTTCGTCCATCCCCGCCACCGGCCAAAGGCCTTCGGCCACCGCTCTCGTCTCGAACGAGAAGTCGGGTTTCTCGACGATTTCGAAGAGAAGCGGAGAATCGGAACGCGGGCGAGCCATGGTGCGGCGAGGTTCGCATCGGCTCCGATTCTCCGCAAGTCCCCTCCGGGTCGGGCGGGGCACCGGACCAGGAGGGGGCTACCGTCTGCAAGCCCGGGGACAGGACAGGCCGGACGGGATTTTTCGCCTGCTGCGGCCGCTTCAAAGCGGCTGGCGCGAGACGCTTTGTCACAGCAGCATCAGCTGCTCGGTTGCCTTGGCAGCGGGGACGAACTGGTCGGTCCTGAGCGAGCGCCGTTCGGCATTGAGGCCGAGCCGTTTGGCGGCGATCTCGAAACGCCGGCCAATCTGCCAGGCATAGGGGCCGGAGCCTTTCATGCGCTTGCCCCATTCCGAATCGTAGTCCTTGCCGTCGCGCATCGAACGGATCAGCGACATGACGTGGCGATAGCGGTCGGGATAGTGGCGCAGCAGCCAGTCCTTGAAGATCGGCGCGACCTCCAGCGGCAGGCGCAGCAGCACATAGCCTGCTTCACGCGCGCCCGCTGCCTGCGCCGAATCGAGGATGCGCTCCATTTCCGGGTCGGTCAGTCCGGGGATGATCGGCGCGACCATCACCGAGGCCGGAATGCCGGCGTCCGAAAGCTGTCTGATCGCCTCCAGCCGCTTGGTCGGCGTCGACGCGCGCGGCTCCATCGTTCTGGCCAGCATCCTGTCCAATGTCGTCACCGACAGCGCCACCTTGGCCAACCCGCGCTCGGCCATGCGCGACAGAATGTCGATATCGCGGGTCACCAGTGCCGATTTGGTGACGATGCCGACCGGATGGCCGCGCGCCTCCAGCACTTCGAGGATCTCACGCATGATCCGGTATTGCTTCTCTATCGGCTGATAGGGATCGGTGTTGGTGCCTATGGCGATGGTGCGCGGCTGGTAATTATCCCTGGACAATTCCTTGTCGAGCAACCGCGCCGCATCCGGCTTGGCAAACAGCTTCGATTCGAAATCCAGCCCCGGCGACAGGCCCATGAAGCTGTGCGTCGGCCGCGCGAAACAATAGACGCAGCCATGTTCGCAGCCGCGATAGGGATTGATCGAGCGGTCGAAGGAGATATCGGGCGATTCGTTGCGGGTGATGATGGTGCGCGGCTTCTCGACCTGTACCTCGGTCTTGAAGGGCGGCAGCTCCTCCAGCGAATTCCAGCCGTCATCGAACACATGCCGGCTGACCGGCTCGAAACGGCCGGACGGATTGATGCCCGCCGACCGGCCGCGATTGCGGTCCGGACGGACGCGCATGCCGCTCTGCTCGATCATCGCATTCGCCATCTCGGCCCTGCCAGCGCCGAAGGCGGCAATGTCGGCACGCACGATCTGTTCCATTTTGGCCCTTTCCCAGGGACTGTCCGCCCGCTGTCGAATCGCTCTGCTCATGAATGTATTCCTATCGCATTGACGAGAACAAAGCAAGAACTTTCTCGCGGCGCGCCGCAAAAACTGGCGCTGCCCACCGCTTTCCGCTATTCGGCTAAACATGCTCAGCGTCCTGATCGAAACCCTGAATGACGAGGAGGGCCTTGCCCGCACGCTCGCCTCGCTGATCGGCGGCGCGGTCGAGGGCGTAGTGCGCGACGTTCTCGTCTGCGATACCGGCTCGACCGATCAGACGCACCGCGTCGCCGAACATGCCGGCTGCCACTATGTCAGTGGCGGCATCGCTGCGGGCATCAGGCAGGCCAAGGGCGACTGGCTGCTCTTGCTGGAACCGGGCGCGCGGCTGGGGGAGGGCTGGATCGACGAGGTCGTCGCCCACACCGCCAGGCAAACCATGGCGGCGCGATTTTCGCGGGCCCGCGGCAGCCGCGCGCCCTTCCTGTCACGCGTATTTGCCGGAAATCGCGCTCTCGCCGAAGGCTTGGTGATAAGCAAGCGTCAGGCCGCCGCGCTGTCTAAGAGCGCCCGCAGCGCCGAAGCGATCGCCCGCGGCCTGGCGACAAGAAGGCTCCACGCCGAGATCTGGGTGGCGCCGCGGAAGTGACGGCTTACCATCCCGGGCCTAGGGAATGCCGCCCAAGCAAATTTTCTGGCGCGTCGTCGCTTATTGTGCATTGCACAAAATCTGGCCGGGGGTTACCATTCCCTGCGAAACGGGCGAATGGGTTTGGGGTGTGCCGGAGCGGCGGCGACGATTATGTCGATGCTGTTCCCCCGACATTTGAGGACCCCGATGACCCTTTCAAGCCCCGACAAGTCCGGCGCTGCAAGCCTCGAGGCGATCGCACGCAACGGCGGTACGCTGCGCCGCATCGCCGCCCGCATCCCGACCTATCTTTCCGACCTTCGCGAGAATCCGGCATGGCTGCCGATGTTCATGCTGGCCCGCACCATGCCGGCGCGGCGGCTGCACTGGCGCGGTGCAAAGCCCGTTCCGCCGGCGCGCAATGTCGGTGAAACGATGTTCGCCGGCGTCGATCGCGATGCCGTCGTCGGCGCGCTGCGGACGGAGGGGCTCTATTCGGGCCTGATGCTGCCGGCCGCCATCCATGAGGAGATCGCCCGCTTCGCCGAGCGCACGCCATGCTTCGGCAATTTCGACCGCCGGCTGGAATTCCTGCCCGAAAAACACGCCGATGCCGAAAAGCATTTCGGCCGCCCGCTGCTCAGCGGTCACTATTTCGAACGGGTCCTCGACTGCAACGCTGCGGTCGCCGTGCAGCGCGATCCGCTGCTTCTCGATATCGCAGCGCACTATCTCGGCAGCCAGGCCAAGCTGCTCACCACCCGCGTCTGGTGGAGCTTTCCGACCGGTGGCGTCTCGGACGCCGACAAGAACATGGCCTCGCTCGGCAAATACCATTTCGACCTCGACGACTGGCGCATGTTGAAGTTTTTCTTCTACCTGGTGCCGGTCGACAACGACACCGGGCCGCATGTCTATGTCCGCGGCTCCCACAACCGGCGCATCCTGAAGCACCAGCTGACGCTGCTGGTAGGCCATTCGGCGGAAGAGGTGCTGGGCGTGTACGGCGAGCAGAGCCCGGTAACGCTGACCGGGCAGGCCGGCCTCGGCTTTGTCGAGGACCCGTTCGGCTTCCATATGGGCACCGTGCCGACGCGCACCCCGCGGCTGATGATGGAGGTCGGCTTCGGCGTGTCGCCGCCCTCGCGCCGCCGTTTTCACGGCGAGCCGGTCATTCGCTAAACCGAGGTCGCTTGGCTGACACCTTGGCTCGCCTCAGCCGCGCCGCAAATGCTCGTCCAGCCGCGGCATGATCTCGACGAAGTTGCAGGGCATGTGCCGGTAGTCGAGCTGGGGCTTCAAGATACCGTCCCAGGCGTCCTTGCAGGCGCCGGGCGAGCCCGGCAGCACGAAGACGAAGGTGGCGTTGACGACGCCACCGGTTGCCCGGCTCTGGATCGTCGAGGTGCCGATCTTGTCGTAGGAGATGCGGTGGAACACTTCGGAAAAGCCGTCCATGCGCTTTTCGAAGATCGGCTCCAGCGCTTCCGGCGTCACGTCGCGGCCGGTGAAGCCGGTGCCGCCGGTGGTGATGACGACATCGATCGCTTCGTCCCTTGACCAACCCAGGACCTTGTCGCGGATCTTGTCGCGGTCGTCGGTGACGATGTCGCGGGCGGCGAGGATGTGGCCGGCCTCGGCAATACGGTCGGCCAGCGTCTGCCCGGATTTGTCGTCGGCGAGGCTGCGCGTATCGGAAACGGTCAGTACCGCGATGCGCACGGGAACGAAGGGGCGGCTCACGTCAATGCTGGCCATGGGCATCAGCCTCCGATGTCACGCTTCGCGTCGCCGCGACAAACCAGTCGGGATGGCGGCCGCGGATATCGACGGCCGCGCGCTTGGCCACGTTGCCGGTCTCGAACAGCCCGAAGCAGGTGGCGCCGGAACCCGACATCCTGGCAAAACCGGCTCCGGCCTTGTTAAGCACAGAAAGCGCCTTGCCGATGGCGGGCTGGATTGCACGCGCCGCAGGCTCGAGATCGTTGCGGGTGATCTCCAGCCAGTTGCGGATGCTGTGGAAGTCGAGGCTGTGCGGCAGCGGCGGCAGCCCCGCATTGTCGCGGCGGCCAAGCGCCTCGAACACGTCTGCCGTCGAGACGGCAGTGCCGGGATTGACGAGCACCAGACCCAGCGCCGGGAAATCCGGCACGAGTGTCAGCTCGTCGCCGACGCCGCGGGCTACCAGCGGCTTGGCAGCGAGGCACATCGGCACGTCGGCGCCGAGCGACAGGCCGATCCGCGCCAGTTCGGCATCGTCGACACCAAGTCCCCAGGTCTGGACCAGGGCGCGCAGCACAGCCGCCGCGTCGCTCGATCCGCCGCCGACACCGGACGCGACCGGCAGGTTCTTTTCGAGCCGGATGGCGACAGCCGGCGCGTGTTGGGAACCGGCCTCGCGACGCAGTGCGTCGCGCGCTCTCACCACCAGATTATTGTCGTCGACCGGCACCGCGGAGGCGTATTTGCCGGACACGGAAAACCCATCGCCATCGGCAAGTTCTGTCTCGATGCGGTCGCCGAAGCGCGTGAACACAGCCAGGCTTTCGATCATGTGATAACCGTCGGCGCGCCGGCCGGTGACGTGCAGCGCGAGATTTATCTTGGCGTGCGCATGCAATGCCCGGATGCTGGCCTCGGCGTTCATGGGCTCGGCCGCGAGGGGGACGACGGTCAATCCTTGGCCAGACGGTATTCGCCGGTCTTCGGATCCTTGACCAGTGTTCCCATGGTGCCGTTGGCCGTCTGCTTTTCGGCCCGACGTACCTTGGCGGTCACCCGCTCGGCTTCCCTGACGAAGGAGCGGTAGCCGAAATAGGCGGCAATGCCGACGACGGCGAAGAAAATGATCTGCGGCATGTCAAACTCCTCCCTCGCAAGGCCGGCAAGGCTGCCGGTCGGGTCGGTTGATTGATTTATGCTAGACGCTTTCACCGGCTTTTCAAAGCCCGAAGCGCGCCCACAGCGCGCGCTCTTCCGCCGCATCGATGACGCCGCTTGCCGCGGCGGCGGCGATATCGGGCGCCGAAAAGCTCGAGCCGAACAGGCCGAAGCGGCCGAACAGGCCGCGTGGCGCGGTGATCAGCTTGAGCTGGGTTTTCGGCCCGAAACGGCTCTTCAGCACGCTGCGCATGTCGCCGAGCGCATCGACCAGCCCGAGTTCAAGCCCCTTCTTGGCCGTCCAGAACAGGCCTGTGAACAGGTCGGGATCGTCCTTGAGCTTGCTGCCGCGCCTGTCCTTGACGAGGTCGATGAAGGTCTCGTGGACCTCCAGTTGCAGCGCCTTCAGGCGCTCGACGTCCTCCTTCTTTTCCGGTTTGAACGGGTCGAGCACCGCCTTGTTCTGGCCGGCGGTGTGGACGCGGCGCTCGACGCCGATCTTCTTCAACAGCTCCGGAAAGCCGAACGAGGCCGACACCACACCGATCGAGCCGACGATGGAGGAAGGGTCGGCAAAGATCTCGTCGCCGGCGACCGCGATCATGTAGCCGCCCGATGCCGCCACGTCCTCGACGAAAACCAGGACTTTCTTGTTCTTCTCGCTCGCCAGGTCGCGGATGCGCCTGAAGATCAGCCGCGACTGCACCGGCGAGCCCCCTGGCGAATTGATCGAGATGGCGACCGCCGGCGCATCGAAGGAAAACAGCTTTTCGAGAAGACCGGCGGTGGAAGCGAGCGACAGGCTCGGCCGGAACTGGCCGCCGCCGGGCATGATCGTGCCGTGCAGCCGGATGACCGGAATGGTGACGACGGCGGAGCGCCAGGATTTCGGCAGCAGGCGGTTGAAAAGGCGTTTCACGAGGGGGCGGTCTCCGGTCGATTTGCTTGAGGCATGTAGGAATTCGCCGGCCAACGGCAATGCCGTCACCCCGGCAATCAGAATGGATCAGTCTCCGAACAGCGACGCCAGCCCGTTATTGATCAGCTCTGCCCGCTCCGAAGGGCCGTTGCCGGAATAGGCATGCAGCATCAGCGGTGGCTGGATCGACAGTTTGCCGCGTGCGCCGAGTGCTGCCCGGACGACGATGCGGATCGCTGCCGCCTCGGGGCGAGGATGGACGGCCAGCATCTCGGCGTCGCCGAAGCGGCCGGCAACGGCATCGAGGATGGCGCCGAGCTGTTCCGGCCGGGCGATGACGGCCAGCCCGCCACCCGGCCTGACCACCGCGGCCGCGCTGCGGATCCAGCTGTCGAACAATCCATCCTCCGAGACATGTGCGGCTTTTCTCAGCGGATCGGGCGTCGCGCGATCCTCGGCGGCATTGAACGGCGGGTTCATGATGACGAAATCGAAGCTGTTGTCCTCGAGGCCGGCGGCCGTTCGCGCCCGGCCCGACAGCGCGACATCGGCGGCGAGCACCGAGGCGCGGTCGCTGAGATGCGCATTGCCGGGATGGGCAAGCGTGGTGGTGGCGAAGGCCGCCATTTCCGGGGAACGCTCGACAAGCACGGCCGCGGCAGCGGGGCAGCGCGACAGCACCGCCAGGCCGGCGGCACCGGCACCCGCGCCAAAGTCGGCCAGCCGCCCGGCAAAGGAGGACGGCACGGCAGCCGCCAGCATCATCGCATCCATGCCGGCGCGGTGGCCCGCCTTTCTCGGCTGCACCAGCCAGAAGCGACCACGATGGAAGGCATCGACCGTGTGAGCCGGCATGTCCGGGACAAGGGCAGCGGGCGACGCGGACATTATTTTTGGCGGATCTCGTTGGCGATGCCGGCATCCGTCAGGATGCGCCGTGCCGCATCGGCCTTGTCGGCGTCCACCATGACACGGCGGGGCAGGATGCCGATCGAGCCGTCGAGCACGCTCATGTTCTGGTCGGCGACGAAACAGCCGATACCGGCATCGCGCATCAGCGATTCGACAAACGAAATGATGACGGCGTCGTTGGTGCGGATGAGCTCTATCATCGGATGAAACTCGCAGTTTGCGGCGTTGATGTAAACGTAGGCGTGATCATGTACCAGAGCCGGCGCGCCAATTCGCCTCTTGCCGCACCGGTGGGTGACACCCTAGAGTCTGTCCAGGGACCATGTTGCCGTCGTGCATATCGAGGTTGGGAGTTTTGCCGTGGGTGTCGTTCTCAACATTGAAAACGGGAAGCGCGAAGCCGCCTCGATAAAGGACCTCATCGACCTGACCGCGGCCGACATGGGGCGCGTCAACAAATTGATCCTGTCGAAGGCCGGCTCCGATGTCGAGATGATCCCGGAGATCGCCAACCATCTGATCTCATCCGGCGGCAAAAGGCTGCGGCCGATGCTGACGCTCGCCGCCGCCCAGATGTTCGGCTATTCCGGCGACGGCCATGTCAAGCTCGCCACATCGGTCGAATTCATGCACACCGCGACACTTCTCCACGACGACGTTGTCGACGAAAGCGGCATGCGGCGCGGCAAGAAGACGGCGCGCATGATCTGGGGCAACCAGGCCAGTGTTCTGGTCGGCGATTTCCTGCTCGGCCAGGCCTTTCGCATGATGGTCGATGTCGCCTCGCTGGAAGCGCTCGACATCCTGTCGAGTGCGGCCTCGGTGATCGCCGAAGGCG
This sequence comes from Mesorhizobium sp. M0136, assembly GCF_040322515.1. NCBI lineage: Bacteria > Pseudomonadati > Pseudomonadota > Alphaproteobacteria > Hyphomicrobiales > Phyllobacteriaceae > Mesorhizobium > Mesorhizobium sp. M0136. Next base: position 352,304 of record NZ_JAMYTP010000003.1, read on the forward strand.
AGGTGATGCAGCTTGCCGCCGCCAAGAACCTCGAAACCACCGAGGACGAGCACTTCGCGGTGATCAAGGCCAAGACCGCGGCGCTGTTCTCAGCCGCCGCCGAGGTCGGCCCGGTAATCGCCCAGGCGACGCGCAACGATCGCGCAGCACTCCGCTCCTATGGCATGAATCTCGGCCTTGCTTTCCAGCTGATCGACGACGCGCTGGATTATGGCGGCACCAGCAAGGATCTCGGCAAGAATGTCGGCGACGATTTCCGCGAAGGCAAGGTAACGCTGCCGGTGATCCTCGCCTATCGGCGCGGCACCAAGGCCGAGCGCAGCTTCTGGAAACGCGCCATCGAGGACAATGCCGCCGACGATGCCGGGCTGGAAAAGGCAATCGGCCTGATGCTCCGCCACGGGGCGATTGCCGACACCATCGGGCGCGCCCGCCATTTCGGCGAGATCGCCCGCGACGCCCTGGCGCCGCTCGAAGCGACGCCGCAGAAGTCTGCACTGATCGACGTCATCGACTTCTGCATCAGCCGGGTGAATTGACAGCCATCGGCGCCCGCGCCGTTCTCATCGCGCCTTTGCCGGAAGAACCATTGCTGCGAGCAGGCTGACGACGATGCCCGCCGCCGCGAACCAGAAGGCGACCTGGATGCCGTCGGCGACGGCAATTTTCAACGCATCGCCGGACAATTCGCCGATTTGGCTGTTCGCAATCGCGATCAGCACGGCCATGCCGATGGCGTTGCCGACATTGAGTGTCGTCGAAGCCATGCCCGAGGCGACGCCTTGCTGATCATGGGCAACGCCGGAAGCGGCGGCAATCCACATTGCGGTCCAGACGATGCCTTGTCCGACGCCGGAGACGATCAGGCCGGGTACGAGGGACAGATAGCTGCTCTCCGCGGTTGCGCCTGATACCATCAATGCAGTGCCGACCGCGCCGACGATCATGCCGCCGACCAGCGTGCTGCGCGTGGAAAAGCGCGTCGCCAGACGCTCGCCGGCTTGCGTGCCGGCGGCGATGGCGACCGACGGCACGAGAAAGGCGAGGCCCGTCTGCAAGGCAGTGAAACCGTGCACGTTCTGCAGCAGCACGGTGAGGAAGTAGGGCAGCGCTCCGAAAGTCGCCATGTAGAGGAAGGTTATCGTCATGCCGGCGACGAGGCTGCGGTTGTAAAACAGGCGCAGCGGCATCAGCGGATCGGCGCTCTTCGCCTCGATCATCGTGAAGGCGATCAGGAAGAATGCCGCCAGTGCTGCGCTGACGATAATTGCGGTCGATCCCCAGCCATACTCAGGCCCCTGAACCAGGGTGAAGACAAGCAGCGTCGCCCCGGCGGTGACGGTCAATGCGCCCGGCAGATCGAAGCTACGGTGCTCGTGCCGCTTGCGATCGCGCGGGATGATGGCGAAAGCCGCGATGATGGCGATCCCGGCCAGCAGCACGTTGACGTAGAAGACCGACGGCCAGCCAAAGGCGCTGGTCAGAAACCCGCCGGCAAGCGAACCGAACGTCAGGCCGCTGGCGCCTGCGCCGCCCCAGACGGCGAGCGCCCGGTTGCGTTCCGGTCCTTCGGCGAACAGACGGTTGATCAGCGACAGCGTCGCCGGAAACAGGAATGCGGCGCCGATGCCTTGGACCGCGCGTGCCGCAATGATGATTTCCGGTGACCATGCCAGGCCGCCGACAAGCGAAGAAAGCGCGTAGAGCCAGAGTGCGAAGATGAAGACGCGGCGCTGGCCGATCAGGTCGGCGGCCCGGCCGCCGAACAGCAGGAAGCCGCCGGTAAAGACCGTGTAGGCGCTCACCACCCATTGCAGGGTCTGCCCGGAAAATCCGAGGCCGGCGCCGATCTCCGGCAGGGCCACGAAGACGATGTTGAGGTCGAGCGAGATGATGAGCTGCGCGAAGGCGAGCAGCGCCAGCGTTGCGCCGCGCTTCACACCGGTTGTCCCTTGCGTTGCGATTGCCCCGAGCGGCGCGCCTTGATCCAGTGAACTCATGTCGGTCTCCTTGTCGACAATTATTTAATGATCGACAAAGAATTGAGATTTGCAATCCGAAGTCAAGCGGATTATTTGTTGATTGACAAAAATTGGAGGTCGCAATGGCGGGAAGGCCAAGGGAGTTCGACCGCGACCAGGCGCTGGAGAAAGCCCGGGACGCTTTCTGGAGACGTGGCTACGAGGGCACCTCGATGGCCGATCTCGTTTCGGCGCTTGGCCTCGCATCGGCGCGCATCTATGCCGCCTTCGGCTCGAAGGAGGATCTGTTTCGCGAAGCGGTGGCACTTTACGAGGCCAATGAGGGCGGCTTTGCCACACGCGCGCTGCAGGAAGAACCAAACGTCCGGCGCGTCATCGAGCGCATGCTTCGCGACGCCGTCGAAATCTATACGCGGCCGGGGCAGCCGCAGGGCTGCATGGTGGTGACGGCCGCCACCAATTGCGCCGTCGAAAACGACGCCGTGCAGCAATGGCTGGCGGAGCATCGGCTGGCGCGTACCGCATCGATCGTCGAGCGGTTGAAGCAAGCGGTGCGCGAAGGCGAATTGAAGCCGGGTACCGACGCCGAGACGTTGGGTGATTATTACGCCACGCTGATGCACGGCCTTTCGGTGCAGGCACGCGACGGCGTGCCGAAAAAGCGGCTGCACGATCTTGTCACCGTCGCCATGCAGGCGCTCGACGCAAGCCTTTCGCAAACGTCCTGAGTTCCGGGCCGTGACGCCGGTTTCCCATTGCCGGATTGTCGCAATGCGGTCGTGCGACCTCTTTCGGCATGGTTTATTAGTTGCTTGACCCGATTGTGAATTCGGGCCGGGTTGAAGCGTGACCCCAAAAAGGCCATGCTTTACCTGTAAAGATCGAGTCTACGGCGATCCCGCTGACGCGGAGATGGCGTTTGGCTGAAAGGGATATGATGCGGCAAGGATATGCGCGCTGGCTGACGGGGCTGGCAATCGCGACGGGCATGGCGATCTCGGCTTTGCCGGCGCATGCCAGACAGACCGCCGAGCCGGTCAGGATCACATCCTTCTCGGGAGCGTATCTCGCCGCGCGGATTGCCGAAGGCGACAACGACCTCGACAGCGCCATTTCCTACTACAAGCAGGCGCTCGCCTTCGATCCGAACGATACGGGACTGCAGCAAAGCCTGATGCTGTCGCTGATCGCACAGGGGCGCTTCGACGAGTCCCTGGTCTACGCCGACAAGCTCAAGGCGGTTCCCGACGTCGAGCGCTTCTCGCGCCTGGCGCTGGCCATCGATTCCTTCCACAAGAAGGATTTCTCCAAGGCCGAATACTGGCTCAAGCTGTCGCTCGAATCCGATCTCGACCGGCTGATCTCCGGCATCATGACCGGCTGGGCCAAGCAAGGTGAGGGCGACGCCGGCGAGGCCATGGCTTCCATCGACAAGCTGCAGGGCCCCGACTGGTTTAGCCCGTTCAAGTCGTTCCACCGTGCCTTGATTGCCGACGTCTCGGGCCTGCCCGACAGGGCGGATGCGCTCTACACCGCCACCCTGCAAGACACGGCCGCTGGCGGTGCGGCCCCCGAAACATGGATGCGCAACGCGCAGGCCTACGCCTCTTTCCTCGCCCGCAAAGGCGACAAGGCCAAGGCGCTGTCGGTGCTCGACAAGGCCGAGGCGTTTGCGCCCGGCAAGGTCGAGATTGCAGCGCTTCGCGACAAGATCAACAAGGGCGAAAAGATCGAACCATTCGTTGCTGGTCCGTCGGACGGCGCCTCGGAGATCCTGCTCGATCTCGCCACCGCGCTCAACCGCGGCGGCGGCGAGCCGTTCGTGCGGCTCTATCTGCGATATGCCCTGGCGCTGCGGCCCGGCAACGACGCGGCGCTCGTTCAGCTTGCCGCGGTCGCCGAGCAGTTGAAAGACGGCGAGGGCGCCATCGCACTCTATCGCCGCATTCCCGCCGGCTCGCCGCTGAAGGAGCTTTCGGACCTGCAGCTTGGCCTCAACCTTGCCGATCTTGACCGCAATGACGAGGCGATCGCTCACCTCAAGGCCATCGTCGATGCGCATCCAGACGACATGCGCGCCTATCTGGCGCTCGGCGGCGTCTATTCCGCGAAGGAGGATTTCCGCTCCGCCGCCAATCTTTACGACAAGGCAGTCGAGGTGCTGAAGATGCCGACCGCCGCCAACTGGAACATCTTCTACCAGCGCGGCATCGCCTATGAGCGGCTGAAGGAATGGCCGAAGGCCGAGCCGAATTTCCGCAAGGCGCTGGAGCTCTACCCCGACCAGCCGCAGGTCCTGAACTATCTCGGCTATTCCTGGGTCGACAAGAACATGAACCTCAAGGAAGGCCTCGCGATGATCCAGAAGGCCGTCGACCTGAGGCCGAGCGACGGCTACATCGTCGACTCGCTGGGCTGGGCCTATTACCGCCTTGGCCAGTTCGACGACGCGGTGCGCGAAATGGAACGCGCCGTTTCGTTGAAGCCGGAGGATCCGGTGCTCAACGATCACCTCGGCGACGCCTACTGGCGCGTCGGCCGCAAGCTGGAAGCCACCTTCCAGTGGAACCAGGCCCGCGACCTGAAGCCGGACCCGGATGTGCTTGCCGCCTTGCAGCAAAAGCTGATGAAGGGCCTGCCGCCGATCGAATCCAACACGGCGCAGGAAACCCCCAAGGTGAAGGCCGAGCCGGCGCCCGCCCCGAAGGGATGACTCCATCGCCTTGACGGTCGCGGAGCGGCACTCTACGAGGTGCCGCATCCGCCGGAGGCCGCCGTGACCGTTGATATCCCTGCCCATATGCATCCCAGCCGCTCGTTCCAGGGGCTGATCCTGACGCTGCATAATTACTGGGCGGACTATGGCTGCGTCGTCCTCCAGCCTTACGACATGGAAGTCGGCGCCGGCACATTCCATCCGGCCACGACATTGCGCGCGCTCGGCCCAAAACGCTGGAACGCGGCCTATGTCCAGCCGTCGCGCCGCCCCAAGGACGGCCGCTATGGCGAGAACCCGAACCGACTGCAGCACTATTACCAATACCAGGTGATCCTGAAGCCCAACCCGCCCAATCTGCAGGAGCTTTATCTCGGCTCGCTGGCGGCGATCGGCATCGATCCGCTGCTGCACGACATCCGGTTCGTCGAGGACGACTGGGAAAGCCCGACGCTGGGCGCCTGGGGGCTGGGCTGGGAGTGCTGGTGCGACGGCATGGAGGTGTCGCAGTTCACCTATTTCCAGCAGGTCTGCGGCATCGAATGCGCACCTGTAGCGGGCGAGCTCACTTACGGGCTGGAGCGGCTGGCCATGTATGTGCAGGGCGTCGACAATGTCTATGACCTCAACTTCAACGGCCGCGAAGGCGCCGACAAGGTGACCTACGGCGACGTCTTCCTGCAGGCCGAGCAGGAATATTCGCGCCACAATTTCGAATTCGCCAACACCGCGATGCTGCTGCGCCATTTCGACGACGCCGAAGCCGAGTGCAAGGCGCTGCTACAAGCCGGCGCGCCTGTCTCCGCCCTTGAGAGGGAGATGCCCGCGGAGCGGGCAGAGGGGGTCATCTCAGAAGGCACCTCAAGTCAAGCGTCGAGCACTGCACGAGCGACCCCTCCCGGCCCGTCGGGCCACCCTCCTCTCAAGGGGGAGGGGTATCACCGCATGGTATTCCCCGCCTACGACCAGTGCATCAAGGCCAGCCACGTCTTCAACCTGCTCGACGCACGCGGCGTAATCTCGGTCACCGAGCGCCAGAGTTACATCTTGCGGGTGCGCAATCTGGCCAAAGCCTGCGGCGAGGCGTTTCTGCTTACGCAGGCCGGCGGAATGGCGGCTTAAAGCGCGTCGCGTTCGACCGGCCTCATGCGACGCGCTTGTCTTATGACTTTCATTGCAAAGAGGCGAGAATGAATCGCTGGGAGAGAGTAGCAGCTCT